>JBAZLX010000047.1:0-12030 GCA_041650075.1 Bdellovibrionales bacterium | reverse complement strand
AACAGCAGATTTATAACGCCGCCAACGGCATTACCCCAGAAAGCATCAAGAAATCCATCGGCGATATTCTGTCGTCCGTTTACGAGCGCGACCATCTGACGGTCAAGGCGGGATTGGCCGACGAGCTGACCTTATCCGGCAAGGATTTACGCGCCCATTTGCGCGATCTCGACAAACGGATGCGGGCGGCGGCTGAAAATCTGGAATTCGAAGAAGCCGCGCAATTCCGCGACGAGATCAAGCGGCTTGAAGCGGCGGAGCTGGAGATTGCGTCCGAACCGATGACGCATTCGCGGCCAAAACCGGGCAAAAAGCGGCGGTGAGAAAAAAATTATTTTGTCATTCCGGAAAAATCGCTTTTTGCTCTACGCAAAATGCGATTTTATCCGGAATCCCATTTTATTTTCTTATTTATCCATTGATGCTCTCGTATAAATCAGTCCATTTTAAATTGTCTTTTTGAATAAGATCAATTTTCCTATTTCGTTTCCATTTCTTGATTTTTTTCTCAAATTCTATGGCTTCAATGGCCGTGTTAAATTCTTGGCTCCAAACAAGCATTTTTAGGCCATATTTTTTTGTGAATCCTTCGTTAATTCCGTTTCTATGCTCATACATACGGCGCGGAAGATCGGATGTTATGCCGACATAGAGCGTTCCGAACGGCTTATCGGTAACGATATATACCCTAAAGTTTTTATTCATGTGAGAAGAAAGAGACCAAATGGGATTCCGGATAAATTCGCATTTTTTGCGAGGCAAAAAAAGCGAATTTTCCGGAATGACAGTAGAAAGAGGAAAGCGCGGCTTGGCCGGAATGACAATAAAATTAGCTTTATAATAAACGCCAAAGAAACTTTTACGCAACAATCGGGGCAGAGGCTTCGCTTGTCTTTTTGTTCAGGCTCATGTCGTAGCGGTGTTTGGCTAGCCCCGCCAAAAGTACGGAAGTGAGCGCAAGACCCATCGTGATTTCCGAACTGGCTGCGGCTTCAACAGCGGCAATCGATGCCTTCGCGCCGACCGATGATATGGACTGCAACCCGTGCCCGATAGCAAGGCCTGCGGTCACGCATGCCAAGCTGGCTTCTGTTTTTGAGACCTCCCAGAAATCGTTTTCGACGATTTTGCCCGTTTTTTTAAGATGCTCTCGGAAGTTCCGATAGGCGCAGAAAGCGAAGGCTCCCGACAGAACCATAAAACCCGTCGTGTTGATGTTATCAATGAGAAGCCTATTTGCGGTAATCGCGGTATGGGCAACTGCAATAACCACGGTGCCTGCGGCACAACAAATTTCGGCTTTAGAGATTTTCCAGAGCTGTCTAAAATTATCAAATGCCAATTTAATCTCCCTGCAAATATGAGGAACAATATGCCGTAATTCCTAGCATAAATGAGGGCGATTATTCAACCGTCACGCTTTTGGCCAGATTTCGCGGCTGGTCAACGTCAGTGCCCTTCGCAAGCGCCGTGTAGTAGGCCAATAATTGTAAGGGGACGACATAAAGCAGCGGCGTGACCGTCGGATCGGCTTTCGGCAGCGCGATATTCATAAAGGTTTTCGCGCCGGTTTGCTCAATCCCCTCCTTATCCGAAAACAGGATGACTTTGCCGCCGCGCGCGATGACTTCTTGAATGTTCGAGGCCGTTTTTTCGAAAAGCGCGTCGCTGGGCGCAAGGAACACGACAGGAAGCTCTTTATCGACGAGAGCAATGGGCCCGTGCTTCATCTCGCCCGCCGGATAGCCTTCGGCGTGGATATACGACACTTCTTTGAGCTTCAAAGCGCCTTCCATCGCTATCGGATAAAGAAGCCCGCGACCAAGATACAAAACGTCGTGCGCTTTCCGGATTTTTTGGGCAAGTTCCTGAATGCGGTGCTCGTCGCGAAGAATGGCGTTGATCTGCGCCGGTACTTCGCGAAGGGCGCGCAGGATTTCATTGATGCGGTCGTTGGTCAGCGTGCCGCGCGCGCGGGCTGCGTCGAGCGCAAGGCACAAAAGAACCGTAAGCTGCGTCGTATAGGCTTTTGTCGAAGCAACGCCGATTTCGGGGCCTGCCAGCGTCGGAACGACGGCATCCGAGGCTCGGGCGATAGAACTTTGCGGAACGTTGACGACTGATAAAATTTTCTGACCCTGCGCCTTCGCATAACGCAAGGCAGCCAGCGTGTCCGCCGTTTCTCCCGATTGAGATACGACAATCGTGACGCCGCCCAAAGGCATCGGGGCTTCGCGATAACGGAATTCGGAAGCGATATCTATCTCGGCGGGCAGCTTGGCCAATTGCTCGAACCAGTATTTGGCGACAAGCCCGGCATAGGACGCCGTGCCGCAGGCGATAATCGTGACGCGCGGCACAGCCTTCCAGTTAAAGGGCAGGGTGGGAACCGCAAGGCCGCTGGGCAGGGCAAGGGACTCCAGCGTATCGCCGATAACCGTGGGCTGTTCGAATATCTCCTTCAGCATATAGTGCCGATATTGGCCTTTGCCGGTTGCGGCCTCGGACAACGTCGTCGTGATGATCTTGCGGCTAACGACTTTGTCCGTTTCGTCGTGGATGACGATTTTATCGGCATATAACTCCGCCCAATCGCCTTCTTCCAGATATGCGATCTTGTTCGTTTGGGGAGCCAGCGCAAGCGCGTCCGACCCCAGATACATTTCGCCTTTGCCGTAGCCGAGCGCGAGCGGGCTTCCGCGCCGCGCGCCGATCAAAAGGCCGCTGTGTCCCGTAAACAGGACTCCGATGGCAAACGCTCCGACAAGCCTCTTCAGCGCGGCGGCCGTCGCCTGTTGCGGCGTCATGCCATGGCGCAAAAAATCGCTGATAAGATGGGCGATGGTTTCGGTGTCCGTCTCGGACGTAAAAACGCAGCCTTTCGATTCAAGTTCTTCGCGAAGCTCGCGGTAATTTTCGATGATGCCGTTATGGACGACCGCCACCAGATCGGTTGCATGAGGATGGGCGTTGGCTTCCGTCGGCCTGCCGTGCGTCGCCCAGCGCGTATGGCCGATGCCTATCGTGCCGGGAAGAGGTTGCTTAATTAACAGGTCGGCAAGGCAGTCGAGCTTGCCTTCGGCGCGGCGGCGTTCGATTTTGCCGTCAACGATCGTCGCTAGCCCTGCGCTGTCGTAGCCACGATATTCGAGGCGACGTAATCCTTCGAGAAGGATGGCGGAAGCGTTCTCTTTACCGACAGTGCCGACAATGCCACACATGGAAAAACCCGCGTCATTAATAAAATACGGCAATAGAATAGGATATTCTCCGCCGCATGGAATTCAACTCGTGCGACAGAATATTACCTATTTATTACGATAATATTTACGACTTCTTGGCTTCCTTGATCTTGCCTTCTTTGAAGACGACATGCTTGCGCACGCGAGGGTCGTACTTCTTCAACTCAAGCTTCTTGGTGTTGTTTTTAGGGTTCTTTTTAGTCACGTAAAAGAAGCCCGTGTTGGCGGAAGAAACCAGCTTGATGTCGTTCTTTGTCTTGGCCATAGCTTTAATCCTAAGTTCTTATGCTGCCCGCCAAAGGGCAGGAAGGGGCGTGAATGTCGTGAAAACCCCGCCTTTTGTCAAGTTTAATCGAAAATCGGCTTATTTACTATAGTGTTACCGGATCACGGCGACGGATATATCATGGTACAAACCAGCGTATTCCGCCCCAGATACCATACGGACTCAATATCTCCGCATAACGAGGCGGCAAGCGTCGCAAACGCTCCGTTTACAATATTTTTTGAAATGACGCGGTTGTCGTTCCACTGGTTATCCCTTCGGAGGGTGCTTTCGCGGGCTTGACCAATGTCATGAACGTGGCTGTCTTCCATGCGTCTTGCTGTCATGTTTTAATCCATATTATGCGGCTGGTTATGAGGGGGTGCACTGTGAATGAAAAGCGCTTTTCTGCAAGCAGGCTAGCCCGACGACGCTTAGCCCTACACAGAACGACTCGTAATAAGCCCCGCACAGCGCCGTTTCGACAGTTGCAAGAATGCCAAGACATATGGACGCTTTATTTAATCTCGAGCGCGTCGTTTCGCTTGAAACAAGATCCCAAATTGCCTGAAGAGCGTTTTGAATAGAGTCAGGCTCAACATTATTTATAGCCATGATAAACCTCGTTAAAATATCATGTCACTTATTATTCTTTTCCCGAAGTCTTTTCGCTAAGCCGGGTTTGTTTTCCTGCCTCGAACGACCAATGCCCAAGGCGTCGGAGGGCACGTCCTTTGTAATGACGCTGCCCGCCGCGACTGTGGCACCGTCGCCGACTTTGACCGGCGCCACCAAAACGGTGTTCGAGCCGATAAAGACATCGTTGCCGATCTCGGTCAGATTTTTATGAACCCCGTCGTAGTTCGCGGTAATCGTTCCCGCACCAATGTTGGTTTTTTCGCCTAAGTTGGAATCTCCGATATAAGCCAGATGATTGGCCTTCGTACCTTCGCCAAGCGTGGCGTTCTTGATCTCGACAAAGTTGCCGACGTGAGCGCCAGCGCCGATGTGCGAATTGGGGCGCACGCGCGAGAAGGGGCCGATGACGGCGTTGCGTTCGATGCGCACGCGTTCCATCTGCGTGAAGGCGCGGATTTCGACTTTATCGCCGATTTCGACGCCGGGCCCGATAATGACGTTCGGCGCTATCGTCACGTCGCGGCCAAAAGCCGTATCGGCGGATAAAAACACGGTATCGGGGTCGGTCATTGTGACGCCCGCCAGCATGGCTTTTTCGCGCAAACGCCGCTGCATGATCTTTTCGGCCTGAGCCAGCTCGACGCGCGTGTTGATGCCCAACACTTCGTCTTCCGAGATCGTGGCCACAACGCTGATGTCGCCGTGCTGCTGCGCCAAAGCGACGCAATCGGTCAGGAAAAATTCGTTCTTTGCGTTGTCGTCGCGAAGCTCGTCGAGCAAAGGCCAAAGCTTGCTGGCGTCGAAAAGCATGACTCCGCCGTTGCAAAGGCCGACGGCGCTTTGTTCGGGCGTAGCTTCCGTTACTTCGACGATGGCGGACAGATTGCCCGTTTCGTCAATAATCAGGCGTCCGTAAGAAGCCGGATGTTTCGGGGTGAAGCCCGCCACGACGACCGTTGCGCCTGTTTCTTTGCGGCGGTTTTGCATCAGGCGCAAAGAGCTTGTCGTCACAAGGGGGCTGTCGCCGAAAAGAACGATGATGTCGCCCGCAAAATCAACGAGCGTTTTGCGCGCGGCTTTGACGGCATCGCCTGTCCCCAAGGGCTGTTTCTGGATGACGCAGGGATGGGGAGAGGCAAGCTGTTCGACCGGCGCCGCGTTGGGGCCTACCACGGCAACGATACGCTCCGGCGACAAGGCTTCGCAGGCGTTGAGCACATGGCGAAGCATCGGGACGCCTGCTACGGGGTGGAGCACCTTGGGCAGATCGGACTTCATCCGTGTGCCAAGACCTGCAGCGAGGACGATGCATGCGAGCGGGGGTAGGGGTTCGTTTTGATTCATGAGACTATTTTCTGCCACAAAGAATGTGATAATCCAAGCGTTGGTTAGGCCGCATGATTCTGGACGGTTTAGAACCTTTTATGTAAGCTTACCTGCGTCAAGTTACCCATTTTGGGCAAGGAACACTTTGAAAAAAGCAAAACATAGTAAACAGGATATAGATACGCCGTTATCGCCGGATAACGGGGTTCTTCTCTATGCCGGAATATTCATCCTGGCGTTCGTTATGCGGGTTATTTTTGTGTCGCAATGGGAGGGGCTGCCATACGGTAAAGCCCCTCTGCTCGACGCCGCGTCCTACGATGCCTGGGCAAAGGCCATAGCCGACGGAAACTGGCTGCGGGCGACGGCGTTTTATCAGTCGCCCCTTTATCCCTATCTGTTGGGGCTGATCTATAAAATGGTCGGGCACGACACGCTGATGGCAGGGCTTGTGAACGCCTTGTTGAGCGCGGGAGGCATAACGCTTATCAGCGCCGTCTCGCGAAAAAGCTTCGGCACTGCCGCCGCCCTGATAACCGGCCTTCTGGGCGCGTTTTATCAACCGCTTGTGTTTTATGCCGTACCGTTGATGAAGGAAGCTTTGCTGTTTTTCCTTCTGGCCGCTTTTCTGTTTTTTGCGGTGCGCGCGTTCGACAACAACAGGATGCGCGATTATCTGCTTGGCGGCCTGTTTTTAGGCCTTGCCGTTATCGCGAGAGGCAACGCGCTGTTTCTTCTGCCCGTCTTTTATTTGATTGCGTTCATCAGATTTAAAAGAAAGGCGATTATCAACAGCCTGCTGTCGCTTGTTTTGTTCATCCTGTGTCTTTTGCCGGTGACAATTCATAACTATGTCGTGAGCGACGACTTTGTGCCCGTCAATTATGCGGACGGATTCAACCTTTATGTCGGCAATTGGGCTAATGCCGACGGCACGAGCAGCTATCCTCCCGAAGTTTCGACAAATCCGGTACAGGAGGAAATTGACACGACGCTGATCGCGCGCGACAGGGCAAGGCTTCAGGGGCCGGAGGCCGTTTCCCGTTATTGGAGAGACCGCGCTTTTACCTATATGAAAGAGCATCCTTTTGACACGCTTAAGCTTGCCAAAAACAAGTTTGTCGCTTTCTGGAGCAATCAAGAGGCCTTCGATAACCACAATACCAATTTTATACGCGAGAATTTCGATACGGCTTTGAAAGTCACTTACCCGTGGTTCGGGGTCGTTTCGGTTCTTGCGGCTTTTGCCGCTTTTGCCGAAGGAGGCCGCAAAAGAAGATACGTCGTCGTTTTGTCCGCCATGCTTTTGGCTTATATGGCGTCATTGATGCTTTTCTATGTGACGGAGCGTTATCGTTTTCCTGCCGTTGCGTTTCTTTTGCCTCTTGCTGGCGCGGCTTTGCCCGCCGCCGGTCGGTTATACAGGGAAAAAGCGTATGTGCGTTTGTCGTGCAGCCTCGGGGCGGCCGTTTGCTTTCTGATTTTGGCGCTTCAGCCGATTCCCTCCCGATCCATAAGCCCTCCGGCTTTCAATTGGGGCTTGTTGACAAGCATGTATGCCGACACGGGCGACTATAAAAAAGCCGTGGTGGCTATGAATAAAGCCTTGGCCTTGTCTCAGATAGACGCCGGTTTTCTGCCCATCGTGCGCGGCGCGGAGGCGGAAGAGCGCCTCGGCAACAAAGCGGAGTCCGAACGCCTTCTCAATATGGCGACCGAGCTTTTCCCGAAGGCCAGCGGCGCGTGGTATTATCTGGGACTGATGAAAGAGAAGAAGGGCAATCTGGACGGCGCTCTTAAAGCCTATCGCAAGGCGGCGGAGACAGGATCGCGGTACACAAATTCCTACGTCGCCATGGCGCGCGTGTACTGGAATTTGGGTAAGCCCGCAAAATCCGAGGACATGCTGAAATACGCCTTGAAGCTGGCGCCCTACGACATCGAGATCGCGAAAATGCTTATGGAGATCCAGTCGTCGCGGCGTCGGTGATGTGCAGGGACAGGCGTTCTTCGCCTTGCCATTCCTCAAGCCGCAGATGCCCCGCCAGATGAAGGCGCGAGCCTAATTTAAGAAGAGGCGCGCCCAGTTCATTGTCCATCGCCCGAAAGGCTATGCCTCGCACGCGCGTTCCGCCTTGCACAAAAATAACGCTTATATGCCTTTCGCCGACGACGTCGGAACGGATGATTTTACAATCGGGCAGGGCAAAGCGCGGTTCGGGATTGCCCGTGCCGAAGGGAGCGAGCTTTTCGATCTGGCGTATAAAATCGGGCTGCAACGCCGCGCCCGAAACAAGGCCGTCGAGCGTGAGCGTCGGGATCAGCGGCTCACTTTCCAACTGCTTGCCGATGCGCGCCGCCAGAAAGTCGCGAAGGGCGTCTATTTTATCGCGCGCGACCGTAAAACCGGCCGCCATTTTATGCCCGCCGCCGTTGATCAGAAGCCCTGCCTGCCTTGCCGCGATAATGGCCGCTCCTAAATCAATATTGCCGATCGAACGACCCGACCCTTTGCCGACATCGCCTTCGACCGCGATGACGATGGCGGGATGGCGGAATTTATCCTTAAGGCGCGAAGCGACGATACCGATAACGCCTGCGTGCCATTTATCCGAATAAACATAGGCCATCGGCAGATTTTCCGAGGAAGTCATGTATTCGGCTTCGGCCAGAATGCGGGCTTCGATGTCGCGGCGTTCGTCGTTGAGCGCGTTCATGCGCTGCGCTATCGCCATAGCCTCGGAGGCGTCTTCTGTCGAAAGCAGCCTGACTCCGAGATCGGATTTCCCGATGCGGCCTCCGGCATTGATGCGGGGGCCAAGAATATATCCCGCCGCGTATGTATCGTACGTGCGGATGCCAGATACCAGCGACAGCGCCGCTATGCCTTTATTGCGGCGCTGGCTCATGATTTTGAGCCCTTGGGCGACAAACGCCCGGTTGAGGCCGGTCAGTTTGACGACGTCGCAAACGGTGCCCAAAGCGACAAGATCGAGCAGTTGCATCAAATCGGGCTCGACAGGAGCGCCGTTATAAAAACCCTCTTCGCGCAGCGCGCGGTTGACGGCCACAACGAAAAGATACGTTACGCCGACTGCGGCCAGATAGTCGTATTTTTCCGTTTCGTCCAAACGGTTGGGATTGACGATCGCGTGCGCTTTAGGCAACTCCGGTTCGGAGTCATGGTGGTCGAGGACAATAACGTCGAGTCCTACCTCGTGCGCCGCCTGAAGCGCCGCATGCGCCGTCGTGCCGCAATCAACGCAGACGACGAGCTTAATGCCTTCCGATTTAAACAACCGCATTGCCCCGATATTGGGGCCGTAGCCCTCGGTCATTCTATCGGGAATGTAAACCTGCGCCTTTGCGCCCAAGTGTTTCGCAAAAGTCAACAGAAGGGCGGAAGAGGTCGCGCCGTCCACGTCGTAGTCGCCGAAGATGAGGATGCTTTCGTTTTGCCTGACGGCCGCAACAAAACGAGCGGCCGCTTTGTCCATGTCCTTTAAATCGCTGGGATTGGGTAAAAGATCGCGCAGTTTGGGATCGAGGAAACTGTCGGCGGCATCAAGACCTACGCCTCGCGCGTTCAAGCTTCGCGCAATGATTTCAGGCATCTCGTAACGTTGAGACAACGCAAGCGTTATGCGCTCGTCGAAGTCGCGCGCCACCCAACGGCGACCCGTCAACGATTTGTCTACGCCAAGAAAAGCTTGCGAAGTCATTACGACAGCCTTCTTTGCAGATTATATAAAGATTTAAGAGAAATATCTTCTGTTAAATTTGTCAGATTTTTTTCTTCATAATAACAGAAAGGATTATCAAGGCTTTTTATTAAGAGAACCATATAGATCATAATAAACGAAACGAACGCGACGAAGAATATACTTTCGTAATATGGATCCATTTTTGTAAAGACAAGGCCGATGCACAATATGACCGAAAGAATTTCCGCTATGGCATAACCCGCCGGATTAAATTCCGTTTCCCTAATTGTATGTATGCGTGTGACGATCCTGCGGATGTTATGCTGTTCCTGTTTCAATCGGGCAATAAAATTAGCCTGCGTTAGGGGCTCTAACTCCGAAAAAAGAACGTTCAACGCCGAAATCTTCTTCATCAAATCGTCCGTCTTTTCCTGTTTGTGAAACCACGCAATCAAAGAACCGGTAAGCAACCGCACATGATTAATCATGTCCGTCGAAACCTGGCTGTTTTTGTTGGCTAAAATGATCTTGCTCTCGTCAACAAGCACTTCAAGGCTGCAGGCCAATTCGCCCGGCAGCTTTTCGCTTTCTTTGTAATCGCTCAGAACGCCTGAGATTAAAAAGCCGATTAGAAAAACATTGGCAGATATAAGGGCGCCCATAAGAGGGCTTAGCGGTAAGAACTCAAGGCCGAAATAATGAAACCCGAGCTTGAAAAGAATTATGATGGCGATAAAGGGAAGAACGTGAAATGTTAGTCCCCATTTTTTCGAGTGAAGAAGAGAGTGAACCTTCATTAATGCTCCATTGCAATTATTCGACGCCAACCAAGGCACGTTTGTTGTGCCCCGTTTTAGCGCAGGAATGATTTTAATGGAAACCCTTTAAAACAACATGGCCGATATTATAATGGCAAATACCCATGCTTATTAAGGATGGCCTGTCCCTTGTCCGAACGGACAAAAGCCATAAAAGCCTTAGCGTCTTCCGACAAATTATCGGCACGGGTAAGGAAATAAAGCGTCCGGCTTAGCTTGTACGTTCCATCGGAGATGTTAGCAACCGTAGGCTCGACCCCGTCGAAGGAGAGGGGCTTGATCGCCCGCCTTTCGGACAGGATCATGCCAAGATCGGAAACGCCGATCGAATCCGCAAATTTGGCGATAGCTTCGTTGGCGTCCTGATCGGTAAAATAGGTCGTCCATTTTTCTGTTTTGCGCGCCTCGTCGCAGGCGGCCGCAAAACCCGGCACTGCGGCTTCCACAATCTGAAAACCGCTGTCGTAGGCTTCTCTCATCTGAACGACGATGTCATGGCCGTTGCTCCACGTCAGCTTTTTACCGCCGTAGATTTCTGTCAGTTCTTTGGAAGTAATCCCGTTTTCCGGCACCGAAGGATTGACGCCGATAACAACCGGCGTTTTTCCATAAGGCGTGACCGTATAAAGCGGCCTTTGTTCGTTTTCCTTGAGCGGCCTAGAGATAAGCCCGATCATGACGGCTTTGTCCGCAACGGCGGAAATAGCGCCTTTTGTCCCGATGCTGCCCGGAACGCTGATGCTGACGCCTTCGTGATCCTTCATAAATGCGTTGGCCAGAATGCGGGTTATTTCCAGATTGACTCCCGACCCTGCGGCGACAAATTGTTTCGGCTGAGCCTGACAAATAGAAGGGGAGAGGGATACGAGCGCCGTTACGGCAACCAGTATGCTAAGAGTGCGGGATATTTTCATTTTTTCCTCCTTCTAGATAAGACTTGGATGTACTCAGGCATCCTTCATCAATAACCACTTGTTGAGAGCCGCGGTCATGGCTTCCATGCTGATGGGCTTGCTCAAAAAATCGTCCATACCGGCGTCAAAGCAGCGCAAGCGCTCCTCCGGCAACGAGTGAGCCGTCGCTGCGATAATGGGGATGCGCCTGAATTCCTTGTTGCTGACGACAGCGGCGTTCTTTCGCTGCAATTCCCAGACCCTAATCAGTTTCGTCGCGGAAAAGCCGTCCATGATCGGCATCTGGCAATCCATAAGGACGATATCGAAAGTTTCGGACGATACGGCCGTAATCGCCTCTTGCCCGTTCGACACGATTTTGACGTTGCAGCCCAAAAGGGTCAGCATTTTCTTTTCGACAATCTGATTGACGGGGTTGTCTTCGGCCAGAAGGATGCGGATGTTTTCAAATTTTTTGGCGGGCTGGGGAGGGGCTGTTATAAACTTCTCCTCGGTTTTTATAGGAGCTTTTTCTTCCGTCTTTTCAGAGGCTTTGTTTTCAGTCGTTTCACGCAGGCTACTTTCGGGTCTTTTATAACAAGCGGCCGCAAAGCCTACCGTAAACCCGAATGTGCTTCCGTCGCCGGGCGTGCTTGAAAAAATAAGCGTTCCGCCCATCATGTTGACAAGCTGTTTGCTGATAGTCAGTCCAAGCCCCGTGCCGCCATGCTTGCGGGTCGAAGACGTATCGGCTTGCGTAAACGGCTCAAAAATGAGCTTCTGGTCTTCTTCCATAATGCCGATGCCGGTATCTATGACCTCGAAATGCACGATATGAAGCCCAAGTTTTTCTCCCATGGGCTTTACGAGAATAGTGACTCCCCCTTTTTCCGTAAATTTAACCGCGTTGCTGACAAGGTTCGAGAGAATCTGACCCAACCGGTCAGGATCTCCCTGTAACTCCATGGGCGTGCCGTCCTCGATACGCGACGCGAGATCAATATTTTTGGCGATGGCGTTTTTGCCGAAAAGCTTGATTGTGCGCTCGATAACATCACGCAGATTGAATGGAACGTTGCGCAGGGCAAACTTTCCGGCCTCTATCTTCGACTGATCGAGAATGTCGTTGAGCAGATTTAAAAG
>JBAZLX010000046.1:0-12225 GCA_041650075.1 Bdellovibrionales bacterium | reverse complement strand
AGCATGGCCCTGGCTTATTGCCTTAAACGCTGGACAAAGCGTCAATGCGTGGCACTTGTCGTTGAACACGGTCTGCGCGACGAATCGGCCGCCGAGGCCAAGACAGTCAAAAAACGGCTTCAGAAAATGGGTTTTGAAACTGAAATTCTGCCGTGGAAACACGGTGCTGTTTCAGGAAAACTGCACGAAAAAGCCCGTTCAGCGCGTTATGGCCTGCTTACGGAGGCTTGCCGACGCCTCGGTGCAAACGATCTGCTTCTTGCCCATCATCGAGGCGATCAGGCCGAAACGATTTTGATGCGTCTTGCCAAAGGCAGCGGCATTGACGGCCTTGCAGGCATCCCGGAGCAAGCCGAACGTGACGGTATTCGTCTTTTGCGGCCGTTTTTGTCTTTACCCAAAGAACGACTTATCGCGACATGCCGTGAAGCGAAAATGGCCTTCGTCATGGATCCCAGCAACGGGTCGGAAAAATATGCGCGCGGGCGCTTGCGTAAGATCATGCCCCTTCTGGCCTCGGAAGGACTGACGATAGATAATCTGACGGTTCTCGGCGCGCGCGCTAAAGAAGCCAAGGCCGCGCTCGATCATGCGACGCGCGAGTTTATAAAGAAATCGGCAAAAACGGGGGCGGGCGGAAGCGTTCGCTTTGATCGTGCCGCTTTGTGTGCCGTTCCGCGCGAAATAGCCATACGCGCGTTGGTGGCAGGTCTCAGATACGTCCACGACGGCGATTACCCGCCGGAGTATGCATCTCTGTCCGGACTTATGGATGCTATCGAAGAAAAAAAACACGAAGGCGCGCGGACGCTATACGGCTGCATCGCTTCAATTGCGGAAAAAAAGGTGACGTTGTTGCGCGAGCCGTCGGCGGCCACGGAAACGCTGTCTTTGCTGCCCGGATCGTCGGTTTTGTGGGACGGGCGCTGGCTTGTCAGCGCGTCGCCTAAAGCCAAGCCCGTAACGGTTCGGGCGCTTGGTTCTTTGCCGCATGATCTTCTTGATTCTTTGGCTCCGGATCTGCGTCGCCGGATTCCGGAAGGAAGGATTCGCGCATGTCTGCCGGCGCTGTGGGACGGCGAAAAACATCGCGCAATCCCGTCTTTTGATAAAAAACCGCCATTTTGGGCCGTATATGTAAAACGGGCGATTTCATAATCGGAAAAAATGATTTAGAATCATTAGCCAATTGATTCCACACTCCGATTCCCATCTCCAATACAACCCTTCTTTATGATTCAAGAAGAACAACAGCGCCTAAGCTCCACGCCCGGCATTATGTTGGGGTCAAGGATCGAGATATTCCCCTCGATGCCTTTACCCGAACTGAACAGCGCCGGAGGGTTGGCCTATGCGGCTCGGCTTAAGTCCGACGCATCGTCGAGCTTCTATGCGATTATCTGCATGTCTAAAATGCCGCCGCGCATCGAATCCGTTCAATCCATGCGCAACATAGACATCCCCAGCATTCTGCGTCTTATCGAAGCGGGCGTTCTGCAATGGGTAGACGGAACGTATGCGTACGCCTTCGTGTATCAAAAACCGACAGCGCCCAGAATGATGGGGTCTCTCGATGAAACGCATCAAATCTTGAGCGAAGATGCCGTAAACCGGCACTTTATTGCGCCGATGATTGACGCTTTATCGTCGCTATCCAACATGGGGATGGTTCATAACGCGATACGCCCCACCAATATTTTCTGGAGAATCGGTACGGCGGTTCCGCCGCAGATCGGCGAATGCCTATCGATCCCTGCCGGTTACGGCCAACCCGTTATTTTCGAGCCCATTGAACGTGCCATGGCCATGCCAATGGGGCGAGGCGTCGGCATTCATGCGGACGATTGCTACGCTTTCGGCGTTACGCTTGCTTTTCTGGTAATAGGGCGCAATCCGTTGCAGGGTCTAAGCGATCGCGAAATTATTGACCTCAAAATGCAAAAGGGAAGCTTCGGGGCCATTGTTGCCAGCCAACGATTGTCGCCGACTTACATCGAATTATTGCGCGGGCTTTTGGCTGACGACGCGATGCAGCGTTGGACGGCGACCGATCTCGATCAGTGGCTGACCGGACGCCGCATGACGCCGAAAAGCTCGGATGCCGGACGGCGTGCGACGCGTCATTTCAACTTTTTAGGCAAGGAATACTGGCAAATTGGTCCTTTGGCGGATGCTCTGGCCGGCAATCCTTCCGAAGCGACAAAAGTCATCGAAAACGAATCCCTTAACAAATGGCTGCGCCGCGCCTTAAACGACATCGAACGTGCGAAAGACGTCGAAGCCGTCGTTGACGATCTTAAACAAAGCGGCAAGACGGCGCATTACGAAGACCAACTCGTCGCGCGCATCTGCATTGCGCTCGATCATGCGGCGCCCATTCGCTATCGCGGCGTTTCGGCATTGCCGAACGGCATTCCCACTCTTCTGGTCGAAGCCGCGCTGGGAGGCGGCAACGTCCAGGTTTTGTCCGAGATGATCGTTGGTCAACTCGTATCCTTATGGATTCAGATGCAAGGCGAAACAAAGGCTGACTACATTTCGATGGGGCAGCTTTTCGATCGCATCAAAGGCGTGCTTGAAAGAACGACATACGGCAACGGTGTCGAACGCGCCATATACGAATCCAATCCGGGATTGCCGTGCCTTTCGCCGATGCTGAAAAGCCAATACGTGATGTCGCCCAAGCTGCTGTTACCTGCGCTTGAGCGTGTGGCGATGACCAACAGCCGGCCTCGCGAGCCTATGGATCGGCACATCGCCGCGTTTTTGATCGTGCGCGAACACCACGGAGAAAAGATATTTCTGGCCATGAACGGCCCCGAGGATTCGATTCCGAGAGGGCTCGCCCTGCTGACGTTGTTTGCCGAGCTTCAATACAAATACGGGCCGGAAAGCCTGCCCCATCTTGCGGGATGGCTGTCTCCGGTTGTCGAGCCGTCTCTCAACCGCTTTTTCAGCAAGAGCATGCGCGAGTCGTTGCATAAAAGGGCCAAAGAAATCGTCGCATCGGGCAATATATCGAGCTTGCTGCAACTCATTGACGATCCCAAGCGCCTTGAGCGCGACTTGCAGGATTTCCGGGCGGCGCGTTTGTTGTATCTCAACATACAAAAAGAAGTCATCCGGCTCGAAGGAAGAACGAACAATAAGGAAAACGTTGCTGAAACGATGGGGCGCCCCATCGCCGTGACGGTCAGCAGCGCGATTGCCATCATCATCGTCACGGCAGCAATTCTGCGCGAAATGTTCTTTGCCTTCTTCAGGTGACCGCTAATAACGGCTATACCGTCTCATTTCTCAGCGGCCTTGCCATAAGCCCGGTAACGACATCGTCAATGCTTGCTTTTTCGCGCAAAACCATATCAACGGCGCTCACGACGGGCATCTCGACGCCATGACGGCGCGCGAGCCCCAAAGCGGCGGCGGCGGTAGAAATGCCCTCCGTCACGCTATTCCGGCTTGCCAGAATGTCGCTAAGTTCCTTGCCTTGTCCTAAAGCGAATCCCAGCGACATGTTGCGGGATTGCATGCTGGAGCAAGTCAACGCAATGTCTCCCAATCCCGAAAGGCCCATCAGCGTTTCGGCGCGAGCTCCAAGAGCTACGCCGAGCCTGACAATCTCCGCCAGTCCGCGGGTGATAAGGGCAGCGCGGGCGTTATCACCCAGCTTGCGCCCCATGACGATGCCGCAAGCGATAGCAAGAACGTTTTTAACGGCGCCGCCGATTTGCGTGCCGATAATATCGTCGGTCGTATAGAGGCGGAACATAGGTGACGCCATAGCGAGGGCCATATTTTCGGCGCCCCATTCCGAGGCGAGCGTCAGGGCGGCGGGAAGGTTTTTTGCAACCTCCGAGGCAAAGCTTGGGCCGGAAAGGATATAAACGGGATTTTTCGGAAGTTCTTCGGAAACGACCTCGCTCATAAGCCGATGCGTCGTCAGCTCAATGCCTTTGGCGGCGACAACAAGGGGCGTAGGCTGGTTCAAATAAGGAGCCAAAGTCTTGCACATCGGGCGCACATGCTGGGCGGGCATGGCAAGCACAAGAGCATTGCATCCGGAAAGGTCGGAAAGGCTGTTGGTAACGCGAATGTCGTCGGGGAGCTTGATGCCGGGCAAAAAAGCCGTATTTTCGCGTTCTTCGGTCATAGCTCGAGCGACATCCGGCTCAAAAGCCCATAAAGAAACGCTACGTCCGGCGCGTTTAAGGGTAATGGCCAAAGCCGTACCCCATGCGCCTGCGCCGACAACGCCGAAATGTTTCAAAGAGGAAGGCATGACTCTCCAAATGCTCCAAAAAAGCCAAAGAAAGTAAGAGACTAGAACATTTAGACCCCTAGCCATAGCGAAATTTCTTTGCTAACTTTGGCGCACGGTGTCTTTTGCGTGAGGCCGGACTGCAAAACGCGGTTTTTTGCGCTTCCGCTACGCACGTACCCCAAAGTACGCTTGCGTTGTGGTTCTCAAAAACCGCATTTTTCGCCTCGGCCTGACGCGAAAACCAGCGTACCCTATGGCTTTCCTCTGATTCGGAACGTGTTATGAAACTGACTCTTTCGCGCGATGCCTTGCTCAAAAGCCTCAGCCACATTCAAAGCGTGGTCGAGCGCCGCAACACAATACCGATTCTTGCCAATGTCCTGATCCGCGTCACGTCGCAGGAAGTGACGCTGACGGCGACGGACATGGAGATCGAGATTAACGAAGCGATTGAGGCGCAGATCGGCAAAACGGGCTCCGTGACGGCGCCCGCGCACACGCTCTATGAGATTGTAAGAAAATTACCCGAGGGCGCGGAAGTCGAACTTGCAGCGGCGAATGTAGGCCAGCTGACACTGACGTCCGGACGCTCGACGTTCAAGCTGGGATGCCTGCCGGTCGAAGATTTCCCCGTCATGCCGGACAGCGATCTCAAACATACGTTCAAACTCTCGGCGGGCGACCTGCGCGCTTTGATTGATCGTTCGCGCTTTGCGATCTCGACGGAAGAAACGCGGTATTACCTGAACGGTATTTATCTGCATGCGGCCAAGAACAAGAAGGTGGACGTTTTAAGGGTTGTTGCCACGGACGGCCACAGGCTGGCGAGGGTCGAAATGCCCGCGCCGGATGGTTCCAAAGGCATCCCCGGCGTTATTCTGCCGCGCAAAACGGTAGGAGAGGTTCGCAAGTTAATTGATGAAAGCACCGCCGACATCGAAATTGCGTTGTCCGAAACCAAGGTGCGTTTTTCTTTCGACGGCGCAGTTGTGACGTCCAAGCTGATTGACGGGACTTTCCCCGATTACGAACGCGTCATCCCCTCCGGCAACGATAAGCAGATGGAAGTTGACGCCCGCACCTTTGCTGCGGCGGTAGATCGCGTCGCGACCATTTCATCCGAAAAGTCGCGGGCGATCAAAATCAGCATATCGTCGGGGCACGTCGTTTTGACGGCGAATTCACCCGAAGCTGGAAGCGCTACCGAAGAGCTTGAAGCCAAATACGACGGCGCATTGCTAGAGATTGGATTTAACGCTCACTATCTGCTCGATATTCTTCAACAGATTGAAGGCGAAGGCGCGCGCTTTCTTCTGGCTGACGCGACGGCACCCTCTATTATTCAGGATGTATCGGACGCCAGTGCGCTGTATGTATTGATGCCCATGCGTGTTTGATAATTAAGCGATCTTGGGCAGCAATCCGCAACCCTCGCCTTAAGCCTGCTAAATTGAATGCCTAACACCTAGTCCTTGGAGTATTTCATGAGAAAGAAGAGTCAGAAGCATAGTTATATGTTTACGTCCGAATCCGTTGGCGCCGGCCACCCCGACAAAGTGTGCGACCGGATTTCCGATTCGATTGTTGACCTGTTTTTAGAGGCCGATCCGTACAGCCACGTTGCGGTCGAAACGTTAGCCACGACGAACCGTATTGTGCTGGCGGGCGAAGTGCGGGGGCCCAAGTCAATCACGGCCAAAAAGATGGCTGAAGAGGCGCGCCAGGCGGTACGCGACATTGGTTATGCGCAAAAAGGGTTTCATTGGAAGAACGCGGAAATTCATAACTATATTCACCCGCAATCCATTGACATCGCCATTGGCGTTGACGCCAAGGGCGACAAAGACGAAGGGGCAGGGGATCAAGGCATTATGTTCGGCTATGCGTGCCGTGAAACGCCGACCTATATGCCTGCGCCGATTTTCTACGCGCACAAGATTCTGCGCCTTATCGCCGAAGACAGGGAAGCGGGCAAATTGCCCTTGCTGGGGCCCGACGCCAAAAGCCAAGTGACGCTCGAATACGTCAGCGGCAAGCCCCTTCGCGCCGCGCGCGTTGTCGTTTCGACGCAGCACGACAAAAGCATTGATCAGGAGGCCGTGCGCAAGTTGG
The DNA here is from genome assembly GCA_041650075.1 of Bdellovibrionales bacterium. Lineage (GTDB taxonomy): Bacteria > Pseudomonadota > Alphaproteobacteria > UBA9219 > UBA9219 > CAIXLI01. The sequence goes on along the minus strand of JBAZLX010000046.1, from coordinate 5,852 downwards.
TGCGTCCCTATGTCAAAGCGGCATTGCCCAAAGGCTGGATGCCCGAGGAAAAATATTTTTACGTCAATCCGACGGGACGCTTTGTCATCGGCGGACCCGACGGCGACGCGGGGCTGACGGGACGCAAGATCATCGTTGATACTTACGGCGGCGCGGCGCCTCACGGCGGCGGTGCGTTTTCAGGCAAGGACCCGACGAAAGTTGACCGTTCGGCGGCCTACATGGCGCGTTATTTGGCCAAGAACGTCGTGGCGGCGGGAATTGCGGAACGCTGCACGATCCAATTGGCCTATGCCATCGGCGTGTCAGAGCCTCTGGCCGTATATGTTTCGACCCACGACACGGCGCACGTTGACGACAGCAAGCTGCCGGATATTTTGCGCCAGCTTGTCAGGTTGTCGCCGCGCGGCATTCGCGAGCATCTTCAGCTTAATCGCCCGATTTATAAAAAGACGTCCTCGTTCGGGCATTTCGGACGCGAACCGGAAAAAGACGGGCACTTCTCATGGGAACGCCTGGATTTGGTCGCGGAGCTCAAGAGCCACTACAAGCTGAAATAGCTTCCACTGTCATTCCGCAAAATTCGCCTTTGGGCGAATTTATGCGGGATCCCGTTTGATTTCTTGATTCTTGCAAAACGCGGGACGCTATTATTTTGTTTATTTTCAACACGTTATGCTCTTTTTCCTGAAACTAAAAATCGCCTCAGAAAATCGTCCTCTGTCGGATATAAAGAAACGTTCATTTATTTATAGTGAGGACGTTATGGAATATACGAAAGCCCAAAGAGCGATAGAAGCGACGAGAATCCTTGTAAAAAAACACAAAAACCCGGTGGCGCAATATACTTTAGCCCGTGCCATTCAAGATAACCTGACTTCTCCCGAGGAAGGAGAGGACTGCGCCCGCCTTATTGCAGAAGCTGTTTCAAGATGCGGTAAAGATGAAATTCATCTCGAAGGATATTACACGGAATATGTTCGTCCGCAGTTCATGGACAAAACGCCTGCTCCTCGGTCCCCGCAAGCATAGTCGGAAAAAACAGCAGCACACATTTATTCATTTGTTGATCGCGCCATGAAATATTTTAACGGGCCAAAATCAATCCAAGCGTTATGGAGGCGCGCCGATCAAGGAAACCTGACGGCGAAATTTATCGTTGCTCGTACCATAGAAACCGGCCGCATTATTCTCAAAAACAAAAGCGGGAAATTCGTAATGGACGGGCAAACGAGCAAAGGAATATCCGATGCTCTTTTCAAAAGCGCCTTTTCCAACGGCAAGAAGACGGAAGATTATGAACAGGAGTACCGGAAATATCTCCATACCGGCGTTTTAAGAATGCGGCTTCCTCGCCGTCGCGTGCTCCGGCATGTCAGCCAGTCACGCCTTCAGCGGATCAAGCCGTAGCCACGTCATCAGCCGTTTTCTGCCCTCCACGCATATCAGCCATCTGTCAATGTCGTGGAAAGTCGCCAGCTCCTTAAATTGCGACAGATCGCGGCTTCCCGTCGTAAACGCCGAAATTTCATGGGTTTTCTTTGCGGCGTCTTTCAGCTTTTGAAGCCGCGCCGGGCCATCTTCAAAAAACCAGTCGTGCAATTCGATAATGAAAATGGCGTCCTTCAAAACGCCAAAAACGGCCTCGTCGAACAAATCGAATTCCCCGCCCTCGATGTCGGAAAGCACGACCGTGCGTCCCAGCTCGTCCGCCGGAAGGTGCTTGAAAAAATCCTTATCGGCTTTGCCTCCGACGGCGATGCGATCCGAAACGCCGTTCAGCGCTGCCGTTTGTTTGATGACGCTCTGTCCTTCTTCCGAGATTTCGAAAGCATAAGACCGCTCGAACATATTGTTGATAAGAACGCCGACGGCATAATAACCATCCGCCGCGCCAAGATCGATAAAGGTTTTATAAGAAGGCGGAACTTTTTGCAGCGATTCAAGGACTTCCTTCTCATATAGCCCAAGCATAATCGAAGCCCTGTCGGCATAGCTCCACCGGGGATGCTTTGAAAGCTTCATGCCTCTGAAAGGGCCATATGCGACGGTAGAACCGAAAAGACGATCTACCTTTTCGACGACCCTGCGGCGGCGACGACGCACGGTGTCTACAAACGCCAATTTTTCGAATAGCCTGCCCGCGAGATTTTTTTCAACCATCGCCCGTATGCTTCCAGGAAGAAGTTCAAGAAAAGAGAAAGATTAAACGATGCTGACCTTAAAGTCCTCGATAACGAGGTTGGCAAGCAGTTTTTCGGCCATATTCTTGGCGTTCTCGATCGCTTTGTCGCGATCCGTTTCGGCGAGGTCGAGAACGATGGTTTTCCCGACGCGAACGTCGCCGACGCCCCTGAAGCCCAAGTTACCCAAAGCATGTCCGATGGCTTTTCCTTGAGGATCAAGAACGCCCTGCTTTAACATGACATCCACTCTGACTTTCATGGTTACTTGTCCTCCGGTTTTAATGAAGCCGCTTCGGGCATAATCCCTAAACGGCGGGCGACTTCCTGATAGGCTTCTTCGACTTTCCCAAGATCGCGCCGGAATCGGTCTTTGTCCATAATTTCGTTCGTCTTAACGTCCCAAAGGCGACAATTATCGGGGCTGATCTCGTCGGCCAGGATAATATGCAACTCGTCGTTATCCCACAAGCGCCCGAAGACGAGCTTGAAATCAACCAGTTTCAGTCCGATGCCCAGAAACAGGCCCGAAAGGTAATCGTTGACGCGCAAGGAAAGCGCCATGATCTCGTCAATTTCCTGAGGGCTGGCCCAGCCGAAAGCGGTGATATGTTCGTCCGACACCATGGGATTGCCGAGCGATTCTTTCTTCAGATAAAACTCGATGATCGAACGCGGCAAAACGGTTCCTTCGGGAATGCCAAGCCGCTTGGACAAAGACCCTGCGACGATATTGCGAACGACAACGCGCACGGGGATGATCTCGACCTGACGGATAAGCTGCTCGCGCATATTGATGCGGCGCATAAAGTGGGTCGGGATTCCGATTTCTCCCAACTTCATCATCAGGTATTCCGAGATACGGTTGTTCAGAACGCCCTTGCCTGTGATTGTGCCGTTTTTCTGGTTATTGCAGGCGGAAGTGTCGTCCTTGAAATATTGAACGAGCGTTCCGGGCTCAGGGCCCTCAAACAAGACCTTGGCCTTTCCTTCAAATACGCGGTGGCGGCGGCCTAGACGAAAATTCATTTTTCAATACCTTGGGGAATACGCCTCCGCCGCCCAAGCGCACGGAGAGGCAGACTGTATACCAAGCGGGGGCGGTGATGACAACGTCAATAACCCGTTGATAAACGGAACATATTCATAATTATAAGTTAACATAGAAAGCAATTAGCCGCATTGACTCCCCCGCTTATAAAAAAGGAGAATGCGAACCATTGATTGAGAAGGGCAAAATATGACGCGTCATAATTTTTTGGACGGTTGCGCCCAGTTAGTCGGAACGACCTACAAAGCAAAAAGGCAATGGGCGGACGCCGTTTTATGGGGAATACTTTATAGCACGGGCTTGCTTAACGTGGTGATGGCGGTTGCGCCGGACGTTCATCCCTTATGCCGCGTCCTGTTGGGCACAACAGGTTTTGCCCTGACGGGAGCCATAGGCTTGGCCGTGTACGAAGTCACAAACCCCAAGGGTGCGCCCAAAGCTTCCCGGGCCCTTCTCGCGGAAATCAAAGAAGCTTTTCGCCCGAAAGACCCTTTGACCCATTATGATAGAACGACAAAAACATTGCCGGAAAAACACATTTAAAAACAGAAGCAATTACGAAGGATAAACGTTATGCAAGCACATATGATCGGTGTAGACGCCCTTTTCAGAAAAGCGAGCGAAATCACAAAAAGAATTATAACCGCCGTCGTTGTCGGAGCCGCCTATGGCATAGGCTTAACCGGCATGGTCGTAGCTTTTGCGCCGAAAGCCGCTGTCGAAGAGAGACTGTTATTTGGAGCTGCGGGGCTCGCGATTGTAGGCGCGTTAGCCTTGGAGGCAGTCAGGGTCATCCGCCGCCGCTCTTGTGGAAGGCACGCAGCCCCGGCTTGTAAAAAGTAACGAGACGGCCTCAAAATCACCCCGCCCTCAGCAGCGGCACAGCCGCATCCCGATTGAACAGGTAAAGCAGCGTTCTTAAAGCCTGCCCCCTTTCGCTCGTTAAATGCGGGTCTTTCGTTAGAATAAGCGCCGCATCGTCATGAGCCATATCCAATAAATTTCTGTCTCTCGCCAGATCGGCCATGCGAAAATCGCGCAGTCCGCTTTGCCGCGTGCCAAGCAATTCGCCCGCGCCGCGCAGCCGCAAATCCTCTTCGGCGATCAAAAAGCCGTCATCCGTTTCGCGCAGCATTTTCAGGCGCGCCGCTGCCATTTCTCCCAAAGGCGACAGATACATCAAAAGGCAATGCGATTTCTCTGCGCCGCGCCCGATGCGTCCGCGCAACTGATGTAACTGCGCCAGCCCAAAACGCTCGGCGTGTTCAACGACCATGACGGTGGCGGCAGGAACGTCCACGCCGACCTCGATAACCGTCGTTGCAACAAGAACTTTAATGCTTCCTTCCGAAAAAGCCTGCATGACGCGATCTTTTTCGTCGCCTTTCATGCGTCCGTGCACAAGCCCGACGACATTTTCTCCAAGCGCGCCTTTCAAAAGAGCCGCCCGTTCCGTCGCGGCAGCCAGATCGGTCTCTTCGGATTCTTCGATCAGGGGGCAAACCCAATACGCCTGCGCGCCTTTGGCAATTTGGCGTTTAATTCCGGCAATAACTTCGTCGAGCCGAGCCATATCAATAAGGCTGGTATCTATTTTCTGCCGTCCGGCGGGCTTTTCGTTCAATCGAGACACATCCATATCGCCATAGGCCGTCAGCGTCAGCGTGCGAGGGATGGGCGTCGCGGTCATCGCCAGAATATCTACGCCGCGCCCTTTATCCGACAGCATCAGGCGTTGGTTGACGCCAAAGCGGTGTTGTTCGTCAACGACGGCCAATCCCAAATCCTTGAATTCAATATCGTCCTGGAACAGAGCATGCGTGCCCACAACGAGCCTTAATTTTCCGCTCGCCAAGTCTTTCAGCACCGTCGCGCGAGCATGGCCGCGTCCTTTTCCGATAAGCAACCCGATCTCGATGCCAAGCGGCGCAAGAAACGTCGACAGCGTAGCGTAATGTTGTTTGGCCAGAATTTCTGTCGGAGCCATCAAAGCCGCCTGTGCGCCCGCCTCGATAGCGTGCAGCATCGCCCACAGGGCAACGATAGTTTTGCCCGATCCGACATCGCCCTGAAGCAGCCGCAGCATCCTTTTTTCCGAAGACAGATCGTCCGTAATTTCCTTAATCGCGCGTTTTTGCCCCTCGGTAAGCGTAAAAGGCAAAGCCGCCTCCAATTTTTTTGTCCATTCCCCCGTTCCCGTAAAACGGCGTCCTGCGCTGCCCTTGTGATGCGCGCGAATAATGGTCAAAGACAGCTGATCGGCCAAAAGCTCATCATAAGCCAGACGTTTTACAATATTTCCCCCCCCCTTCGCGGGGCGCGAAACGTCGCTTGTTTCAAGAACATCAGTAGTGGTAACGCGGAGGGAGGGAGGGGATCCGCTAGAAAAATCTGTGGATGAAGGATTATGAACCTTCAAAACCGCCTCCTTCCACTTAGGCCATCCTTCGCGAGCCTGCAGTGCCGCGTCGTTCCACTCCGGCAGATCGGGAAGCTTCGCCAGCGCCTGAGCGACGGCTCTCCGTAACGCCTTGTTGCCTAAACCGGCAGTAAGCGGATAAACGGGCTCAAACAGCGGAATTTCTCCCGCCCGTTCGACCGGCACGGCATAATCTGGA
>JBAZLX010000045.1:0-12305 GCA_041650075.1 Bdellovibrionales bacterium | reverse complement strand
TGTATACCGAGGTTGTCGGCTCCGCGTTTATTCCGGCAAGCGTGGCGCTGTGCACATACTGGAACAGAAGGATCAGTCTATGGTTGCTGGGAGGATTGGCTCTCGTCACCTTTTTCATGTATCCGAGAAATCCTACAGGCCCGCTTGAACTACCGCTCTTGGGGGCTCTTTATCTTGTGTGTTTTCAGGCCGGTTTGGTTCTGGCTCTCTATCGGGAAAAAAACTTTCTTCGCGCGCGTTTTTGCCTGTTGGCCTTTCCGGTTTTTATGTTTGAAAGGCTTCTCGCCCCGGCGCCCCATCTTAGCATCCTGCTCCTGACGGCAGGAGCCGCGCTGCTCTTGTACGGAGTCACCCGGGGAACGCTTGAAAAATTTTTAAGTCATTCGCCGCTTCGGCTGCTGGGCAAAATTTCCTACAGTCTCTATTTATTCCATTGCCCCGTGCTTTATCTGGTAGGCATCGTTGCGGCGAGTTTGGGTCTGGCCAATCTAAAAGGATTGTCACCGGCTCTTTCGATATTCATGACCGCCATTCCTGCCGCATTTTTGGTGGCTTGGGGCACTTACAAATCTATCGAGGCCCCATCCATAGCCTGCGGCCGGAAAATTTCCGAGTGGCTAATGTGTCGAAAAGGCGAAGCCGCCTAGGCGTTCCAGCAAGGCGAATTCCAAGCGCCGGTAAAACTGTTAACGCCGCCCTCAAGAGATTAAAAGCAAAATATTAACCACGTTCCCTTTTTTCTTCACCTCCCTGAAAAAGAAGTATAAAAATATCAGATATATATTCTCTGCTGCATATATTATCCGAGCATTATTTCTCAGGAGAACACCATGATCCTCAAAGAAATATCAGCCGAAGACATTGTTGATGCTTTCGAGGCGGCAAGCTACGAAGCCACGCGAGGCCACACCGCCGCTGCGATGATTTTTCTCGATCTCTTTTCGAATAAAGCCCGAATGTATCCGGGGCTCTCCTCTCCCGCTCTCATCAAGAACATTATGCGCCTGTCCGACAAGATTTCATCCAGAGAAAACTTCCTCACCTCATATGAAGGAAATATTTTTCAGGCCATACACCCGGCTCTTTGCGGGATTGCGGCAGGCCGCCCCGATCTTCTGGCCCAAGACGCGGATTTTCGCCGCCGCCTCGAAATGATTGGGCTTGGCAATGAAACCCGCCGCATCGGCATCAAAACGGTAGAGCTGGCGATTCACGCCATCAATAAACCCGTCGAATATACGACTTTCCCGCCCAAGGCTTACCCACGCGCCCCCTATTATACTTATGAAAAAATTCCGGAATATGAAACCAGGCTTGCCCGCATCAACGCCTCCGTCAAAAACGACTCTGACGAGAATTCGCGTTATCATGAAATCTCCGAAGCACTAAAGCCTTTCCTTGATATTGCCGAAAACGATCCCGTCCTGTTATCCGACAAGGCTAAACTCCACATTAAAGCGATCCGGGACAAAGCCATGAACAGAGAAGGCTGTATTTTGCTCGGGCTCTACTATGAAGCCGACACGATCCTCGTTGTCGCCAAGCAATCCGCAGAGTTTCCGAACACAAGGCCTATGCATAAGATCAACAACGCGCTGCGACGCTTGCCTGATATTTCGAAGGCCTAGAATATCCTTCTTAAATTTTCCTTTATCGTCGTTCCGGCGCGCGGGATCCCCTTCGTTTTCCTATCGCTTTTCCTCTCGCCCTTTTCCCTTCGCTTCCCCGCAAAAAAGGTGTAAAACGCCTGCATACGAGAGTGCGTAAGTGACTTTCTTTTCCCGACGTTGTTTCAGGAGAAAAATCATGATCCTCTCCGAACTGACCCCCAAAGAAATCCTCGATGCCTTCAAAGTGGCGCGTTTCGAAGCCACGCGCGGCAATGCCATCGCCGTGATCAATTTTTTCAGCCTTTTTCCGAAAAAAGCGCAAAGCTATCCCCAACTCCCGTCATCCGCGCTCGTCCGAAGCATCTTGCGTCTTTCCGACAAAATCTCTTCCGAGAAAAACTTTCTACACACATATAAGAACGATATTTATCAATCGCTCAATCCGGCGCTTTGCGGGATCGCGAACGCCCGCCTCGATCTGTTGGTTCGCTCGCCGGACTTTCGCAACCGCATCGAACAAATTGCCGACGGAGCGGATAAACGCCGCCTCAGCGGCAGAACGACGGCTCTGGCAAGAAAGGCTCTCAACAGGCTCTGCAACACGAAAGAAAAAAACAAGGCGCTCAGCGCGGCAAAAGCCTATCCCGACGCTCCTGCGTGCAAGGTCTCTTTGCCCTATAGCCTTCAAAAGATTCCCGAATACGAAAGCAACCTCGCCTGGATCAATTCGGGCATCGAGGATGTCTATGTCGCGAAACATCGGGTTCTGACGATTTCGTCGGCGTTAGAGCCGTTTTTATGGCTTGCTGAAAACGAACCCGAACGGCTGTCCGAGCGCGCAAGAACGCTCATCAAGGAAACGCGGGACAAATCGACGGACAGAACGGGGCACAACACCATCGAGACTTACTGGGAGGCCGACAGCATTCTCCTGATAGCCAAAGAAGCCCTCGATTTTCCGCTGACGCGACCGCTGCTCCGCGTTGACAGCGCCTTGCGGTACCTGCCCTTAAAAGCATGATCTTTTTTTGCAGCCCGGCTCCGGCATTTTACGTTTTGCAAAAAAAATGAGGTCATCTGTTGTCATAACAAACACCGTCATTCCAAAACCCGCGTTTTTTCCTCCCCCTCGCGGGCACGTTTTCTTCTTTTTCCCTCCCCCTCGCGGGGAGGGTCAGGGAGGGGGGAGTGCAAACGGGATTTGCGTTTGACACTTTTTCCGTCATTCCGGCTACTCCGCACGCTTTCCTTCCCCTCGTCATCCCCGAAGCCGCATAGCGGCTGTCGGGAATCCATCTTCTCTTTCCTCTAATTTTCCCTCTCCACCGTTTTCGACTCGCTTTTTCCAAAAAAAACCATCGTCATCCCGCAAAATTCGCCCATAAGGCGAATTTATGCGGGATCCCATTTGTTTTCTTCTTTTCCCTCCCCTCGCGCCCCTTCCTCAACCCTTGCCTTTTCCGCAGCACGGCGCAAAACTGCTCTTTCGGAATTATCAATCCTGCTATAGCCTGTTTCAACAAACGGATTGACTTGTTTTTCCCTCTCCGCCGCTTGCGGGGAAGAGGGCGCCCAAGCCACAGCGTGGCGAAGGCGGGTGAGGTGGCAAAACGTCATGATTCTCGACAACGACCGGCAGACCAAAATCCTGACCCCCAACGTGCAAAGGCTTCTCTCGGCCTTGCATGGAGAAGCGCGCGTGGTCGGCGGCGCGGTGCGCGATGTCATCCTTGGCCGCAAGGTCGGCGACGTTGACCTCGCCACGACCCTGCCGCCGGACAAAGCGACGGAAATGCTCGCCCTTGCCGGAATCCGGTCCGAGCCCACGGGCATTGACCACGGCACGATTACGGCAATCCTCGATCATACAGGGTATGAAATAACGACCCTGCGGCGCGATGTCGAAACCGACGGCCGCCACGCCAAAGTCGTCTTCACGGACGACTGGAAAGAAGACGCCGCGCGCCGCGATTTTACGATGAACGCGCTTTACGTTGATTCAAAAGGAACAGTGTACGATTATTACGGTGGCATTGAAGACGCGGCGGCGGGACGCGTGCGCTTTATCGGCGACGCGAAAGAGCGCATCCGCGAAGACGTGCTCAGGATTTTGCGTTATTTCCGCTTTTTTGCGTACTTCGGCAAAGAAGCGGCGGACAAATCCGCGCTTGACGCCTGCCGCGATCTGGCCGCGCTTGTTCCCAATCTTTCCGTCGAGCGCATTGCGCGCGAATTTATCAAGCTTTTAGGATCCGAAAACCCGCTCCCTGCCCTGCGCCTCATGATCGAAAGCGGCGTTCTCCCTTATTTTTTGGCCGAAGGAACGGACGTCGCGCGCCTTGAAAAACTTATTGAAAACGAAAACAAGTTCGGCGCGCAGCAGCCTCCTTTGGCGCGTTTTTCGGCGATTCTGCCGCAGGACGAAAATATTTCTTACGCCGTCGCGCGCCGCCTGAAGCTTTCCAACCACGATACGGAAATTTTATGCGCGCTCGCGGGGCTACCCAAAATTTTGCATGAAAAATTCGCTCCGGCGGAAGTCCGCGCCCTGATATACCGGTACGGCGCCGACAACTGCCGCATCGCGGCGTTTTTAAACGGCGGAAGAATTGCCGAAATCCTGCCTCTTATCGCGTCGTGGAAAGTCCCGTCTTTTCCGATCAGGGGCGAAGACGTCATCAAGCTCGGCGTTCCCGAAGGGCGCGAAGTCGGCGAAATGCTTCAAGCGATAGAGCAATGGTGGGTAGCGGGCGACTTCAAGGCCAACCGCGCTGCCTGCCTCAAACAAATCCATGTTTTAAAAGACGCCAAACGCAACCACAAATAATTATCTCTTTTCCTGCACCCATACGTCTGCGTATCCCCCCTCCCCTTGCGGCTCGCCTTCGCCTTTCAAGCTAAGTCTCCCTCTCCTCCTTCGCCTTTTGGGTAAGAAGGACAAGTCGGCAAAGATATTCCTTCTTTTCCTCTCCCCTTGCGGGAGAGGTTGCAAAAACTAAGGGCTTGCAAAGCAAGCCCTTAGTTTATGCTGGTGAGGGGTCATTATTCGCCACAAATCCCATCGTTATTTTAGAAGCCGCGCCTTCCCTCTCTTCGTCATTCCGGAAAAATCGCTTTTTGCAAATATGCAAAATGCGATTTTATCCGGAATCCCATTTGTTTTCTTTTTTTTGTGTCATCCCCGCCTTTTCTTTTGGAGTCATTCCCGCGAAAGCCGGGATCCAGCGGAGCGCGTCCGCGCGACGCATAAATATGAATCTTTTCGTCGTTATCCCTACTGTCGCCACAAATATCCCCATCACACCGCACACAAAAGCGCGCTTGCCCCAAAAACCCTTGTCATCCCGGCCAAGCCGCGCGTTGACGCGCGGCGCGAGCCGGGATCCCATTTGTTTCTTTTCTTTTCCCCTCCCCCCTTTCCCACGCCCTTCCCCCCGCATTTTGAATTTTCCCTCAAATTTTCAGCGACATAATCTCTTTTTCCACAGCTTTATCGCTTTTCATTGGGAATCTTCCTTGACACATATTTTCCATTGGGATATATCGCTTTTTGATATTTTGAAGAAGATTTTCAAAAAAGGAGAATTTTCATGTCATCCATCCGCCATTCCCGCCGCCGCGCGGCATCCGCAAACAAAAAACTCGGCTCCCTTTGCTACGGAGGCGACCACGGAACGCCCGAGCGCTGGCAGCATTCCGGCTGCACGTACGAATTGACCGACCGCGCCGGGGTATTGGCCGCGCGCGCGACCGAAGAGCACGTCCTCGACATCCTTGGCCTCAAATTGCTGCTGACCGCGCTTCAGATCGAAGCAGGCATGAAATTCAAAGCCGACTACCACGCCGCCGCCATCGCTTCGCGCACGACAAGCAGTTATTCCGGCATAGCCAGCGCGCGCGATTTTTTCCGTGTCGAGCACGAACGTTCCGATAAGGAAGAAGAAGCCTATACCCGCTGGCGCGCGGCGGTGCGCGAACTCGGCGCGCATTCGGGGCAAGCGGTCATCTCGACGGTCTGCTACGACGCGCCGCCCGAACCGCGCGACCTCCCGGCTCTGCAAAACGGGCTCGAAAAACTCGTCGCCTGGTACAATATCAACGCGTCACCCCCCGCCTCTTCCCTTCCCCTTGCAGGACGGTAAATCTCTTCTTCCTCCCCCTCGCGGGGCGCGAAAGTGCGTTTGCCACAAGCTCATCAGTAGTAACAACGCGCAGGGAGGGGGGATTTCCGCAATAACAACACCCTCTTTACATACATACGTAAACCCGCAAGAATAGGCCGTCATGTCCTTCCGCCGTTTTCTCAGCCTTATTGCCGTTATGTCAGCCGCTGCCCTGCTCACAGGATGCGTCGGCGGCACGTTTCATCGCGACGACATCGCGGCAAAAGCCAAAACGCGCATGATCGGCATGGCGAAAGAAGACGTGCTGACCTGCATGGGCATCCCGAAAAAGAAAATGGCCGAAGGCGCGACCGAGGTCTGGTCGTATCATTCGACGGACGGTTATTCGACGACGCCTGACGACACGCTTAAAGTAACCAGCTACTACTCGCACAAAGACCGTTCGCATCAGAAAAAGTTTTGCACGGTCAACGTCGTGATGAAAAGCGGTGCGGTTAAAGCCATCCACTATCTCGGCCCCACAGGCACGACGTTTCTCAACGATTACGACCAATGCGGCTACGCCGTGGCGGCCTGCGTCGAAGAATAAATTTCGTTCCCGTCATTCCTATTATTGTCATCCCACAAAATTTGTCGCAAGGCGGCAAATTTATCCGGAATCCCTTTTGGTTTCTTCCTTCTTTTCCCTCTCCGCCGCTTGCGTGTGAGGAGGCACACCACAAAAAACAACCACCTTCATGCCCGCGAAGGCGGGCATCCCATTTGGTCTCTTCCTTCTTTTTCCTCTCCGCCGCTTGCGTGTGAGGAGGCACACCACAAAAAACAACCACCGTCATGCCCGCGAAGGCGGGCATCCCATTTGGTCTCTTCCTTCTTTTCCCCCTCCGCTGCTTGCGTGTGAGGAGGCACACCACAAAAATACAATCACCGTCATGCCCGCGAAGGCGGGCATCCCATTTGGTTTCTTTTTTTTCTTTCTACGCCCACAAATCCACCAAACTGCCGCACGGCAATTTGGCCTGAGAAGCCGCCCCGCCATCCGCCGCCTACGCCAATGAATGAAATCAGCCGTTAATCCTAGAAAATCTGTTTATCTTGTTTTTTCAATACGATATAACAATGAAAGCATTCTGTATTAATTACTTTCTTGAACGTCTGCTATAATGCCCGACACATTAAAACTGCCCTTTTGGAGAAAATATAATGTCAGCGTCTAACATGCCGGATGAGATAGACCCTCTAGATACAAAATACGCAGAGTCTATATATCAGAGTCATTTTATTGAAAAAGACACTCTTCGCGCCGCCCGTGTTTTTGCACTTGGTACAGGGTTGGTCGCTGCTTTTGCAATTATAGATTTTGCTCTTTTAATAAATGGCTCTGCCACATCTGGACCGGATTTAACGAGAGCGAGCGCCATTGTAACCACAGTTGGCACTTTCTTAGGCGCTTTCGAAACAAAGAGGTTTTACAATCTGGCCGCTCAGGAAGTTTCGAACCGGCAACATGAAACGACGCTTCACGTCCTGCGCAAAATCGAGCGCGCGCTCAACAAACCCCAAACGCCCGACGGCCCCTAATTCGCATTTCTTGATTTTTTTATTTTACTTCGCCGCCTGTGTCGAACTATAAATTCCCCTCCCCTTGCGGGAGGGGTTAGGGGCGGGGTTGTTGGTTGCCGCAAAACGCGACTATCTATTGATAAAAATTCTCACGCCCAAACATCCACCAAACTGCCGCGCGGCAATTTGGCTTGCGAAGGCGCGGTGCCGTTCGACGTTTGCGTAACGGCAAAAACCTTCACGGGTTCGACGGCATTCGACACGCGCTGTGGCGCTTGCTGAACGGCGGTCAAAATGCTTGAGTCGCGCAATCTTCCCGTCTGCACGAGCGCGTTGGACTGTCGGGAAAGCGGAAGGGTAGAAGAGCTGCCGATGGAATCAATCATGGGATGGCCTCTGACTGAGAGGTATACCCCATCCTGGGCACAAGAAACGCAATCATCCTAATTGCGCGACGAATCAACGAGATCGTTGATTAAGAATCAGCCTAGCCGCCCCTTTCACGCTTGTCAAAGCCGTGGGTCGCCAAATATGGTTAAGGGACTTTTCACAATTTTTTTGATATACAGCGATTTTTCCCTTGACACTGCATTTTATATGGGATATTGACACACCTACGGCGCAGTGTGTCCTTCCGAAGCCTCGGCGAAGAAGGAAGCGCCCAAAATCAAAAATCCCAAAAAATGACTGAAACAGAAAACTCACTGGCCGACAAAGCCATCGAGGCGTTGCACCTCGTTATGGAAGCCGGCGAAAGCGAAAGCACGCGCGTGCGGGCGGCGCAGATATTGCTCGACCGCATAGCGCCGTCGAAAGAAGACGATGAAGAGCAAAAACGAGCGCTTAAAGAACGTGATACGGCTATTGCCGCTGCCCGAGATCTCCTTATGCAATTTGCCGACGCCAAAGCTGACCTCCTTTGTCTCAGGAATGCAGTGGTTGAAGCATGCAAGGCCGGAACAATTGACCCCCAAGGGAAACTGGCGGATCTGGTTGGTTATGGCCGGGAGAGGCTGGGGTAAGACCAGAACCGGAGCCGAAGACCTCGCCTCTTACGTCATGTGGAACGAAAACGTGCGCGCGGCGATTATAGCGCCGACGTACGCGGACGCGCGCGACACCTGCGTGGAAGGCGAAAGCGGGATCTTGCGGGCTCTTCCGCCGACCTTTGTCGAGAAATGGAACCGTTCGATGGGCGAGATATGGCTCGTCAACGGAAGCCGCATCAAACTTTTTTCGGCGGACGAGCCCGAAAGGCTCCGGGGCCCGCAACACCACAGAGTGTGGTGCGACGAACTCGGCGCGTGGGACGGCCGCGACGCGTTCGACCAAATGATGTTCGGACTGCGCCTGGGCGACAACCCCCGCGTGGTCGTCACAACAACGCCAAGGAATACGGACATGCTGCGAGAACTTTTTAAACGCAAAGACGCCGACGTGCACCTGACAAAAGGCCGCACGATCGAAAACGCCGACAATTTATCGCCGCACGTGTTGCGGCAATTGACCGAACGCTACGGCGGCACGAGGCTCGGACGCCAGGAACTGGACGCCGAACTCCTGCAGGACACGGAAGACGCTTTATGGAAGCGCGAGGAAATAGACGCCTTACGCGTCCAGTCCGTGCCCGAACTGCGCCGCCTGATCGTGGCCATTGACCCCGCGATGTCGCACAACGCTTCTTCCGACGAAACCGGAATTGTCGCAGCTGCGCGCGGGGTTGATGGGCTTCTCTATGTGCTGGCCGACTGGTCGGGACGTTACGCGCCCGACGCGTGGGCAGAGCGCGCGATCATGCTCTATAACGACATGCGGGCGCAGATGATCGTGGGCGAAGTCAACGCGGGCGGCGAGCTTGTCGAACGCCTCTTGCGCCAGAAAGCGCCGCAAGTGCTCTTCAAGCCCGTCCGCGCCATGCGCAACAAGGTTGACCGCGCGTTGCCCATCGCGGCGCTTTACGAACAGAAACGCGTGCGCCACGTCGGCAATCTGGGGCTCCTTGAGGATCAGATGTGCAAATTTACGGCTCACGGCAAACAGGACGGCTCGCCCGACCGCGTTGACGCGCTCGTGTGGGCACTGACCGAACTCAGCGAGGTTTCCCGCGGCGAACCGAGGATCAGAATGCTCTAAGTAAGCCGCGGCTGGATGGGGCAGTTGATGCCCCTGTCGCTGAAATAATAGTAAGTCGAGGTGGGCGGAGAATGCTCGACGATATATTTAAGATGCAAATCCGGATCGGATATAACGGTGTACTCGGAAACATAAACGCGGTTACCCGTTATCCTCGGCTCGGATAGAATTTGCTCTTCGGTAAACATTCTAAAAATACTGGGTTCGTCCTCGATCAGGACGGTATTCAGGAATTTTTTCCTTATACCAATTTGATTAGAAAGGAAGAAGCACAACGCAATATCGCGCAATGCAGGATTGCCCTCGAACCCGGTGAAGACAGTGTCTCTTCCGATGACGTCGCTTTTGCATTTGGCCATGACTTCAGGATCGAAGGCGTTGACCCAGCCATCGTAAAGGATGTTCTCAGCGATCTCTTCCCTGCGTAACATGTGAGATCTCTTCCCTGCGTAACAATATTTTACTGAATCGAGTTTAAAAACAGGTTCATGTCGCCGAGATTTTTTAGATTCCCCTAACCGCAGGAAAAGACTGCATATCGCCAAAAACAAGTTTAACGCAATTTAATAATTTCCGCCCCCTCACTGCAAGAAAGGCAACACAGCATGAGTCTCTCAAGTCTCGTGACGCGTTTTGTGCGTCCGCCGCAAGTCAAGACAAGCGCCGCAGGCCCCATGATCGCATGGAGCCACGTCGGCCAACCGCAATGGACTCCGCGCCGCATGACAAGCCTTGCCGAAGAAGGCTTCCGCAAAAACGTCATCGCGTATCGCTGCGTCATGCAGATCGCGACGGCGGCGGCGGCCGTGCCGTGGCTTTTGTACGACGGCAAAGGCAATGAACTGGCAAAGCACCCCCTGCTCGACCTTCTGGCGCATCCGAACCCGATGCAGGACGGCATCGCGTTTCTTGAAAATATCTACGCAAACCTGGAAGTATTCGGCAACGCGTACATCGAAGCCATCCGCCCGACGGATATATCCGCGCCGGTCGAACTTTACGCGCTGCGACCGGACCGCATGAAGGTTATCCCGGGCGCAACGGGGCTGCCGCAGGGTTATCAATACACGGTGGGCGGCCAAACGACGACGTGGCCGGTTGATCCCTTAAGCGGCGCATCGAACATTTTGCACCTCAAGCACTATCACCCGCTTGACGACTGGTACGGCCTCGCGCCGATGGAAGCGGCTTTGCAATCCATAGACCAGCACAACGCGTCGGGCGCATGGAATCAGGCGCTTCTTAATCAGGGAGCAAGGCCGTCGGGCGCGCTTGTTTACGCGCCGAAAGACGGCTGCCCCTCCTCTCTGACGGACGACCAGTTGCAGCGCCTGCGCGACGAAATGGGGCAACTTTACCAAGGCGACCGCAACGCGGGACGCCCGCTGATATTGGAAGGAGGCCTCGAATGGCGCGAAATGAGCCTAAGCCCGAAGGATATGGACTGGCTTTCGGGACGCAACAACGCGGCGCGGGATATTGCGCTGGCGTTCGGCGTGCCCGCGCAGTTAATCGGCATTCCCGACGCGCAAACGTATGCGAACATGGAACAAGCGCGCCTGGCGTTTTACGAAGAAACGGTATTGCCGCAAATCACGCGCGTCATCGCGGGCATTGATCACTGGCTCTGCCCCATGTTCGGCGGCGGGATAGAACTCGACTTCGACGCGGACGCGATCAGCGCGCTGACGGAAAAACGCCAGTCGCAATGGAGCAAAATCCAATCGGCGGACTTCCTGACGCGCGACGAAAAGCGCGAAGCGGCAGGCTACGGCCCCGCCTCAGGCGACGATGAAATCAGGGCTCTCTCTTAACGTTCCGGACAGCTCTCTTCGGCGCCGGTCTTGCCTGATTGGCTTTGTTGAACAGGTTCAAAAATTTTTCGAGTTGGGAGACCGAAGCAATATGGGTTGAAAATTTCTGCGGATTTTTCGGGTATGGGTTAAAAGCACCGCCTTCGGGAAAATTTTCATAATCGTGCGGTCTTCCGATATAGGCCCTTAACTCGATGGCTTCCAAATCCTGAACGGTCAAGAGCCCGACGCTATTGACGGACACCGCGAAAATATACTGATTGAAATTAATAATGATGGGAGAAACGACCAAAGTTGATTTGTTTTTCAAGGAATATTGAACGATAGGCAAACGCAAATCGTTCCACCTGGCCTGAGAACCGACGAGGACAACGTCGTTTTCCGGATCGAGGCGCAGCTTTTCAGTAACGTGCGTCAGAATATTTTTTATATTATTGATTTGAGAAAGGCACGCAATGTTAACGTCGGAAATATTTCCGCTAAAATAATTACTGATTGGATCGGTCATTTTCAACACCCCGAAATTTTCGAGGCGCCATAGTATCATCCGCCGGAAGCAAGCCAATTACTTTCGCGGATCGTTTAACCATAACAAACAACCTTTTCGTCACACCGGCGAAAGCCGGTGTCCAGATTGAAATCTTATTTATAAACAGCAAACGGATAACGATAATGGACATCAAACACATGTCCCTACCCCTCCGGGTCAAAACACTCGGCGGCGACGGGATTTTTACGGGTTACGCCTCCGTGTTCGGCGTGTGTGACCAACAAAACGAAATCGTCGCAGCGGGCGCGTTCGCGCGCACGCTTGCGAAGTGGCGCGCGCAAGGCCGCACGCCCGCTTTATTATGGATGCACGACCCGACGCAACCGATAGGCATCTGGCACGGCATCCGCGAGGACGACAACGGCCTTCTTGTCGAAGGGCGGCTTGCGCTTCGCACGCAAAAGGGCGCGGAAGCTTACGAGCTTCTCAAGCTCGGCGCGTTGACGGGGCTTTCGATAGGCTACCGCGTCGTCAAAAGCCGCATAGACGCAAGCCGCAAGGCGCGCGTATT
>JBAZLX010000044.1:0-12352 GCA_041650075.1 Bdellovibrionales bacterium | reverse complement strand
TGCCTCTCGATATACCCGGCATATTTTCCGTCAATTTCTAATTGCTCGGCCACTCCTTGGTGGATTTTGGCAAGCTCTGGCCATATTGCGACAAGCTTGGGGAGATCTATGTTCTCATGAGAAAGAAGCTCCAAAGCAGAGCGAATCTTCCCATCTGCGTTAATTTTCAGCCCTGCGGAAGAAAGTTTGTTTGGTGAGGCCCGAAGGCTCTTCATGAGGGCTTGGGCACGGCTTAATTCCTGCATTTTTTCTTTAAATGCTCTTTTGCGCTCTTTTCCGACACAGCCCATTTCGATTCCCATGGGCGTAAGCCTTTGATCTGCATTATCTGCCCTCAACGTCAGGCGATATTCTGCCCTCGAGGTAAACATGCGGTATGGCTCTGTCACCCCTCGAGTAATGAGGTCGTCAATCATAACGCCGATATATGCCTGAGACCGATCAAGAACAAAGGCTGGGTTTCCACGAACCTTGAGCGCCGCATTCAGTCCCGCCATAAGTCCTTGCGCGGCAGCTTCTTCATATCCCGTCGTGCCATTGATCTGTCCGGCAAAATAGAGCCCAGGGACACGCTTTGTCTCCATCGTCTGTCTAAGCTCTCTCGGATCGCAAAAATCGTATTCTATTGCGTAGCCGTAACGAATAACCCGAACGTTTTTCAACCCTTTGATAGAACGGATAAAATCGTCTTGAACATCGCAGGGTAAGGATGTTGAGATGCCGTTTGGGTAAACGGTGTCGTCGTCCAGCCCTTCTGGTTCGAGAAAAATTTGGTGTCTCGGTTTATCGGCAAACCGAACGACTTTATCTTCGATAGACGGACAATATCGCGGCCCCCTGCTCTTGATTTGTCCCGAATACATAGGCGCGCGATGCAGGTTTGCGCGAATGGTTTCTAGCGTTTTTTCGGTTGTGTGTGTAATGCCGCAAGAAATTTGTCGGTTGGGAAGCTCTGTCGTTAAAGTCGAAAACGGTTCAGGCCTTTCGTCTCCGGCCTGCATTTCCATGTCGCCCCAGTCTATCGTGCGCCCATCCAGCCGCGCAGGGGTCCCCGTTTTCAAGCGCCCCAGAGGAAAGCCCAGTCGCTCTAGCGCAACACTCAGGCCACAAGACGGCGGCTCCCCAACGCGCCCGCCGGGCGTTTGTCTTTCTCCCTGATGGATGATGCCTCGAAGAAAAGTGCCCGTTGTAATAACAACAGCGCCAGCACTAATTCTTTCGCCTCGCGCCGTTACAATTCCCTGAAGCTCGCCCTTTTCCGAAACGATCAGATCGTCAGCTTCGCCCGCGCGTATATCAAGATTTGACTGGCCAAATAGTGTTACACACATTGCCTGACGATAGAGCTTACGGTCTGCTTGCGCGCGGAGTCCGTGAACGGCCGGTCCCTTGCTGCGATTTAAAACGCGAAACTGTATGCCCGCCGCATCGGCAACACGCCCCATGACGCCGTCTAGCGCATCTATTTCCCTAACAAGGTGTCCCTTGCCAAGCCCGCCGATGGCGGGGTTGCAGGACATTTCTCCGATCGTTTCAATTTTATGCGTCAACAAAAGCGTGCGCACACCCAAGCGTGCAGCTGCGGCTGCAGCTTCACACCCCGCATGGCCGGCACCGATAACTATGACATCAAAATCAAACATCGCGGACAAATATGAGAAATTGTAACTAAATGCAAATGAATCAGGCAAGAATCTTTCCTGCGAAAAAGCTTTGATTAACAATATCCTTATCATTCTTCTGTAAAGTGAGGTTGTGAAACATTCGATCAGTGGTCTCGAACTAAAGGGGTCGTATGGGGCGGTTTTTAACGCTTGATGAGTTGCGTTCACAAATTGACCTTTCGCGCGAACGCCTCGCCCGCGAACGTGGAGAGATTTTGTCTTTAGCTCCCCTGCCCGATGGATACAATCGCGATACCTATAGTTTTTATTACGTCCGCGCAGAGCGGCTGGGCCTGAATGCCATAACGGCCCGGCTAAACGAAGTTTCGTGGCTTCCTATGCATATCGATCCCGGCGAAGAGTTTTTGTTGGAAGACAGAACGTCCATAAAAAAATGGCTCAGCTCCCCTGCAGCCAGCAAGCCCGACAGCTCCTGCTTCGGCAATGATTTTGCTCACGCGCTTACTCGCGTCGCTCTTGCTTACGGGTGGGAAAGCGCCGAGTTTAGCTCCGCCGCCTCTCGTGTGGGCGCCTTGTTTCACGATCTGTCTTGTTTGATCGGGTTGATATATTACGGGGTTTGGATGGCAGAAAATGGTATTCTGGGCGTCCCTACAACCGATCCGACCAATCTTGGACTCACCGCAAAAGAGGTTTTTAGCGTAATGAGCTCTCCCGAGGTTGCGCGATTTATTGCGGAGCGCGAACGCGCCCAAGCCCGCGGAAAACATGGGAAAAAGAGAACATCCCCTTTCTTGCGCGTTATTGATAACGTCAATTGGGACGGAGGGCCTTCGCATCATTCTTCTTAGAGGCTATTGGCCTTTTCTCAAATTGGGCATACTCTTGCGTCGTCATTTCTATGGTTCTTACGGCAAAAATGTTTGTTTATTAATGCTCCGTTCATGACAACAAAAAAAATCGCCCCACACCCAGCCCGCCGACGCGATCTTCGCCACGCAGATCGTAGAAAGGGGGCTTTGCGTCCACCGGATTATCGGGTTTTTCTTGATGGGTTCGTGCAGGGCGTTGTTGTTCACCGCAACTTTAAACCTCTTTATGTTAACAAGGCTTTTGCCGACGTCTTCGGGTATGCATCAGCGGAGGAGGTTCTCGCTCTGCCCCTCCTTCGTTCTTTGGTTCCTGATGATATTTGGCCTCAAATTGAGGTTGAATATGACGAAATGGTGCGCGGCGCGAAAAAAGCCGTGATAGGCCGAATGCGGGGTGTGCGAAAAGACGGGCAGGAAATCTGGGTTGCTATAACAAAAAATATCGTGGCTTGGCCGGGCGGCCCCGCTATGATGCTTTCCGCCTTTGATATTACAAAGCAGGTTGAACTTGAATTCAGTCTTTTAAAAAACGAACAAAAGCTACGATCCGTTTTAGAAATTCTTCCCTATCCGGTATACATTGCGCGCCGATCAGATGGGCAGTTTCTTTTCGTCAATCGAAAGAGCTGCCTGTTGTTTCAGCGCAGCGCAAGCCAGTTCCTTCATACAAAGGCCGTTGATCTTTACATTGATCCAAAGGATAGGGAAAATCTCCTTAAACTTTTCGATACGGTGACTGATATTCGCGACATCGAAGTGCGCATGAAAACCGCTCATGGGCGCGCTTTCGTTGCGGAGCTTGCGGCCATTCTTCTTGATTTTAATGGGGCTCCGGCATTTCTTGTTGCGCTCAACGATATATCTCAACGAAAAGAGCTAGAGGCCGAGCTTTTCCATCAAGCATCTACAGATGCGCTTACCGGCATTAGCAATCGCAGGCATTTTCAGGCTCTGGCTGAACAAGAAGTGCGGCGCGCCCGTCGGTTCTCGCGCGCCCTTACAGCCATGATGATTGACATCGACTTTTTTAAGCCCATCAATGATACCTTTGGCCACGCGGCGGGAGATATCATTATCCAAGGAATTGTGAAACGTGCGCTTGAAAGCCTGCGCCAATCGGATTCTATCGGTCGTGTCGGGGGCGAAGAGTTTGCGGTTGTGCTTCCTGAAACCCCGCTTTCCGCCGCGTATGACGTTGCAGAACGTCTTCGCAAACACATTCAGGAAAAGCCTATAATCGCGGGGCATGTGGCTGTTTCTTGTTCGGTTAGTATCGGCGTTGCCCAGCTTTCTTCGGAAGACAGCGGTGTCGAGGCGCTTCTTCATCGTGCAGATAGGGCTTTGTACGCTGCCAAAAAGGGGGGGCGCAACCGGGTCGAGCTTGCCCCACCCACGTCGTCAAGCGACGGGGAGGAGCCGAAAGAGAAAAAAACAGACGATTCCGTTTAGTCTTTATCTGAGTTTGTCGATCCCGACGATGAGCTTCGCCGTGCAATTGTTGTGCGCTGAACGGGGGGTGAGCCACCACCTTCATTGCCGCCGCCTTGTCCCATGCTGTCGAAAAAGTCCGCGTTCGTTTTCGAGTATTTGAGTTTGTCGAGTAAAAACTCCATCGCATCTGTAACGCCCATGGGCATGAGCACTCGGCGAAGCACCCACATTTTAGAAATGGTGGTTTTATCAACGAGGAGCTCTTCCTTGCGCGTTCCTGACTTCGTAATATCAATAGACGGAAACGTGCGACGATCTGAGAGTTTACGATCAAGGATGATTTCTGAATTTCCTGTTCCTTTGAACTCTTCAAAAATTACTTCGTCCATGCGGCTGCCTGTATCGATAAGGGCAGTTGCAATAATCGTCAATGAGCCACCTTCTTCTATATTTCGCGCAGCTCCGAAAAAGCGTTTAGGACGCTGTAGCGCATTGGCATCAACGCCGCCCGTCAATACCTTACCGGATGACGGAACAACCGTGTTATAGGCGCGCGCCAACCTTGTTATACTGTCGAGTAAAATGACGACATCGCGCTTATGCTCGACGAGCCGCTTAGCTTTCTCAATAACCATCTCAGCAACCTGCACGTGGCGCGTTGCCGGTTCATCAAATGTGGAACTAATCACTTCTCCTTTTACGGAACGAGCCATATCCGTAACTTCTTCGGGGCGTTCGTCAATAAGGAGGACGATTAAATATACCTCAGGATGATTTGCTGTTATCGCATGCGCAATATTTTGCATCATAACCGTCTTACCCGTACGCGGTGGGGCGACGATGAGGCCACGCTGACCCTTACCAAGAGGGCAGATGAGATCAATAATGCGCGCAGTGTATTCTTTTTTGGTGGGATCCGGCATCTCAAGCTTTAGATGCTTTGTGGGATATAGCGCCGTAAGATTATCAAAGCCGATACGGTGGCGAGCCTTTTCCGGATCTTCAAAGTTTATCGCGTTAATTTTAAGAAGGGCAAAATATCTTTCTCCCTCTTTTGGAGAACGAATCTCTCCTTCTACGGTGTCTCCGGTGCGTAAATTAAATTTTCGAACCTGTGAAGGAGAAACATAAATATCATCTGGTCCGGGAAGATAATTTGCTTCCGGAGAACGTAAAAAGCCAAAGCCATCAGGGAGAACTTCTAAAACACCTTCTCCTGAAATTGTTTGATTTGGTTGCTCTCCTACAATCTTTAAGATGGCAAAAAGCATGTCTTGCTTGCGCATGGAGCTGGCGCCTTCAACACCATTTTTTTCTGCAAGGGCTAAGAGTTCTGCTGGGGTTTTTGCTTTTAGTTCACGTAAATTTGTTGTTGTCATTTTATCCTTCGCCAAAATGGGGGATTTGGGGCGTTTTTAGTCCGGCGCAACGGAAAAAATATTCGCAAAGTTGGGGTGAGGTTCCGGCAGATGAGAAATGCGCAATTAAAATAACCACGCCGGATAAGAATTTTTTTAATCTTTGAAGGAAGGAAAGTCAAGAAGTCATAAGCGAAAGAAAAAAGAAAGGATGGAATAAATTAACCATAATTCTTGTGTTTTATGGAGAAGAGTTTTTCTCTTCTTCTTTTCTTATATATTTAATCTAAGAAGTAGAGAGTAGTTGGTATATGAAGAAGTGGGGATTAAATTTTTAGGAGAGAAAGAGGGAAGTCATCAACAGAAGCGAATGAATGTTTATGTAATGGTTAATTTTTTATTATGTTGATAATGGGAGATTAATCTTTTTTTAACTAGCTCTTGGATAACTCTGTGAGTTGTGTGGATAGAATTTTTTGTGTTTTCCTCGTTTTTCACATAGTGAAGAAAAAAGATATCTTCAGACGGGAAAAACTTTGGGGAAAATTTATAGTAAGTGTACTTTAATTCCTAATTAGAGAATTTATTCGACTTATCCCCAAACAATGATCGCAACAACATGCCATTTCATATCCACCTCGTTTCTGATTCCACCGGAGAAACTATAGAGTCTCTCGCTAGGGCCTGTCTCGCGCAATTTGAGGCAGTTGATGTTAAAAAACACAACTGGAGTTTAGTTCGCTCCCAATTACTACTGAAGACAACGCTCGATGGAATAAGAGATAATTTTGGCCTCGTTCTTTATACTTTTGTAGATGAGAAATTAAGAGCGACCTTAGAAGACTTTTGTCATAAAAACGGAATTCCATGTATCTCTATTTTACGCCCTGTTTTAAGAGGGATGATCTCTCTTTTCGGAAAAGAGCCAACCCATAATCCAGGAAGGCAACATGCACTGGATGACGACTACTTTGCTCGAATTGCTGCGATGGATTTTGCCATTGCTCAAGATGACGGACAGGGGCGGGGGAACCTTGAGGAAGCCGATGTCGTAATCATTGGCGTTTCTCGCACATCTAAGACACCAACATGCATTTATCTCGCCGGACGAGGAATTCGTGCCGCCAACGTTCCGTTCGTCCTCGATCACGAAATGCCCGATTTTTCAGAATTAAAAAAACCGCTGATTGTTGGTTTTACAAAAGACGTTGATAGTTTGGTGGCTATCCGGCGGAACAGGCTCAAGATGCTTAAAGAGGATCCGGACACACCCTATACGGATCCTGAAAAGATACGCGTCGAGCTCCAAGAGGCGCGCCGACTGTTTGCCAGGCTTAATTGCCCAGTGATTGATGTTTCCAGAAAATCTATAGAGGAAACGGCCGCAGAAATTATGATGCTTTTATCCAGAAAACAAAACCCCCAAAAAGAGCCGGGAAAGTGAGAATAGAGAAATCTTTGTTTTTTCTTCATAAAAAGGTTGGTAAAATCGAGAAACTTGGGCTAAGACGATGTTAACCTTGATTTGTTATACTTGGCCATGTTTCTTCGTCGCCCGTCACCCTCTCAGTGGTCTTCGTTAGCCGCGCCGCTTTCATGGCGGAGCGTTTCTCAACGATTTTCTTTTATTCTTTTCGTTGGGCTCTCCGTTTTTTTATTAGTCTTTTCACGAATGCAGCCGGATACAACAGCGTTGGTTCGTGCTCACTCTATGGATTTATTGGCCCCGCTTCTTGAGGCGTTTTCTCGCCCAGCGCTTGCTATAGAACATGTGGGGGAGTCCCTACATAATCTTGTGTCATTAAGAGCTGAAAACGAAAAGCTTCGCTCCGAAAACAAAAGAATGATCGAATGGCAAAACGCCGTGATCTCTTTGGATAAAGAAAACCGCGAATTGCGCTCCTTGTTAAAATTTAAAACCGAGCCCCCCGTTTCCTATATTTCTGCCAGAGCCATTGCCGATATTGGCGGCGCTTTTTCTCGAGGCCTTGTTGTGACGGCCGGAGAAGCCGACGGCGTTCACGAAGGAATGGCTGCGGTTACGGGCGACGGACTCATTGGGCGCGTAATAGAGACGGGAAATTGGTCTTCTCGCGTTTGGCTGATTTCAGACCCAAATTCACGCATTCCGGTTACAATTGCGGAAACAGGAGACCGGGCTATTTTAGCAGGCGACAATACGCCGCACCCAAAGCTTCTTTTTTTGGCGAGAGACGCATCAATACCAGAAGGGGCGCACGTCGTTACGTCGGGACACGGGGGCATCTTTCCCCCCAATGTGCCGGTGGGCGTCTTAAGAGAAAAAGAAAGGGGCTCTTTCTCCGTAATTCCGACGGCGGATTTGGGGAAAATAACCTATGTCCGATTGGTTGACTTTAATTTAGGTGGCGGAGCCTTTAACGCCATAGGGAATAAAGTTCGCGCAGAAGGCAAGAAAAGATAATGGAGGCGTTTTGGCAAAGGCTTGATTTCTGGTTTAGAGCCTCGGTGCCGTCTCTTTCAACGCTTCTTATGACCCTCCTTGATGTTAGTGCCGGGCCGATACCTCATCTGGAGATGGTTCTTCCTCCCTTGGGCTTTATGTCCCTCTTTTATTGGTCGGCGCACCGGCCGGATCTTTTTCCTCCCGCCGTTGCTTTTTCCGTCGGGCTATTAAGCGACATTATTAATGGCGGCCCCCTCGGACTTTCCGCCCTGTTATTTACCGCCGCGCATCAAATTATCTGGCGACAGAGAAGCCTTTTTGCCGGGCACTCTTTTTATATGTTGTGGTCTGGCTTTTCTTTGGTCGTGTTGATTTTTATCTTTACGCAATGGGCGTTGCGCGGGCTGCTTGAGTGGCACCTTGCCAGAGTTCTCCCCGTTCTAATGCAGGCGGTTTTAGCAATTATTCTTTTTCCGCTTCTTTGCTGGCTTTTTATTCGTCTTCAGCGCATTACGGCGAGTGCCAATTAAGCCCCGGTGGCGCACACATGAAGGCTGGACAACAAACGGCGACACAATCAATATGTCGTTTCTAAAAAGAAAGAAGCTATAAACCCAACCGCGCAATGCCAAGAAACACCGAAAAAACACACATCTTTACACGACGCGCCTTTATGCTTGGCGCGGCGCAAGTCGGTCTTTTTTCGCTCCTTGCTGGACGGCTTTATTATTTGCAGGCCATTGAGGGCGGGGCCTATCGCCGTTTGGCCGAAGAAAACAGGATTAGTTTGCGCGTTATAGTTCCTCCCCGCGGCCGAATTCTGGATCGTTTCGGGGTCCCATTGGCGCAAAACGATCAGACCTTTCGAGTCGTCTTGTTGCCCGAACAAGTGGAGAATCTCAGTGCGCTTTTAAAAAAAGCGAGCGCACACATCAACATCGACGAAACAAACCGTAAGCGCATCGAGCGCGAAATGAAAGAACGATCCGGCTTTAACGCCATCGTTGTTTGCGACAACCTGACGCGGGATCAAATGGACACCATTGCCGTTCATACGCCCGAACTCATCGGAATGGACATTGATGCCGGCGAGGTGCGAGCCTATCCCTATGGAGAAACGACAGCCCATATTCTTGGCTATGTTGGTGCAATTTCTCAAAATGAAATAGACAATCCGGAGGAGGATTCCCGAGACATATTGACCATCCCGGATCTTCGTATTGGGAAAAACGGAATAGAGAAACAATACGAAAAGTATATGAGGGGCGAGGCCGGGGACGTTGAGCTTGAAGTCAACGCTCGGGGACGCGTTGTTCGCGAACTTGTTCGGCACGCGCCCATTCCCGGAGAAGACCTGACGCTCACAATAGACATCGGACTGCAACAAGTCGTTCGGCAACTTTTGTCCACCAAAGAAGGCGCGGCAGCTGTTGTTATGGATGTCCAAACGGGCGAGGTGTTAGCGTTGGTTTCCCAGCCGGGGTTTGATCCGAATTTGTTTACTTTCGGGATAGGGCAGGAAGACTGGGATTCTTTGAACAAAGACATTCACGCGCCGCTTCTTAATAAAGTCACAAGCGGCGTATATGCGCCCGGCTCAACCTTCAAGCCAATTACTGCGCTGGCGGCACTAGAGGCCAAAATTGTTGATCCTGCGACGCGTGTTTATTGCCCCGGACACTATGAGTTGGGAGAGCACTCTTTTCATTGTTGGAAGCGGGGCGGACACGGCTTTGTCAATATGGTCGAAGCGCTTGCCGGTTCTTGCGACACCTATTTTTATGATTTAGGCAAACGCGTCGGCATTGACAGAATTCAAGCAATGGCGGAGCGTTTCGGCTTTGGCCGAAAACTCGATATAGACATGCCCCATGAGCGCGGCGGTTTTGTGCCGAACCGTTCGTGGAAAAAGACCATGAAACATCAGGAATGGCAGCAGGGCGAAACGCTTGTGACGGCAATCGGGCAGGGATTTCTTTTAACCTCGCCGCTTCAACTGGCAACCATGGCGGCACGAATAGCAAATAACGGGCTCGCTGTTAAACCGCACATTGCTCAAAAAATCGGAAACAAGGTGATTGATCAAGAGTCTTGGCCATCCATGGGGCTTAACCCAAAACATCTGGCCTTAATAAAAGAGGGTATGTTCCGTGTTGTCAATTCAACGTCGGGAACGGCTTACGGTGCGCGCATAAAAGAAGAAGGGATGGAAATGGCGGGGAAAACGGGCTCGTCACAGGTTCGGCGCATCAGCGAGGCGGAAAGAAAAACAGGGGTTGTGAAAAACGAAGATCTCCCCTGGAAAGAACGAGATCACGCTCTCTTTGTTAGCTACGCCCCGGCAAAAGCTC
Organism: Bdellovibrionales bacterium; assembly: GCA_041650075.1. GTDB lineage: Bacteria > Pseudomonadota > Alphaproteobacteria > UBA9219 > UBA9219 > CAIXLI01. The sequence goes on along the minus strand of JBAZLX010000044.1, from coordinate 2,290 downwards.
CGCGATACGCCTGCGCCGTCATTGTTGAGCACGGCGGAAGCGGATCGGCGGAAGCTGCGCCGATAGCGCGGGAAATTTTGAAAGAGTGTCAAATACGAAGAGGATAGCCCAAGCCAAAACGTTTCGAAAACAAAACGAAAAGCGAAGAGGCAAAAAACTAAACCAATCAAACAGAAGCAACAGGAAGAGACGAATAGTAATGGCTATGGGCAACTGGACTCATCGCACATTTTGGGCTGGGCGCGTCTTTTAGCGGAGCCGTAAACAGAGCAGCCGGTTCGTCAATGTTTGTCCAGAGGGCGGCACTGTATGTATTGACGGGGTCTTGAATTTTTTTGTGTTGGGCGCGGATTTTCCCGGCCATCTCTTCCGAAACGCCAAGGCGATTATATAAAGCTGAAAGACCCGCAGACATATTTTTCACCAGCAAAAATAATTTAAACTCTGTGCCGGATTTTACAGGGAGAAAGTAAAAACCTCAAACAGATAAAGAAACAGCGCGTTAACCTTAATGGGCGGGGGCAAAAAGAGCAGGGCGCTGTTCTTACAGAATAAATTTCGATAAATCGACGTTTTGTGTCAGCTCGTTTAACTTTTCGCGAACATAATTACCGTCAATCTTAACAACGGTTCCCGCGCGATCGCTGGCGTCGAAGCTAATGTCCTCAAGCAATTTCTCGAGCAGGGTGTGCAGTCTCCGCGCCCCAATATTTTCGACGCTAGCATTTATCTCGGTAGCGAGCCGAGCAAGCTCATCAAGCGCGTCTTCTGAAAATTCTAGCCCCACCTTTTCTGTACCAATCAGCGCCGTGTATTGCTTAATGAGGCTTGCTTCCGGCTCGGTCAAAATGCGCTTGAAGTCTTCGCAAGAAAGGGGCGCCAATTCAACCCGAATAGGCAGGCGCCCCTGTAATTCGGGAAGCAGATCGGAGGGCTTTGCCAAATGAAAGGAGCCGGAAGCGATGAATAAAATATGATCGGTGCGCACGGTTCCATATTTTGTCGAAACGGTTGTGCCCTCGATAAGGGGCAACAAATCGCGCTGCACGCCCTCGCGGCTAACGTCGCCGCCGCCGCGGAAGGCTTCGGATCGTGCGGCAATTTTGTCTATTTCATCCAGAAACACGATGCCGTTCTGTTCGGTTTCTTCCACGGCGATTTCGACAACCTTGTCCATGTCCAAAAGCTTGTCGGCCTCTTCATCATGCAAAACCTTCAGCGCTTCAGAAACGGGAAGTTTTCGCGTTTTTGTGCGCGGACCGCCGAGTTTACCCATCATTTCGCTGAGATTGATCATCCCCATCTGCGCACCCGGCATTCCCGGAACATCAAACATTGGCAATCCCGCGGAGCCCGTATCCTGAACCTGAATTTCTATTTCCTTTTCGTTAAGCTCCCCGCGTTCCAACATATGGCGAAATTTCGTGCGGGTTTCGGGCGTTGCGTTTTCTCCGACAAGGGCGTCCAAAGCCCTTTCTTGTGCGGCCTTGTCGGCGCGCGGATTAACCTCTTTACTCATGCGCGCGCGAACCATTTTGATAGCGACGTCAACGAGATCGCGAACAATCTGTTCTACGTCGCGCCCCACATATCCAACCTCAGTAAATTTTGTCGCCTCAACCTTGAAAAACGGCGCTTGCGCCAATTTGGCAAGGCGGCGCGCGATCTCTGTTTTTCCGACGCCCGTGGGCCCGATCATGAGAATGTTTTTTGGGACGACTTCCTCTCGCAAGGCCTCAGGCAGCTGTTGTCGCCGCCAGCGATTGCGCAAAGCTATCGCAACGGCGCGTTTTGCCTCAAGCTGTCCGACAATATAACGATCAAGTTCTGCGGTGATTTCTTTTGGGGAAAGCGGAGCCATTTAAATTTCGATGCTTTCTAAAGTTACGTTTGTGTTCGTATAGACGCAAATCCCGGCGGCGATGTCGAGCGATTTGCGCGCAATAGCTTCGGCGTCCAGAGCCTCAATATCAAAAAGGGCGCGCGCTGCGGCCAAAGCAAAGGGGCCGCCGGAACCAATGCCAATCAACCCATCTTCCGGTTCTAAAACATCGCCGTTACCTGAAAGAATAAGGCTTGTTGAAGCATCGGCCACAGCCATCATGGCCTCCAGGTGCCGCAAATAGCGATCTGTGCGCCAGTCTTTCGCCAGCTCAACACATGCGCGCATCAATTGCCCGGGATGTTTTTCAAGCTTGGCCTCTAGACGCTCAAAAAGCGCAAAAGCATCTGCCGTAGCTCCGGCAAAGCCCGCAATAACGGCGCCGCTCCCGGATTTGAGCCTGCGAAC
>JBAZLX010000043.1:0-12666 GCA_041650075.1 Bdellovibrionales bacterium | reverse complement strand
GGGCGCAGGCACGCAAACATTGTTAGAAGGCGGTTGTGAGGATGGAGTAAGCCGATTTAGCTCAGGGGTAGAGCAACCGCCCCGCGTGCGCAGGCACGCAAACATTGTTAGAAGGCGGTTGTGAGGATGGAGTAAGCCGATTTAGCTCAGGGGTAGAGCAACCGCCTTGTAAGCGGTAGGTCGTGTGTTCGAATCACACAATCGGCACCAGCCTTTTAAGTTGTTACTCTGCGTCATCGCTCGTTTTTCGAACGACGAACACACGATCGAAACCACGAAAATCAATCAATAGTTGTATGTCGGTGAAACCGGCCTTTTTTAAAAGAGAGCCAACGGCATCTGTTTGTTCGTCACCCAGCTCAATTCCGGCATATCCGCCTTTCTTGAGGAGCCTGGGCAGCGAAGGGACAACGACGCGGTAAGGATCGAGTCCGTCTTTGCCGCCATAAAGAGCAAGATGAGGATCAAAGTCGCGGACGGCAGGCATGAGCATCGGCATATCCGCAGCCGGTATATAAGGCGGGTTGAAAGAGACAATATCGAATTTTTCCTTGATGCCTGTATCCCAATCGTTGATCCGGAACTCGCACCGCTTATCAAGGCCTAGCCGCTTTGCGTTTTCGCGCGCCTTATCAATGGCGCGGGGGGCAAGATCAATGCCCTGTCCCGTTGCGTCCGGAAAAGTGTGAAGAAAAGAAAGAAGAATGCACCCGGAGCCTGTGCCTAGGTCAAGTATCCGCATAGGCTTGCGCGGGCGGAGGCGCCAAAACAATGTTTTGATTTTTTTTGTAATAAAACGGACAATAATTTCGCTTTCGGGGCGAGGCTCTAACGTTGCTTCGTTCAGTTCAAACCATAAACCGCAAAATTCTCCTTTTCCGATAATGCGGTTCAGCGTTTCCCGGCGCGAACGGCGCTCGATAAGAGAGTCAATAAGGCTAACTTCCTTTTCCGTAAGAATGCGGCTTTCATGGTTGGGCACGTCTTCGGGCGTAAGGCCTAAAGCATGTCCTACAAGAACGCGAATATTTAAAAACGGGTCTTCAACCCCGGCACAAGTCAGCCGGACGCTCGCAGAATCCACAATATCGGAGATCGTTGTAATGCTCATGGGGTTGTCCCGGACAAAGAGTTATGCCAACCGGCGCATGAAGTGACTCGTCTGGGTCACGAGCGGTTGCGACAAACGAGGCGTATGCGGGGCGGGATTAGTCATCGTCGTCTTCTTCATCTTCGTCCTTATTATTGTTTTTCTTGTCATCGCCATCGGCTTTATCCGCGCTGTCGGTATCGTCTACGCTGTCAGACTCGACGGCAGCGTAATCTTTTTCATCGCTAGCCGAGATTTTTTCGACGACATCGGAGCCCAAGGGCTTCAAGACCTGGCGCTCCGTAGCCTCATACAGGTCTTTGGGAAGAGGGGCTATGCCGAGCAAGGGAGCGATTTGCGTGATGATGTTGCTGACAGTGGGCGCGACAACCCATCCTGCCGTTGCAAAGCCTTTTGTTTTGGCGTTGCCCTTTGGGTCGTCGAGCATGGCGAAAACAATATATTTTGGCGCATTGATGGGAAACAGCCCGACAAAAGACGATCGCCGTTTGTTGCTGACGTATTGCCGCTTGGCATCCAATTTATCCGCCGTGCCCGTCTTTCCGCCGACCAAATAGCCGTCCACATCGGCTTTTTTGGCTGTGCCGTGCGTGACGACAAGGCGCATCAATCCGCGGATCTGCGCGGACGTGCGCGGCGATATGACGGTATCGACATCCGGCTCATAACTGTCATCGCGCTTTAAAAGAGTTGGATGAACAGGATGCCCGTCATTGACGATCGTAGCGACGGCAGAGGCCAACTGAACAGCGTTGACGGCAATGCCGTGGCCGAATGCGGCGGTGGCTGTTGTTCCTTCTCCCCACTCGCTGGCCTGCGGGAGCAAAGGCGCCCCGACTTCGGGAATTTCAAGGCGGACTTTGTCCGTCAGACCAAGGCGTTCAAAAAAGGCGCGCTGTTTGACGCCGCCCATACGCTGCGCCATGCGCGCTGAACCGATGTTCGACGACTTTGTGAAGATTTCGGCAACGTTGAGATTATGTTTTTCTTTTTCAAAATCCTTGATGGTATGACGCCCGATCTTGAGGGGATTGACCGTATCGAACGTATCCGAAAGTCGAACTATGCCTGTATCAAGCGCCAGAGCGGTGTTGAAAACTTTGAACGTCGAGCCCATTTCGTAAACGCCAAGCGTATTACGGTTGAAAAGCTGTTCGTCCGAAGCGGCGCCTGCGCGACCGGGATTGAAATCGGGCAGGGATGTCATGCCGATAATTTCGCCCGTACCGACATCCATGACGAGTCCGATGGCGGCTTCGGCGCGGTAAGTGTTCATAGCGTCTGCCAGCTCGCGGCGAAGGACGGTTTGAATGCGCAGATCAAGCGCGAGAACCAAAGGCTCCGGGTTTCCGCTAAGCCTCGTATCCATAGCTTTTTCGACGCCCGCGAGGCCGTTGTTATCTATGTCGCTAAAACCGACAATATGGGATACGGCGTTGCCGACGGGATAAAGGCGGCGTTCGTCCGGAAGGAAATCAAGGCCTGCGATCCCCAGTTTGTTGACTCCGTAATACTGACGCGGCGTCAGGTGACGGCGGATAATGGCGCAGTGTTTGCCGCTTTTAAGATCTTCATTAAGTTTTTTGGGGTTTAGTTCGGGCAAGACATTCAGAAGTTGTTTTGCCGCGTCGTCGGGATTGATAATGGACTTGGAATCGGCGCACAAAGAAACGGTTGGCAAAGAGGTGGCCAGAACCGTTCCATGACGATCGGTAATATCGGCGCGGCTGATCGGGTTTTCGCCGGGTTCTGCGCGTACGATAGGCGCTTCGGCAACGCCGCTTAATGTCAGATAGGCTAGCCGCCCGCCGATGGTCACCCACGTCAGGGAAAAAATGAGAAAGACGACGCCAAGCCGCGCCTTGGCGAGGCCCAAGGCCTGTTCGCGCGGCGTTGAGAGACGGTGTCTTTTTGGAGGAGAAAAAATACCCGGAATATCGGGCTGAGGCGCTTGCTTTGAACCGGAAAAACGCCACCTAGTCATGGACGAATGCTCAGCTTTCTGATGATGGAATCAAGCCTGTCCGGCTTTACTTCGGTGGCGGAAGCGCGCTGTATCGTCACACGATCGTTGATGCGTCCGGCATTAAGCGAAGCCAAAATGCGATCGTGTTTGGAAAGGGGGGCTTCGGGCGTCTTTTTTGCCAAGACTTGCGCAAAGGAGGGTTTTTTGGCGGCCTTTGCAGCCGATGTTGCGTCAGGCTTGGCTTCGGCAAGCATGGTTGGCGCTTCGGTCATGCCATCCTGCAGGGGCAAAAGGCCTTTAAGATTCTGCATATCCGCTATGCGGCGCGGTTCCGTGGGTTTCAGGCTCAAATGACGCTTTGCCTTTGCTTCGATGCGAGCAGGATTGGCCAAATAGACCCATTCGGCTTTCAACACATGCAGAGCCCGTTGCTCATCTTCAATTTGCGTGTTTAAGGCGTGTAATTGTTTGTCGAGCCCATGAACCTTGTCGCTTGTATGATAAAGCATAAGGCTTGCGCCGATTGTCAGGCAAAGCCACAGGAGCAAAGAGGAATAAGACCGGATCATGGGCTTTCCTCCTTGGACAGGGGCGCATCGGTGCGTTCTGCAACCCGCAATTTGGCCGAAGCTGCGCGTGGATTAGCGGCCATTTCCTCGGCGGACGGGGTTTTGGGTTTTTTGGTCAGGATTTTGAAAAGGGGAGGATGTTTGCCGAAGTCGTTGGCGGGCTGATAGCGTGAAACGGCTTCGCCTAAACCGCATGAGCGGCGCATAAAATCTTTGACCACGCGGTCTTCCAGAGAATGGAAGGAAACGACCGCCAAACGTCCGCGGGGAGAAAGCATCGTCTTGGCTGCGTTCAGGGCGCGGGTCAGTTCGCCGACTTCGTCGTTGACGTAAATGCGCAAGGCTTGAAAACTGCGCGTAGCAGGGTCAAGGCCGTCTTTGCTGCGCGGGACGGCGGAACGGATAATATCGGCCAACTGCATCGTGCGTTCGATGCGTTTTTTTCCGCGTTCCTCGACAATGCGCTTGGCGACGCGGCGCGAGCAACGCTCTTCGCCCAACGTATAAAGAATATCCGCCAGTTCGCGTTCTTCCATGCCGTTGACGACATCGGCGGCGGAAGGCCCGCTTTTGCTCATACGCATGTCCAAGGGGCCGTCGGCAGCGAACGAAAAGCCGCGTTCTGCATCATCAATCTGCGGCGACGACACGCCGAGATCGAGCGTAATGCCGTCAACGTTGAAGATATGCTGACCGGCCAAAAGAACGTTCATAGCGCCGAAAGGCCCATGCATAAGCGTCAGGCGGGGCTTGAATTCGGCGACCATTTTTTGTCCGGCCGCGACGGCGTCGGGGTCGCGATCAATGGCGACAACGTTTGTCTTGGCTGCCGTGAGGATGGCGCGGCTATAGCTGCCGCGTCCGAAAGTTCCGTCTACATACAGTCCTCCGTCACGCGGCATCAGCGCGCTAATGACTTCGCGCAGCATGACGGGAACGTGAGAGAAGACGCTTTCCATGCCTCAGGCCTTCCTGTCTTCCGATTGCGTGACGGCGGCGATGATTTTGCTGAGAGAGATGTCTTTGGCGCGAGCCTTGGTGCGCGCGGACGCTTCGTGGAGGCTCAGCTTCTTGGGGTCCCATATCTGGAATGTCTTGCGACGTCCTACAAAGGCGACCTCTTCGGTGATGCCAACGCCTGCAATCAGGTTTTGCGGCAGCGTGATGCGGCCTTCGCCATCGAAAGGCAATTGAACCGATCCGCCGAAGATTGTTGTTTCGATGAGTTCGAAAATTTCAGGGGAAAGGTCTTGGCTTTCCAGGCTGCGGCTTAATAATTCAAGGTGCGCAATCGAACAGCCTTCAAGCGCTTCATATTGAAGCGAACGAAAAACGACGATGCCGGAAGTGTCGGTGCCAAGCGCCGCGCGGAAAGGCGCCGGAACAGAGACTCGTCCCTTCTTGTCTATCTTGTTGACAAAACTGGACAAGAAAACGGCCATGAATTCCTCGACACAGTAAAAGAGCCAAAGCGGGCGCGAATCGCACTCGCAGGAACGGTTTCCCTTGGGACGGACGTGTGTCCTTTTGGGGCTGTATGGGATAACATGGGAAACGTTGGGTAGTCAAGGGATTACTGATTCGCAAAGTATAAATTTCTGTGGAAAATCAACCAAATGATGCCGGAGGCGAAACGACCCCCAGCTCTTGAATCTGGGCACAATGCGAAGGGCAAAGCCTTTGCCTGAAATAGAGATGTAATTATTAGAATGGGTTACTCAGGTATGTGAATCTAATCAGCCAGGACAATCCCGTTTTTCAGGACAGAAAGTAATTATCGGGATGGCAGCGCCCAGACTAAAAGGACTAAAATTACCCAAGAAAAAATCGGGGTTTCTGTTTGCCTTTCAAGAAACCATGCCGACGCCATATTTTGAGGAGATATTGTTATGACAGAGCCCGTTATTGCAGTTGCCGAAGAAAAAAATGTCGAAACGGCATGGAAAACCGCAGCCTCCTTTTTGGTCACGGTATATCAGTACGATCTGAGCGGATCTGAAGAACTGAATGCTTGTCATGTAGTGGAGGAAATTGGCTCTAAAATTGCCATGTCCAGCTTCTCCGATGCGGCTCTGTTTTTTGAAAAAATATTAGGGACAATGCAGAAAAAGAAGATAGAGGATAATTATCTGGAGTATTCATTCGCCGAAGAACGGCAAAAATATCTCTCTTTTGAAGACGGCACATGCTTCGCTCCCGGCTCCGAGTTTGGGGGAACTAAGGAAGCTGTCGAACAATTTCAACATCGTGCGCTTTCTTCCGTTCCGGGCAGTGCAGAAGAAGCAAAATGGATGGATTGTTTGCATAAAGCTATCGTCATGATGGCGCAAAAACATCCTGCAAAAGCCATAGACTCTGCATGCCACTTCGCAAGAAGCGTTGCATCGCGCGAGACGACCAAGCCCGAGGCCATGCTTTGGCCAGCGGAAGTTGGACGTATTTACGTCAAAAAAGCTCAGGTCAAAGGAAGAGACTATGATCATGAGACGCTGGACGACGTTGAAACATCGGTTCTCAATTCAATACGGTATGTGTTCAAGCCCAACAGTTTGGAACAGCGGCAAATCTTGCAAGTCTGGGGTGAGATCGTTTTGCATCAATACGTATATGGATATTACCCGGATAGGGTAATGCAAAAACTGAATAATATAAAAAACAACCGCGGGAATCCGCCTGAGTTAATCGAAACCGCAACGACGCTTCAGAATATTATAGACCCGAAAATAAACAAACCGCCGCGTCCCTCGCTATTCGGCTTTTTGCGCAAGAGGGATTGCGCGGACACCCCCTCAGGCGGGGTTTGATTGCACTCTTTCACTTACGGTTAGCGCCATTTGACACCCGTCTTTTGAAAGGCGGGCGGATGGAAAAGCATATCTGATTTCAAGGTGTTACGGCAATTATAGGGGCAAAGAAATCAATTAGAAACCATCCTATGTTATATTTGCCTTATTGAACGAAACTATTGAGAGGATAGGCATATGTCGCACAAAGGCAACGAAAATAGAACCGTTTTTGAAGACACAAGAACGGATGATGAGAAAGCTAGATATGCCGAAGCAAGTCTCAAGATTGACCCCGTTGAAGCAGCTTATTCATTCGTCGAAATAAAAAACCCATCAAGCATTCCGGGATATGAAAACCTGAAAAATAGAATTCGGGAAGCATGTGAAAATAAAGGCTTATATGCCGGCATGCTTGGAAGTGACAGTGAAGGCGTCGATCGGAGTCACGTGAGGGGTGTGCGAAGAAGTTTTACTCGTTCGCACGTGCCGAATAATTAATGAGGTACGCAAGGTAGCTTGAAAGATCAAATCTGCGCTTTCAGCACAATCAGCGCCGCGACGCATGCGACAATGCCGAACCCTGCCCATAATTTCCCGTCGTTGGGACGCCCCGTCGCGCGATAGATAAAGAAAATCATTACCGCGTTCAGATGGCGCACGGCGGTGACATAGGCCGGATTATCAATGTTATAGAGGGCATAAAGATAGGCGGCGATGGTGAATGCCGATGCCGTGCCGACTGCAAGTCCCGCTTTCGCTGTTTTGATCCCGAACATCACGTTTGCAGGCAGGGGGCGCTTGATCGCGTAATAAACAAGCCACATCGTAATCATGATGAGCGCTTCGGCAAAGATATAGCCAAAGACGCCGGTATCGGCGTCCGTCTGTTGAGTGATGATTTTTGTGAAGATGGTGCCCGCCACGGTCGCGAAGAGAGTAAACCAAATGACGCGTATGGCCTTGCGCGTTACAGGACAACTGCGCATGTGCCATGCGAAAAAAGCCGACAGAGAAAAAACAAAAACGATGGCGAGGCTAAAGGCTGGCGCTTTGGCATAAGCGGCGGCAAGGTCAAAGTCGAACGCAAACCATAGAAAGAAGCTGATAAGCGTCCCAATGGGCAACAGGCGGGATACAACGCCCGCGCCGACTTCGTTGATGCCGCGAAAAAAAACGACATCGCTGATAACCCACATTAAAGCCTGTATGGCAAGCAAGGTATAAAAGAAGGGGTTGGTCGGCAAGCCGGTTGCAATGACGAAAGGCAACATGACAAGCGCGCAAACGACCTTATTCCAGAAAGCCATCGCAAAAGGAGCGCCTTTAAACTTCTCCTGCAACAGCATTTGCGAAGACGAAAGAAAAGCGGCGAGAAGACCGAAAACGACCCACAGAGGAACAAACGAATTAATTTGCGCAAGCGTCATACAACCCGCACTTTGACATAAGAGCCGGGCGCGTCTTCAATGCCCTCGTTGACTTCTCGCGCAGGAACGTCCTCTCCGGCAAAGGGCTTAAGCCAGTTGATCCACTCCGGCCACCACGATCCTGTATGCGGCTCGGCGTTCTGAAGCCATTCGTCCGGATTGTCTGCGATTTTGTTGTTTGTCCAATAGCCGTACTTGTTGGCCTCGGGCGGATTGATAACGCCTGCAATGTGTCCCGATCCCGAAAGGACGAACGTCACGGGGCCTTTGTACAGACGTGTCGAGGCATAGGTCGAACGCCATGGCGCAATGTGATCTTCACGCGCGGAAATAAGAAAGCTCGGCGTCTTGATTTTACCAAGATCGAGCGGCACGTTTTTCATCCTGAGCGCGTTCGGCTCGACCAATTTGTTTTCAAGATACATTCGCCGCAAATAGTAGCTTTGCATGGCGGCGGGAAGATTGGTCGAATCCGTGTTCCAGTACAGGATGTCGAAGGGGAACGGTTCGCGGCCCAGCATGTAATTGTTGATGATAAAAGGCCAGAACAGATCGTTCGATCGCAACAGATTGAACGTCATGATCAGGCTGTTCGCATCCAAAAAGCCCAGGCGCGCCATGCGATCTTCAATCAGGCGGATTTGGTCGTTATCAATAAAGACGCCCAAATCGCCGGGTTGAGAAAAATCAATCATCGTGACGAGATACGTCGCGCTGACAATTTTCGGAAGGTCGTCATGCTTTTCCTTCGCGGCGGCCAAATAAGCCTGCAGGCAGGACAAAAGCGTTCCGCCGATGCAGTAGCCGAGAACGTTGACCTTTTCTTCGCCCGTGCGGAGCTTGATCTCGCGCAGGGCGGCCAGCGCGCCTTTATCCAAATAATCTTCAAACTGGGTCAGGGCATGGCGTCGCGTCGGGTTGACCCACGAGATGCAGAACACGGTGTATCCCTGAGCCACCAGATAGCCAATGAACGAATTTTTCTGCCGAAGATCGAGAATGTAATATTTGTTGATCCACGGCGGAATGATAAGAAGCGGCGTGCGGTGCACTGTTTCGGTTTGCGGCGCATATTGAATAAGTTGCATCAGGCCGTTCTGGAAGACGACCTTGCCGGGGGTTGTCGCGATGTTTTTGCCAAGCTCGAAGGCGTCGCAATCGCTCATGCGAATGCGCAGAAGGCCGTTGCCTTTCTCGAGGTCTTGAAGGAAATTCTTAAAGCCCTTGATAAGATTTTCGCCCTTGCTCTCCAAAGTCGCTCGAAGAACCTCGGGGTTCGTCATCCAGAAATTGTTTGGGGCGCAGGCGTCCAAAAACAGGCGTGAATAGAATTCAAGCTTTTTGGACATTTTATTTTCGGCGCTTTTGGCCTCCTGTTGGACAAAGCGAAACGCTTCGCCCGAGGTCGAAAGATAGGATTGTTTCAAGAAATCAAAGAGCCAGTTTGTTTGCCAATCTTTGGCCTTAAACCTTTTGTCGCTGGCCGACTCTTGCGCGACGGGCTTCGGCGAATGCCCCTGAAGGCGCATCACGGTCGCGCGGGTAAGATCAATGTAGTTTTGCCATGTGGCAAGCTGGGCTTCGGTATAGGCTTCGGGATTGCCGAGAAAACGTTCTATCAGTTGCACGAACGAATCCATAAAAGGAGTCGGCGATATAGAAAGGGTATCAATCGGTTTGTCGCGCGTGCGGATGATATAATCGCGAATAAGCCCCAGGCATCCCTTGGAAACGTGAATCATAATCTTCGTCCATTCGACAATATCGAAATGGAGTTCGATTTCTTCCGTTGGTTTTTCTTCCTGCTTGGGTTTTGAAGGCTCTTCGTGTTTTTTGGCCTCTTTAGGTTTGACCGGCGCTTCGGGCTTTTTGGCCTCTGGAATCTTTTCGGGTTCTTTAGGTTTCGGAGGGGCTTTGGCTTCTACGAGCGCTTTAATTTCCTTCAGTTCTTTAAAACCCTTGAGCTTTTTAGGCGCGGCGGGAGCTTTTTTCGCTTTTACGGTTTTTTTCTTCGCCGGCGCGGCTTTCTTGGAAACGGGCTTTTCCGGCTCGGCCTCGGCGGTTTGCACGACCTTCAGTTTTCTGGGGCGAGGGTTTTTCTTCTTAACCTCGACGCCCAGCAGGGTCTTTGATTCACCTAGTCTTTCCTGCATAGCATTGCGGAGCGCCGTTACCGCGTCGAGGGATTCGTCGAGCGTTTTTCCGGTTTGGGGATTAAGAGATTCTTCTGCTATGCTCATGCTTCGCCGGAACGGTCTCACAAACACAAAGGAAGCGAAAACTTACATGAAAAATCTGTTTGGCGCATCATCAATCGTTTATTTCATGAGTTTTTTTCTTCTAGTGGGATGCGAAAGCATCTCAAGCATCCATATTCCGAACTTTTTGGGGGAGGATGAGGTTCCGGACGACGTCAAAAATCAATCCCGTTTTGTCGAAGTTGAAGACGATAGGGAAGACAACAAAGAATGGCCGCGCCTCGGCGATGTGCCTTTTAAACCAAAGGATTTTACGCCGAAAGCCGAATACAACCAATCCATGACCGAGCTTGATAATCAACGCGAAGAGGCCGAGGCGCTCAAGAGGCTGGTCATCGAAAACGATCCGGATACGCAATATTCTGTGCCGTTGGACGGAGAAACCCCTCGGGTGCTTATGCCCCCCCAATTTATCGCCAAGTAACACCGGAGAATCTTCATGTCCCTTCAAAGTGAGATCCGAAGCGCGTTATTGGAAGCCCAGACCGGTTTGCAAAACCTGCTTGAGGATTCTCAAACGATAGCTGAAATCGAAAAAGCGGGAGCCTTGCTTGCCGCGACATTTAAAAACGGCGGACGTGCGTTCAGTTGCGGCAACGGCGGTTCGATGTGCGACGCGATGCATTTTGCCGAAGAACTATCGGGGCGTTTCCGCAACGACAGGGCGGCTTTGGCGGCTACGGCGATAGCGGATGCGAGCCACATAAGCTGCGTATCCAACGACTACGGCTATGAATTCGTATTCTCGCGTTATCTTGAAGCGCATGGGCGCAAAGGCGACGTTTTGCTCGCGATCAGCACAAGCGGCAAAAGCAAAAACGTTCTCAACGCCATCGAGGTTGCGAAGAAAAAGGGAGTCAAAGTCATCGGCATGACCGGCAAGCGCCAATGCGCTATGACGGACGTATGCGATATTATCCTTGCGACTCCGGCAGGATCGTATGCCGATCGTGTGCAGGAGCTTCATATCAAGATGATCCACATTATGATTGAGCTCGTCGAAAGACAGCTCTTTCCGGAAAATTATAAGTAATATAATGCAATTCAGGGGGGGATTATGCCAACTATTCAAGACAGGGTTTTTTTAGATCAGATTAGTATTTCTGGTTATCGCTCGTGCGAAAAAACTACTTTTTGCCCTTGTCCCAATTTAAGTGCTCTAATAGGAATCAATGGTGCTGGTAAAACAAATATTCTTAATGCAATCAGTCTTCTCTCTCCTCGTGAAATAAGACCTTATAGAGGAAGAAAAAAAGATGCTTCTGCTATTGAAACTGTAATTACTGCTTGGTTTATTTTTAGAAAGAGAAGAATTGGTCTCAAATTGAGACTGTTGTTGTCTTCAGATAGTAGTGGCAACGATGAGATAATTTCTTATCAGGAAGAATGGAATCTATCTCCTTTTTTAAAATACAAAAATTGGGTTGGGGGACTTTTTTCGCTATTATTTAGTGAAGACTCTTCTCATCATTTGAATATTTCGCGGCATATGTATATTCGGAGATATGAGCGTCATTTGTCACAAAAAGGCAAAAAAGCATTGGATGCAATATTCCAATTGAAACCAAAAAAGTATAATGACTTAATGAGTACTATTCGAGCAATAAATTACTTTAGACGAAGCATAAAATATTATAGTGCCTCACGTTTTACAGATCCGACGAGGTGTCCAACAAATTTTGAAGTTAACAGCCAAGATCGCTTGGAACCACAATATCGCGGGGCAGGCGCACATCATGTTCAATTTTTATTTAATTTATACTCGCTAAAACAAAAAAACCCAAATCTTTATAAGGAATATGAAGACTATATTTCAAAACCACGTCTTGGTCTAATAAGTCGTCTTTCTTGGAAAATTGTTAGTCTTAGCTCTAATACAGCAGAGGTTAAATCAGGCGGCAAGTTAAGTAGAGGAAGGCAATACAAGACGCTTATTATCCCAAAAATACAAATAGGTTCTTCACATATTACGTTCAACCAACTTTCGGAGGGAACATTTAAAACCTTAGCTTTGATTTTTTATATTATGACAGAATCCAGTTCCTGTTTGCTGATTGAGGAGCCAGAGGTCTGCGTTCATCACGGCCTGCTAGATCGGATAATTGGTACGATCGATGCGCATTCACAGTATAAACAAATAATTTTTTCAACTCATTCGGATTTGGTTTTGGACAAAATTCCACAGAGCAGTGTTTTTGTTGTTGAGAAGAAAAAGGCAGCAACACGTGTTTCCAACTTATCAAAATGGCTTGGAAAAAAAGAGGTTACTGCCCTTAATGTGTATTTAAAAGAGGTGGGTACATTAGGAGAATATTGGAGAAGTGGGGGATTTTCCGCATGAGCAGCAAGCAAATTGGGATGATTGCTGAGAACAATAGTGATATTGAAGTTCTCAAAATACTTGCGGGAAAAATTACAAATCGTTCTTTTTCAATTGACTCTTTCGTGGGAAAAGGATGCGGTCCTATAAAACGAAAAATGCAAGGTTGGTGTAATGTATTTATTAAAAAGGGTTGCCAGTCTGTAGTGGTTGTGACTGATAGAGATAG
>JBAZLX010000042.1:0-12792 GCA_041650075.1 Bdellovibrionales bacterium | reverse complement strand
ATGCGTTATGTAGGGGGCATTGTCGGCGGTTCGTGGCCTACGGCATTCGCGAGCGATTTGGGCAACGGCTGCTTCGATGGCGCGACGTTGGTTTCGCATTTCGAACTTCAGAACCCGGCCACCGCGCTATGGAAAAAAGCTTATGATCTGTACTCTGCCGTTGATACCGAAGCTCCGCGTTTCCTTGAATTTGAAAAGTGGTGGGGCAGCCCGACGCTTCTTAACAAGAGCGAAATGCTGTTTATTTCGGATTCCCTATTTATCGGCAATCGCCTGAGCGCCGCCCGGCTACGGACATCGGAAGGCTTGCGGGTTGATTTGCGCAACATCAAGGCTCCCATCCTGATTTTCTGTTCGAAGGGCGACGACATCACGCCTCCGCCGCAGGCTTTGGGATGGATTACCGATCTTTATCGTAACGACAACGAGCTTATCGCGATGGGGCAAACGATCATTTATTGCCTGCATCAGGAAATCGGGCACTTGGGCATTTTCGTGTCGAGTTCGGTGGCAAGCAAGGAACATGACAAATTCATTCAGAATATCGAGCTGATCGAAACCCTGCCTCCCGGTTTATACGAAGCCGTTTTTACGGAAAAAACGGAAAGCACGAGCAATCCGGCCTTGGCAACGGGCGATCATGTGTTGAAATTCGAGGCCCGCTCCGTCAACGATATTAAAAAACTTGGCGGCAACGACGTCGAAGACGACAGGTGCTTTCTGGCCGCCAAGCGGGCGTCGGAAAACCTTGTTAGCGTATACGAAAACTATGTATCGCCGTGGGTGCGCTCTATTTCAAACGAACAAACCGCCCAGCTTTTGCGGCAGTTAAATTTCGTGCGCCTTCGTTACAAGCTTTTCTCCGATAACGATCCCTTTATGCTGCAAATCGCCAGATTTGCCGAATTCGTCAAGGCCAACCGGAGACCTGTGTCTCATGACAATTTCTTCTGGCAACTTCAGGAGCATATGTCCGAGGCCGTTGTCGCTTGGTTGGAGGCCATACGTGCCGAACGCAATGCCAGCATTGAAAAACTGTTTTATGCCATTTATGGGTCGGGTCTTCTGCAATCCATGCTGGGTTTAAGAAAATACGAATTTTATTCCAAATCTGCGGGCAAAGACGTCAATCGCGAGCGCGATATTCAAAGGCGCATTCACGATCTTCTGACCCTGGCGACGGTCGGGGGGCTGCATGATGCTTTGGTGCGTGGGCTTCTTTATATCGTTCGCGCAGGCGGCGGTTTTGACGAGCGAGAGTTCAGGATGCTCAAGCAGCTTTGCGACGCCAGTCCGACGCTTCCGAAAATGTCGTCGCCGGAATTCAAGGCTATGGTCAGGCTCCAGCATGAAATTTTGTTCTTAGACGAAAAACATGCGATGGAGGTCGTCTCCCAATTGCTTGACTCGGCGTCGGAGGCTGAAATTAAAGAAGCCTTGTCAGCTATCCGTACGGTTACGATGACAGGTGGCGATTTTACAGCGGTTGAAAGAAAGCGTTTTGAGCAGCTCGAAAAATATTTTGTTCCGTCTCATGCATCTTTGAACAGCCGCAAGTCGGATGTGGAAGTGTTCGGCAAACACGTGTGATCTGTTTTTTTATCGGCTTACGTGTCCCTGTATGTGCTTGTAAAACTAGAATTTATAAACAGAATATTAACCATTTAAGGGTCTACTATCGCACGTCTTTTGTACGATGTTTCTGTACAACCTCTCGTTTAGCTTGCATAATTAGAAAATCCGTTTGCCGTCCTTTGGACGGCAGGAGTCCTGCCTCTTGCGAGGGCGTCTTCGTTCTCGCTTCCAGATACTAAGTTCATGGAGTTTGTACATGTCGGAAGAAAAGCCTGAAAATATATACGAAGTCATCGATACGCTGTTTCAGTCTCAGCAGGCGAGGCTGACGCACGGCATGAGCCCAGCGCTTTTGCTGGATGATTTGTTTTCGTGGATCAATCATCTGTCCTCGTCGCCGGGAAAGCTTTTGAAGCTGGCGACGTACCCCGTTGCCAATGCGCAAGACATTTTGAAAAGATTTATTGACGAAGCGGGACCCGCTGGCGGCAAAGACCGTCGTTTTAGCGCCGATGGCTGGAAGATATGGCCTTGGCGGTTTTATGCGGAAACCTTTTTGTTGCAAGAAGATTGGTGGCGTGAGGCGACAACCAATGTTTCGGGCCTCGATACCAAAGTAGAGCGCGCGGTCGGTTTTCAGGCGAGGCAGTTTTTGGACGCGGTGGCGCCGATCAATTTTCCGGCGACTAACCCCGAAGTCATCAAGGAAACGATCGCTTCAAAGGGCATGAACTGGGTCAAAGGTATGACGAATGCCCAGGAAGACATGTGCCGGATGATTACCGGAAAGCAGCCGGTAGAAACCGAAGGCCTCGAAGTCGGAAAAGATCTCGCGGTCACACCCGGCAAGGTCATCTTTCGCAATCGCCTGATCGAGCTTATTCAGTACAAGCCAAGAGCGGAAAGCGTCTATAAAGAGCCGGTTCTGATTTTCCCGGCGTGGATCATGAAATATTATATTCTTGATCTGTCGCCTCAGAACTCTTTGGTCAAATGGCTGTTAGAGCAAGGACATAACGTCTTTATCATGTCGTGGCATAACCCGAGCAGGGAGGACCGCGATTTGGGTATGGATGATTATTACCGTCTGGGAGCCATGGCCGCCATTGATGCGGTTTCGGCCATATTCCCGAATACGAAGATACATCTGACGGGATATTGCCTCGGAGGAACGTTGGCTCTTATTACCGCTGCGGCTATGGGCAAAGTGGGGGACGATCGCCTCAAGACACTGACGCTGCTTGCCGCGCAGGGAGACTTTACGGAGGCCGGGGAAATTACGCTGTTCCTGAGAGAAGGACAGGTGGAATTCCTTGAGAAAATGATGTGGGCGCAAGGGTATCTCGATTCAAGCCAGATGGCCGGTGCTTTCAAGATGCTGCGTTCGTACGAGTTGCTGTGGTCTAAAATCGTCAGCGAATATCTGATGGGACAAAAGTCCAAGATGATTGACCTTATGGTCTGGAACGCCGATGCCACGCGCATGCCGTACAAAATGCACAGCGAGTATCTGAATAACCTTTTCCTTCATAATGATTTTGTCGAAGGACGCCTTTCGATCGAAGGGAGACACGTGGTTCCTGAAGATATCAAGGTTCCGGTGTTTGCCGTCGGCACGGAAAAAGACCACGTCGTACCGTGGCATTCCGCCTACAAAATCCACTTAATCGTAAACACGTCCGTGACGTTTGTGCTGACTAACGGCGGGCATAACGCCGGTATTGTCAGCGAGCCGGGGCATAGAGGCCGTTATTACAGGATTCATGAAAGAGTTCCGGGAGACCCTTATCTTTCTCCCGCCAGCTGGCTCACTCGTTCCGAATTAAATCAGAGCAAATCGTGGTGGAGCGCGTGGCAAAACTGGATCGTGAAATATTCGTCTCCCGATCGCGTTTCGCCGCCGACTTCTTTGGGCACGCCAAGCGGCCCGTATAAACAGATATGCGATGCCCCCGGAACCTACATCTACGAAAAATAGTATAATCAGGGAGCGCGATGGCCAGATTAGCGTTAGTTACAGGCGGAACGAGGGGCATCGGAGCGGCAGTATGCAAAGCTCTGAAAGCGGGCGGTTACGACGTTGCCGCTAACTACGTCGTTTTCGACGAAGCCGCGCAGAAGTTTGAGAAAGAAACGTCTTTGCCCATTTTCAAATGGGACGTGTCTTCTCCAGAGCAATGCATCAAGGGCGCCGATACGGTTGCCGCCCATTTTGGAAGGTCGATTGACGTTCTGGTCAACAATGCGGGCATCACCAAAGACATCATGATGCACAGGATGTCGGTTGACGACTGGAGAGCCGTTATCGAAGTCGATCTGTCGTCAATGTTCTACATGTCCCGCGCCGTTATCGTGAAGATGAGGGAAAAAGGGTTCGGGCGCATCGTGAACATCACGTCCATCAACGGTAAGATGGGGCAGATGGGGCAAACCAACTATTCGTCGGCGAAGGCCGGTATCATCGGCTTTACGAGATCGTTGGCTCAGGAATGCGCGGTCAAAGGCATTACGGTCAATGCCGTTGCTCCGGGATATACGGATACGGATATGGTCAAGGCCGTACCTGCGGAAATTCTGAAGACGATTATCGCGAAAATTCCCGTCGGCCGTCTTGCTCAGCCGGATGAAATCGCCCGCGCTGTTATGTTTTTAGTCGCCGATGAGGCCGGATTTATCACCGGCGAGACGTTGAACGTCAACGGCGGACAATTGATGGATTGACCTCAGTACAACCCTAACTCGGACGGGTGATTGCTTCGAGATTGTTTATATAATCGGCGTGCCTACGTCGCTGACGAGCCAGCGGCTCCGCAAATCCGTATGGTGGGTCGCAAACCAGTGCATAGCGAGCATCGTCTGGGCATCGTGGATTTTATCGGCGTAAAGAAGGCTGATCGCGCGCGTGGCGTCAAGCACGTGGACGCGGATGTCTTCGTTTTCTTCGCTCATGCCGAAAACGCCGCCTTCTTCGGGCGCGTTAATGCGTCCGGCAAACAGGTGGATATATTCCGACGTGCCGCCGGGACTCGAAAAATAACTGGCGATGGGCATAAGGTCCTGAACGTCGCAGCCGGTCTCTTCCTTGACCTCGCGGCGAGCCGCCTGTTCCGGCGTTTCGTTTGAGTCAACCATGCCGAGGACAATCTCCAAAAGCCACGGGTCCATGCCGGATGCGGCGGGCGCTATGCGGAATTGTTCGACAAGGACGACCTTGTCGTGCCGCGGGTCGAACAGAAGAACGCCTGCGACATTCGGACTGCGGTGAAAGACCTCGCGCGTAAAAACGGGGCTAAGGCTTCCGTCGAATCGGACGTGCTGCACATGCAGGCGGTCAACGCGGAAATGGCCCTGAAACAGGACTTCACGTAGGAGAATATCGAATTTTTTGTCGGACATGAACGCTTTATGAAAGTATTGCGGAAAGCCTATAACTATCATGGCTCGCCTTAAAAAGAAAACGGAAGATAGCCGTATTTTGAAGGGGATCGGCGGTTATTCTTTCTTAAAAAGTCAGGATGTTAAGCATATTTGCGGCTCTCCTTTTGTGGTTGCGATTCGGCGGCAGAATCGGCATAGTGTGCACCCGTTTGAGCTACGGATTCCATAATAACCGAGAAACATGACGAAGCCTCATTCTCAGGAGCGCGCTTCTACGCGCGCAAAGAAAAAGAAAAAAGCCGCAGCGCCCACTGCGAAACCCATAGGGCATTTACAGAAACACAAAGACTATACCGGCGTCCTTGTTCTCGCTGACGGATCTGTTTTTTGGGGCAGAGGTATGGGCGCCGAAGGCTCTGCGATAGGTGAGCTGTGTTTCAACACCTCGATGACGGGGTATCAGGAAATCGCTACCGATCCCAGCTACGCAGGGCAGATCATCACGTTCACGTTCCCGCACATCGGCAATGTCGGGATCAACATGCAGGATATTGAAACCCTTCATCCGTCGGTACGCGGCATCGTCTTGCGCGAACAGATCACGTCGCCGTCGAACTGGCGCGCGGCGGGGCATCTTGAAGACTGGCTCGAGAGAAGCAATCTGATCGGCATTTCCGGCCTCGATACGCGCGCTCTGACAATCCGTATCCGCGACGGCGGCGCGCCGAATGCCGTTATCGCGCATAACAGGGACGGCAAATTCGATCTTGATGCTTTAAAGCAGCAGGCCAAAGCTTGGCCGGGGCTCGAAGGCATGGATTTGGCTTTGGAGGTCACGTGTCCCGAAGCTTATGAATGGGGCGAAGGCGGATGGAAGTGGTATCCCCAAAGGCACGCCAACTACGGCAAGCCCAATAACGCGAAACATCATGTCGTCGCCATTGATTACGGCGCGAAGCGCAACATTCTGCGTTGCCTTATCAACGAAGGGTGCCGCGTGACGGTTGTTCCCGCCACAACGACGGCAGAAGAGATTTTTGCGCTTAATCCCGACGGCGTGTTTTTGTCAAACGGCCCCGGCGATCCTGCGGCGACGGGCGTTTATGCCGTTCCTGTCGTCAAAGCTATTCTCGACAAAGGCATTCCTGTGTTCGGCATCTGTCTCGGGCATCAGATACTGGCTTTGGCCATCGGCGCCAAGACAGCCAAATTGCCGCGCGGTCATCGCGGCGCCAATCATCCGGTCAAGGATTTGGAGACGGGCAAAGTTGACATCACAAGCCAAAATCACGGTTTTCATGTTCTGCCCGAAACGCTGCCCGCAAATGCCGAAGTGACGCATGTCAGTCTTTTCGACGGCACGAACGAGGGCATTCGCCTAAAAAACAAGCCCGCTTTTTCGGTGCAGTATCACCCCGAAGCCTCGCCGGGGCCGCACGACAGCCATTATTTGTTCAAAAGGTTCATTGAGATGATCGAAGCCTACAAAGCCTCGCGGAAAGGCGCGTAATGCCCAAACGCACCGACATAAAATCCATTTGCATCATCGGCGCTGGGCCCATCATCATCGGCCAGGCCTGCGAATTCGATTATTCGGGCGTTCAGGCCTGCAAAGCGCTTCGTCAGGAAGGCTATCGCATCGTCCTCGTGAATTCCAATCCGGCGACGATCATGACCGATCCCGACGTTGCGGATGCCACATATATCGAACCGATTACGCCCGAATTTGTCGCCAAAATCCTTGAGCGCGAAAAACCTGACGCCCTTTTACCGACAATGGGCGGGCAAACGGCGCTCAATACGGCGATGGAATTGGCGAAAAACGGGACGCTCGACCGTCTCGGCGTTGAGCTGATCGGCGCAAGCCGCGCCGCTATTGAAAAAGCCGAAGACCGCCTGTTGTTCCGCGATGCCATGCAGCGCATCGGCCTGTTCTGTCCCAAAAGCTTTCTCGTGAAAGACATCGGTCAGCTGGACAAGGCTTTGGCCGAGGTCGGTTTGCCCGCCATTATCCGCCCAAGCTTTACTTTGGGCGGCACGGGCGGCGGCGTTGCTTATAACCGCGACCAGTTCGCCGAAATCCTTTCGGGAGGCCTTACGGCCAGCCCCGTTCACGAAGTTCTGGTCGAAGAATCCGTCCTCGGCTGGAAAGAATATGAGATGGAGGTCGTCCGCGACAGGAAGGACAACTGCATCATCATTTGTTCCATCGAAAACGTCGATCCTATGGGCATTCACACGGGCGACAGCATCACGGTAGCGCCCGCTCTGACGTTGACGGACAAAGAATATCAGATGATGCGCAATGCCTCGATTGCGGTTTTGCGCGAAATCGGCGTGGATACGGGCGGATCGAACGTGCAGTTCGCGATCAGTCCCGATGACGGACGCATGGTCATCATCGAAATGAACCCCCGCGTCAGCCGTTCGTCGGCGTTGGCAAGCAAAGCGACGGGCTTTCCAATCGCCAAAGTCGCCGCGCGCCTTGCGGTCGGCTATACGCTCGACGAGCTAAAGAACGACATTACGGGCGACACGCCTGCGTCGTTCGAGCCGACGATTGATTATATCGTCACGAAAGTGCCGCGTTTTGCGTTCGAAAAATTCCCCAGCGCCGATACGTCGCTGACGACGGCGATGAAGTCCGTCGGCGAAGTCATGGCGATAGGCCGCAATTGGGAAGAGTCGCTGCAAAAAGCCCTGCGCGGTCTTGAGATCGGATTGACCGGTCTTAACGAGATGCGCCAGTTTGCCAATGCCGAAGTCAAAGAAATACATGCTGCCTTGGCGCACCCGACGCATGACCGCATTCTTGTTATCGCGGAAGCGCTTCGCCGCGGGATGACTCCCGAGCAAGTGGCGGCGATCAGCAAGTTCGATATCTGGTTTATTGACCGGATTGCCGGAATTCTGGCCGTCGAAAAAGACGTTCGCGCCAACGGATTGCCCAAGGATAAGGAAGGCTGGCAGAGCCTTAAAAGGCTTGGTTTCAGCGATGCGCGTCTGGCTCAGCTTACGGCAAGCAAGGAAAAGGACGTCACAGCCGCGCGCCGCGCCGCAGGCGTTGTGCCCGTATTTAAACGCGTTGATACGTGCGCGGCGGAATTTGCGTCGCATACGCCTTATCTTTATTCGACCTACGAAGGCAACGGCCTTGACGAGCCTCAATGCGAGGCCAATCCGTCGGATAAAAAGAAAGTCGTTATCTTGGGCGGCGGGCCGAACCGCATCGGGCAGGGGATCGAATTCGACTATTGCTGCGTTCACGCCGTCATGGCGCTGCACGAAGCCGGGTTTGAAACGATCATGATCAACTGCAACCCTGAAACAGTCTCGACGGATTACGACATTTCCGACCGCCTTTACTTCGAGCCGCTGACGGCCGAGGACGTGATCGAAATCATTCATAAAGAACAGTCGTGCGGCAAGCTCCTCGGCGTCGTCGTTCAGCTGGGCGGCCAGACGCCTCTCAAGCTGGCTCATGCGCTCGAAGAAGCCAAAATTCCCATTCTCGGCACGTCGCCCGATGCTATTGACCTTGCCGAAGACCGCGAGCGGTTTCAGGTTCTTCTTCATAAACTCAAGCTCAAGCAACCGCAGAACGGCCTTGCCAGGACGATTGTCGAAGCCGAACGCGTGGCAGAGAAAATCGGCTATCCCATTGTCGTGCGTCCTTCCTATGTTTTGGGCGGGCGGGCGATGGAAATTACGTACGACGTAGACGGCTTGCGCCGGTATATGCAGAAGGCGATTTATGTATCGAACGGCAATCCGATATTGATTGACCACTATCTGCAGGACGCGATCGAGGTAGACGTTGATGTCGTCGCGGATCGCAAAACGGTGTTTGTCGCCGGTATCATGGAGCACATCGAAGAGGCGGGAATTCATTCCGGCGACAGCAGTTGCGCGCTTCCGCCGCATTCCCTGTCGCCCGAAATAGTGAAAGAGCTTTCCCGTCAGGCGGAGCTTTTGGCGCGCGAAATCGGCGTCGTCGGCCTTATGAACGTGCAGTTTGCGGTCAAGGACGGCGAGATTTATATCCTTGAGGTCAATCCGCGCGCGAGCCGCACGGTGCCTTTTGTCGCTAAAGCGATAGGCCTGCCCGTTGCCAAGATTGCGGCGCGCGTGATGGCCGGAGAGCATCTGGCAGACATCGACATAACGAAAGCGAAGCATAAGCATATCTCCGTTAAAACGCCGGTCTTTCCGTTTGCGCGCTTTCCGGGCGTTGACGTCATGCTCGGGCCGGAAATGAAATCAACCGGCGAAGTGATGGGCATTGACGAGACTTTTGCTCGCGCCTACGCGAAAGCCCAGATCGGGGCGGGCATCAAGTTGCCGCTTAAAGGCACATGTTTTATCTCGGTCAAAGATCATGACAAGGCAGGCGCCATCGTTCTGGCATGGCAGCTTATCAATCTCGGCTTCGATCTTATCGCGACGTCGGGAACGGCCTCTGCGCTACAAGGCGCGGGCGTTCCGGTGAAGCGGGTCAACAAAGTGTACGAAGGCCAGCCGAACGTTCAGGATGCGATCATTAACGGCGAAGTGCAGATGATTATTAACACAAGGGCTGGCGGCGCACAGACGTTGTCGGACAGCCTTAATCTGCGCCGGACGGCTCTTTTGCGGGGTATTCCCAATTATACGACGATGCCGGGCGCTCGCGCGGCCATAGAAGCCATAGCCGCGTTGCAAACCGGCAGTCTTGAAGTATCGCCGATTCAGGCATATTCTAAGCCATCCTGATAAACGCTTCCTTGGCTCCTTCCTCCTTCATGGCGCCAGAGGTGTGTTTTGCTGTTTTTCGAAAGGGGCGTTCATGACCGATAAAGTGCCAATGACCAAATCAGGCCATAAGCGGCTTGAAGATGAACTCAGACATCTCAAGAACGTCGAACGTCACGCCATCGTCAAAGCGATCGGCGAAGCGCGCGAACACGGCGATCTGTCCGAAAACGCCGAATACCACGCCGCGCGCGAACGCCAGAGCTTCGTCGAAGGCCGCATCATGGAGCTGGAAAGCAAAATCGGCCGCGCCGAGATCATTGACGTTTCTTCAATGAGTGGTGAAATCGTCAAATTCGGAGCTTCCGTAACGCTTATTGACGTTGATACCGAAGAGGAAATTTTTTACCAAATCGTCGGCGAAGACGAATCCAACGTCAAGAACGGCCTTCTTTCGATCACGGCGCCGTTGGCGCGCGCGCTTATCAATAAAACGATAGGCGACACGGTCGAAGTCGCGACGCCGAAAGGCGCGAAAGGCTACGAAATCGCCAAGGTTTTCTTTAAATAAGATCCTCAGACTATTCTAAAAGACAGCTTGAAATAGCGGTTGTTGACGGCTTGGGGACGTGTCTTTGGCACGCCTCGATCCTTCTTGCAAGCCTGTCGTCGCAGGCTTCCGCGACAACGACCAGGAAACGCGCGATGTCGTTAAAGGTTATGGTCGTTCCCGGTTTATATGTCCTTGCAAAAGGATAATCATCGGCGTTCATCGGCATATTAAGGCCGCATAGGGTCGCATTCGAAAGTCTGTGCGGATTGATCGCGAGCGTCCATGCCGGATCGCTAGAGCTTTCATCGATGTGCGCGCTGTTTTTGTTTTCGAATAAAACTTCCGTGCCGCGAAACGTGTAGCCCCCCGTCAATCCGACGGGAAGAAAGCCGAATGTCTTTGCGAGGCCATCAATGTTATCCGCTAAAACAAAATTCTTGGGAAAAGAGACCAGATGTTTTTCCGTCGTCTGTCCGGCAACGACAAGCGACGCATACCCGTGTTGAATTCTGACCGCGTGGCAATCGAGGAGAAGAATGTCGTTGCTCTCGACGGAAAAAAACTTTTTTGTGTAATAATTCTCAAATTGAACTTTCATAATATGATTCCAAAAAATAGGGGAACGACGCTCATAGTATCGTATTCTTTTATTATCGCGAAGGCGGTTGAAAACGGCATATTTGCCAAAGATTTCTATCATGGAACACAATTAGTAGTTATTTATAATCATTGGTCTTTTTTCGATATTTTTGGCTTGAGCGGAAGAATGGTTCTTGTTAGTCGTTAACCATAATATCATTTCGAAGGAGAAACGACATGCGCAACGTTTTAGCCTTGGCAATGGCGGTTCTTGGAATCGCATTTGCCACACCTTCAAGTGCAGCAACTGTTTTCTATGATGATTTCACTAATCCTTGGGGCGGTTCCGGTTTCACTACGTATGCAGGCGGCTCCACAATGGGAGCCTGGACTGTAACAGGAGCCGGTGTGGATCTGATCGGCAATTATTGGCAAGCCCCCAATAATCCGACAGGGTATCCCATCAACAACAACGCAGGCAGCGTTGATCTTTCCGATGGTACCGTTGCCGGTGGCATCTATCAGTATATTACGCTCAATCCGGGCGAGTATGTTTTGTCGTTCTCGCTGTCCGGCAATCCCGATGGCCCTCCGGTCGTGAAGGAAATGGAGGCCGTAGCTGAAACGACGATCGGGGATTACGAATATGCGATCAAGTATCCCTCCGGAGCTCCCTATAATTCCAAAGACGACATGAAATATGTGGACATATCTCTTGTCTTTACGGTCAGCGGAATAGGGCCGCAGTCTGTTTTGCTGCAATTCCTGAGTCTGGATGATACAGCCTATGGCGCCGTTATCGGCAACGTGGCCATCAATACGATTCCTCTTCCGGCAGCGTTAGGACTGTTTGCTCCAGCCGTTCTCGGCTTTGGCGGGTACAGATTCTTCCGCCGTCGCCGGTCTGTGTAAGAGCCTTAAATCGTTTTTCCTGAAAGAATCCGCCGGATCTCCGGCGGGTTCTTTTTTTGTCCTTGTTTTTCTTGCCTTATCCGGCATTTTTCGGCTTATATTATATTAGGAATAACAGGGATAATGATATGCCAATAGAAAAGAACTACGATTCAACCGTCACTGAAACCAGAATTTACGAGCGCTGGGAGAAGTCCGGCGCATTTGCCTGCGACGTAAAATCGAATAAGACCCCCTATACGATCATGATCCCGCCGCCCAACGTGACGGGCAGCCTGCACATGGGGCATGCGCTCAGCTATACGCTGCAAGACGTTCTTATCCGTTATCAGCGCATGAGGGGCAGGGACGCGCTCTGGCAGCCGGGAACGGATCATGCTGGCATCGCGACGCAAATGGTGGTCGAGCGCCAGCTTGCGGCAAGCGGTAAAAATGAAAGCCGCCGCGAGATGGGGCGCGAAAAATTCCTGAAAAAGGTTTGGGAGTGGAAAGCCGAATCCGGCGGCATGATTACCAAGCAATTGCGCCGTCTGGGGGCGTCGTGCGACTGGTCGCGCGAACGCTTTACAATGGACGAAGGGCTTAACGCCGCCGTGCGCAAAGTTTTCGTGACGCTCTATAAGGAAGGATTGATCTATAAGGACAAGCGCCTCGTCAACTGGGATCCGAAGATGCAGACAGCCGTGTCTGACCTTGAGGTTGAGCAAACCGAAGTCAAAGGCCACATGTGGCATTTCAAATATCCGGTCGAAGGCAGCGACGACTTTGTCATCGTCGCCACGACGCGTCCCGAAACGATGCTGGGCGATACGGCTGTTGCCGTGCATCCCGAAAACCCGAAGTATAAGCATCTTATCGGCAAGATGGTGCGGCTGCCTTTGGCGGATCGGCTTATTCCGATTGTCGGCGACGAATACGCCGATCCGGAAAAAGGCACGGGCGCGGTGAAGATTACGCCCGCGCACGACTTCAACGATTTTGAAGTCGGCAAGCGTCACAAATTGCCTTTGATCAATATCTTCGACCGTTACGCGAAGTTAAACGCCGAAGTTCCTGAAAAATAC
>JBAZLX010000041.1:0-12855 GCA_041650075.1 Bdellovibrionales bacterium | reverse complement strand
CGCCCGCTCGATGATTTTGAACTGCGCCCAGCTTGCTTACATGACAAGCGCCGGAGTCCGCGCTTTTTTGGGCATTGCCAAAAAAATGTATGAGACCGGCGGAACGCTTCAGATTAAAGGATTGAAGGGCCAACCAAGGGCACTCTTTTTTGCTTGTGGCATGGATTCCGTCATTCCGTTAGTGAAAGAAGAAACCCGCTTCCCCGCGTTTCGCTCGGCCTAGCTTTACCCCAGAACCCCATATTGAAAAAACATGCCATCAATTTCCGTTGCCATTACAAAACTTCCGCACGCCGAAAATCTGAACTTGCCGTCCTATGCCACAGAGCATGCGGCGGGCATGGATTTATGTGCTGCCGTTCAGGGAGAGGTTGTTCTTCAGCCCGGAGAGCGCAAACTAATCCCGACGGGACTTTCGATAGCATTGCCCGAAGGACACGAGGCGCAGGTGCGCCCGCGTTCCGGGCTTGCTTACAAAAACGGCGTAACGGTCTTGAATAGTCCGGGCACCATAGATGCCGACTATCGCGGAGAGGTTCAGGTCATTCTCGCCAATCTTGGCAAAGAGGCCTTTACGGTTACGCGCGGCATGCGGATTGCTCAAATGATTGTGGCGCCTTATAGCCGCGTTGTTTGGAAGGAAGAAAGCGAGCTTTCCTCTACTGCCCGTGGAGCGGGGGGCTTTGGCTCGACAGGAACGAAATAGCGGGGGCTATTTGACCCGGCTAATAAGGCCGCGCACGGTTTCTTGAATGTCGGCCGGAATGAGGACAAACTTTCCGTTTGCCGAGCCCGACATTTTCTCAAGCATCTTGATATATTTTTCGCCGAGAAGATAAGACATCGGCCCGTCGCGGTCGCCGATGGCTTCAGCGACATTTTTAATAGCTTCCGAGGAGGCCTTTGCCAGCATAATTTGAGCTTCGGCATCGCGCCGCGCGGATTCAAGCCGAGCCTCGGCTTGCAAAATCATTGATTGTTTGTCGCCTTCGGCGCGGGTCACCGTTGCCTTGCGCTCGCGTTCGGAGGCGGCCTGCATTTCCATCGCCTTCTGCATGGAAGCGGAGGGCTTGATGTCCTGAATCTCGACGGACTTAACCGTTAGACCCCAATCCATCACCTCCTCCGCGATGCTTTCACGCAAGCGCGCCTTGATTTTGTCGCGGGAAGAAAGAGCAACGTCCAGCTCCATCTCGCCGACAATCGAACGAAGCGCAGTCATAATTAAATTACGAATGCCATCGGCAAAATTAACGATGCCGTAAACGGCCTTGACGGGATTGGTAACCTTTACGAACGCAATCGCGTTGACAATGAGAAGCGCATTATCTTTTGTAATGACTTCCTGTTGCGGCACGTCAAGCATGATGTCCTTGGTCACAACGCGGCTTGCAACGCGATCAAGATAAGGGATCATAAAATTAAGGCCCGGCATAAAGGTGCCAAAATATTTTCCTAAACGTTCCACAACCCATTCTTCGCCCTGAGGCACAATTCGCACGCCGCGCATAACGGTAACGATGGCAAAAATAACGAGGGCAACGGTGAAAAATTGTCCGCCAGACATAGAGCCTCCGGGTTAAGAGTTTTTAGTGACTTTCAACAAACTGCCTTCAACGCTGACAACTTTGACGCGTTCGCCGGCCGCGATTTTTTCATCCGCGACACACTCCCAAACATCGGCGCCGAGAAGAGGCGTTTGAAATCGCGCCTTGGCTTTTTTGAAAGGCTCAAGATCATTGATTAAAAGCCCAACTTCTCCAACGGCCTCTGCCGACGAACGCCCCGACGTACTTTTGTGCTGATGAGGCTTGAATACCTTGAACCACAAGAGAACAAGGGCAACCGAAGAAACGATCCAGACAAGCAGCTGTGCAATAAAGCTGGCGCTTGGGAACAATACGAGCAAAAGCGCGACAACCAAGCCGCCAAGGCCGAACCAGACAAGGACAAAAGCGGGAACAAGAAGCTCCGCCACAACAAGAGCTACCCCCAAAATCGCCCAATGATACCATTCGAAATACATGCGAAAGACAATGGTGGAGAGACCTTAAATTTTAGTGAACATACCCGGCAGGGTATGACCGGATCCGTCTATTTTGCTTGTTTCAAGAGGAGGTTAGAAAAGTTAACGCTCAAAAAAGCAATAAAACGCAGAATCTTCTGGAAAAACAGCCCTGTTTTGTGCATAAGAGCGCACGGTTCGCGATCGGGCTAAAGAAAAAACCACACAGGTTTATATCTGGAACGTGAAAAGCCGAACAAAACCCGTTCGCCGGCACAACTGGACGACATCCTGGTTCCGGCGTTTTTTAATTTTTGAACAAAGGAGATGCCGATGTCGATTACAACAGAACACAAGAAAAAAGTCATTGCCAAACACGCGCGCGCGAAAAACGACACAGGGTCGCCCGAAGTTCAAATCGCGATTTTGACCGAGCGTATTAATCAGCTCACGGCGCACTTTGAAAAACACGTGAAGGATCACCACTCGCGCCGCGGTTTGTTGATGTTGGTTAGCAATCGTCGCAGCCAGCTGAGCTATCTGAAAAAGACCAAGCCTGCCGTTTACGAAAAACTCATCAACGAGCTGGGCCTACGCAAGTGACGCACGCTCTCATCGCATCGCGCTTCCGCAACGCAAAGGCGTTCGGCGGAAGCGTTGTTGCGCGTGAAGGCCAAACAAGATTCATGAAGCGACAAGCAGCATGAAAGGCCGTCTGGCATAGGGCCGGACGGGATTCAACCGAAGGACGAGGTCCTTCAAAAGAAGAAAGAGGAACATTCAATGTTCAAAGTATATCGTAAAGAAATCGAATGGGGCGGCAGAATGCTGACGCTCGAAACGGGCCGTGTGGCACGTCAAGCCGATGGTGCCGTTCTGATTACTTATGGCGGCACAACGGTTTTGTGCACCGTTGTTGGCGAACAGAAGCCGAAAGAAGGGCAGGATTTCTTCCCCCTTACCGTCAATTATCAAGAAAAGGCCTTTGCCGCAGGCAAGATTCCCGGCGGCTTTTTTAAGCGAGAAGGCCGTCCCAGCGAAAAAGAAACGTTGGTCAGCCGCCTGATCGATCGTCCCATTCGCCCGTTGTTTCCCGAAGGCTATTTGTGCGATACGCAGGTTATTGCGACTGTTCTTAGCCACGATCTCGAAAACGATCCGGATATCGTTTCTATGATTGGCTGCTCTGCCGCGCTTACAATTTCGGGGATCCCTTTCCTTGGCCCTATCGGTGCGGCGCGCGTTGGCTATAAGGATGGAAAGTTTTTGTTAAACCCCATTCCTGCCGAACAAGAAGGCTCACAACTAAATCTTGTTGTTGCCGGCACAAAACAGGGCGTTCTAATGGTCGAATCCGAAGCCCAACAGCTTTCGGAAGAGACAATGTTGGCCGCAGTGACCTTTGGCCACACCAGCTTTCAGCCCGTCATCGACTTGATTATTTCGTTGGCAGAAATGGCCGCGAAGGAGCCGCGCGAACTTCCTCCGCCGGCGTATGACAAGAAGGCGCTGCAAGCCAAACTTAAGGCTTTAATCGGGGCAGATATTGCTTCTGCTTACAAAGAAACGGCCAAGCAGCCACGGTATGCAAAGCTGGCCGTTGCGGAAGAAAAGGCAATCGCGGCTATTAATCCAGAAGAATTTTCGGAAAAACAGATTGCCGAAGCCATTGAACAAATGAAATACGACCATGTGCGCGCTATGATCTTGGATACCGGCAAGCGCATCGATGGACGCGATACAAAGACGGTGCGTCCTATCGTTTGCGAAGTGGGCATTCTGCCGCGAGCCCACGGCTCGGCGCTCTTTACGCGTGGAGAAACGCAGGCTCTCGTCGTTACGACGCTTGGCACGGGACAGGATGAGCAAATTATCGATGCGCTTGAAGGGGAATATCGCGAGCCCTTTATGCTGCATTATAATTTCCCTCCTTACTCGGTTGGCGAAACCGGTCGCATGGGAAGCCCCGGGCGCCGCGAAATTGGCCACGGCAAGTTAGCCTGGCGCGCAATCCATCCGTTGCTTCCTGCCAAGGACAAATTTCCCTACACCATTCGCGTGGTGTCGGAAATTACCGAATCCAACGGCTCGTCTTCAATGGCGACCGTATGCGGCTCTTCGTTGTCTTTGATGGACGCGGGCGTTCCGATGCCGGCGCCGATTGCGGGCATTGCGATGGGCCTTATCAAGGAAGATCGCGGGTTTGCCGTTCTTACAGACATTCTCGGCGACGAAGATCACCTTGGCGACATGGACTTTAAGGTTGCCGGAACGGAAAACGGCGTCACGGCGTTACAAATGGACATCAAGATCACCTCCATTACCGCCGAGATCATGAAGCTTGCGCTTGAACAGGCTAAAGCAGGACGCATGCACATTCTTGGAGAGATGTCCAAGGCGCTTAATACAGCGCGCGAGGGCGTCAACCAGAATGCGCCGCGTATTACGTCGTTCACGATCCCGAAGGATAAAATCCGCGAGGTTATCGGCACGGGCGGAAAGGTCATTCGCGAAATTTGCGAAACGACTGGCGCTAAAGTGGACATCGAAGACGATGGCACAATTAAAGTTGCCGCTGTTGATCAGAAAGCGGCTGACGCGGCCATTAATTGGATTAAAGGCATCGTTGCAGAACCGGAAATCGGCGTGATTTATCCAGGAAAAGTCGTCAAAATCGTTGATTTTGGCGCTTTTGTGAACTTCCTTGGGGCAAGAGATGGCCTCGTTCACATTTCGGAAATCAAGCCGCAGCGCATCGAAAGAGTCTCGGATTTTCTGAAGGTCGGAGACGAAGTTCGCGTCAAGGTTTTGGGCATCGATGATCGCGGCAAAGTGAAGCTGTCAATAAAGGCGGTTGATCAAGCCACCGGCGAAGATTTGACGAATACCCAGGCTTAAAAATCTAAAAATAATACGGGCGTCGTTGTGAAACGGCGCCCGTTTTTTATTAGCAAGGGCCGCTTGTGAAGTTTAAAGTAGTATCACATCCGCGAATGGCCCCCCGTGTACTGCAATAGCCTGAGGCAGAAACACAATACCACGCGCCGTCCACGCAAAACCGGATAGAGTATCCTTGGCTTGACGAATAATATTGACCAAGGTTGACGGATACCGTAGGCACGCCGGTCGGTGTTCCGCCACAGGCTTTCGGCCCGACCGTACCGCACGTCGGGACGCCGTTGGAAATGTTGGTAATCGCCTGGCCGGACGGACAAGAAAAACTTAAAGCAACACATTCCGGTTGCCCCCCAACGACATTTTTTAATACTTGGCCAGCGGGACATTTTATCTCGCCGTTTGTCATGGCTTTCCAAAGGTCTTTTCCGGAGGCGGCGTCTTTTACGCAGGCAATAAGGTTTGTTCCGTCGTCATCCATCTTGGATAAGCCACGAGGGGAGCAGGTCTGACCCAAAAGCGCAGCGTCAGCGGAAAGGGCTGGCCAAAACAGGCCGAGGAAAAGGCCAAGGAAAAGAAAAACAAAACGCATATCGTCCTCCGATTAGAAAAAAACAATCAGGGATAATGCCCCGGAAAAAACCATAAAAACTTACGGCACACAGCCAGGAACCCCGTTTATAAAACTGTTAAGCCCCCTAGGACATGATATGGTTGTGTTGCCGAACAGAGTCGAACAACCGGGCGCGCCGTGGAGTATGCTTTTCAAGGACAAGCTTCCTGTGCAAGCCGTTGTTCCGCTCGTGAAAACGTTAATGGTCATAATTTTCCAGATTTTTGAATGATCGGCGGCTGTGTTATAAACACAAGCCATAAGATGCTGTCCGTCTTTATCAAGCGCGGTTCTGCCAAATTCATCACAAGGCTGTCCGATACAATAGGAAAG
This sequence comes from Bdellovibrionales bacterium, assembly GCA_041650075.1. GTDB lineage: Bacteria > Pseudomonadota > Alphaproteobacteria > UBA9219 > UBA9219 > CAIXLI01. The sequence goes on along the minus strand of JBAZLX010000041.1, from coordinate 7,009 downwards.
CGCGGTCGATTTTGGATCACAGGAGGCTGCGAAAGCACTCCCGGAAAATGCGAAAGGGGACGCGGCACAAAAGAGGAAAAGGGTCAAAAAACGCAAAGAAAAGCCCCCAATAAATTGAATGCCGCAAAAGCCAAACAAAAAAATACTCCACAGCCCTTAACGCGGTATTAATTAATAAGCCGGGCGAACACGTTGGTAAAAAGAATGGTCAATCAAGGGATTACACCGTATATACTGAAGAACACCCAGCCGTTTGAGGAATAGGCATGAAAATTCTCGTCACCGTTAAACGGGTCATAGACTATAACGTCAACATTCGCGTGAAGACAGACAACAGCGGCGTTGAAACGGCAAACGTCAAAATGGCGATGAATCCTTTTGACGAAAATGCAGTGGAAGAAGCCGTTCGCCTAAAGGAAAAAGGCGTTGCGACAGAAATCGTTGTTACAACCATTGATGCACCAGTCGCGCAGGAAACGTTGCGCGCGGCGTTAGCGTTGGGGTGTGACCGAGCCATCCTTGTGTCTTCGGAGAAAGATGTTCAGCCCCTTGGCGTTGTGGGGGCGTTGAAAAAAATTGTGGAAAAAGAAACCCCTGAACTGATTATCATGGGCAAGCAAGCCATTGATCAAGAAGGAGGCCAAGTAGGAGGCCTTCTAGCCGCGCAGTTAGGGTGGGCTCAGGGGGCGGCGGTATCCAAAATAGAAATTTCCGGTGATAAAGCAAAAGTCATCCGTGAAACCGACGAGGGCCAAGAAACTCTCGAGCTAAAACTACCGGCAGTTATTACCGCAGACTTGAGGTTAAATGCGCCACGTTTTGCCTCTCTTCCTAACATTATGAAAGCCAAAAAGAAACCAATCGAAGTTATTCCCATCGCGGAAATGGGCGGCGACGTATGCCCTACAATCCAAATCTTGAAAGTAACCCCGCCGCCGATGCGCAAAAGGGGTGTGGTGGTCCCGGATGTTGCGACGCTTGTGAACAAACTAAAAAATGAAGCAAAAGCTATATAAATAGTCTTCGGAGAAAGAAAAATGGCAGCGCTTGTAATCGCCGAACACGATCATAAGAGCCTAAAAAGCCCATTATTGAACACGATAACAGCCGCCTTGATGCTTGGGCGGCCCGTCTCCGTTCTTGTTGCGGGAAAAGAAGCCTCGGGCGCTGCACAAGAGGCGGCTTCTGTAGGCGGGGTCTCTGAGGTTTTATATGCGGACGACGCTGCGTATGACGGCTTTCTTGCCGAAAACATGGCGGCGCTAATCGCAAAGCTGGCGCCGTCCTATTCACATATCCTTGCGCCTGCGACAAGTTTTGGTAAAAACATTCTTCCCCGCGCCGCTGGGCTTTGTGGCTGCGCGCAGATTTCCGACATTATCGGTATCGAAAGCGAGGATACTTTCGTCCGCCCGATTTATGCTGGAAATGCTATAGCTACGGTTAAGTCTACCGATAAAATTAAGTTTATTACAGTGCGCAGCACGGCGTTCGATAAAGCGACCAGAAACGGAAAATGTTCCGTAAAAAAAATCGAAGAAGTTGAAGATAGCGGTCTTTCACGCTTTATCGCTGCGCAAAAAACGCAGACAAATCGCCCGGATTTAACCGTCGCCGCAATAATTGTCTCCGGAGGAAGGGGGCTGGAATCCGCAGAAAAATTCAAGACCATAATCGAACCACTGGCGGATAAACTTGGAGCCGCTATAGGCGCATCTCGTGCAGCAGTTGATGCCGGATATATCTCGAACGATTGCCAAATTGGTCAAACCGGAAAGGTTGTTGCGCCCAATTTATATATTGCGATAGGCCTTTCTGGCGCGATCCAGCATTTGGCGGGGATGAAAGACAGCAAAACGATCGTTGCTGTTAACAAAGACCCGGACGCCCCCATTTTTGCCGTCGCCGATTATGGCATCGTCGGGGACTTATTTGAGATCGTGCCGGAGTTAACGAAAGCAATTTAGATTAATCTACACGAGGCATTGTGCGGCTGATCCGGCGCTCGTCGCGAACATTGTATAAGTTTGATAAGATAATAACGGCTGAACCAAGCACCAAAGACATGCTCGGCAAATCTTTCCAAAGCAGGTAGCCAACCAAAGCGCCCCAAACGAGTTGGGTATACTGAAAAGGGGCAACAAAAGATGCCGGAGCAAATTTATATGCTTGAGCAAGCAAAGACCAACCAAGGCCTCCAATAACACCGGACCCACAGATTGCAAGAACCGCCCAAGGCTCTATAGGGACAAACCCGTTTATAAAGCAAAGAAAAAGACCGCAAGAAGCTAAAATTGCACGCGAATAAAAAACCGTGCTTTCACAGCTTTCTTTGGTTGAAACCAGGCGAAGCAAAAACATCTGCGTTGCCGACCCCAGCATGTTGCCAAAAAGGAAGAGATAGGCGAGCAAATGCCCTCCCGGCTGGAAAAGAGATGAAGGCTGAATCGCAATAACAACGCCGCAAAATCCTGCTCCGATAGAAAGGGCGCGCTTCCATCCCAAAGGTTCTTTTAAAAAAAGCACAGCAAGACAGGCGACAAACATCGGCGTTAAAAATGAGAAAATATAGGCATTTCCCAACGGTAATAAAGGCAAAGCAAGAAGCCAGAAAGAAAAACTCACAATTTGGCAGGAGCCTAAAGCAACCAAGCCGCGCCAATTGCGAGGCCGCAAATTTGCACGCTTTCCGCACAAAGAGGCCGTGACGAAAATGGCAGCCATGCTGCTAAGGCCGCAAATCAAAAAAACCTCTCCCATCGGCACATGGCTTTCTCCGACCATTTTTAAGAAAGCGTCGCCCAAGGGCCACCAAGCAAAGACAACCAACGATAATAAAGCCGCGCGCGAATAGTTTGGGGGTGCAAAAATGGAAACAAGAGGGAACAAAGGAAGGGCTCCTATCGAACCGCGCCATGACAATGTTTGTACTTTTTACCAGAACCGCAAGGGCAGGAAGCGTTGCGCGGCGTATTGATCCAGGTTTCCGGGTTGGACTGGTCAAATGCCGCATGTTGAACAGGGCTGGCAACGAGAGATTGTTGTCCAATTGAGGAAGGAACGGAAACGTCTTCCCCGAAAGGCATGGCGGCTCCGGCCTCTGCTCCGCTAAGTTCGGTCATTGCCGCTGCGCGCTGCCGCTCTAAAATTTCTTCCATTGAGGGCAAGTGCATGCCTGCATGCATGAGGGTTCTTGTCACATCTTCGCGGACAGAAACAAGCATAAGCTGAAACAGGCCAAAAGCTTCCCTGCTGTATTCATTAAGAGGATCCCGTTGCCCGTACCCGCGCAAATGGATGCCTTGGCGCAACTGGTCGAGAGCAAGCAAATGATCCTTCCAAGCCTGATCAAGCGTGCCGAGAAGGGCTGCCTTTTCAGCGTGCCTCATGGCGCCTTCCTGCAGAACGGCTGTTTTTTCTTTAAGCTTTTCTTCCGCGGCGTGGCGAACGCGCTCTTCGATTTCGACTTCGGCAATATTGTTTTCTGCGGCCCACTCTGCCACGGGTAAGTCGAGAGCGAGGCGATCCTTAATCCCTTCCTGAAGCCCCGCGATGTCCCATTGTTCGATGTAGGAATGCGGAGGAATGGCGTGCGAAACAAGATCGTGAATAACGTCTTCCCGTAAACTGCAAATAATGTCCGAAACGTTTTCTGCGGCCATAATTTCGCGCCTTTGTTCATAAATAACCGTGCGCTGGTCATTCATGATGTTATCAAACTTGAGCAGATTTTTGCGGATATCGAAGTTGCGCGCCTCGACCTTTTGTTGTGCCTTTGCCAGCGCCGTGGAGATCCACGGATGAGCAATTTTCTCGCCGTCGCGCAGGCCAAGCTTTGCCAAAATAGCCTGTGTTTGATTATGTGCGCCAAAAATGCGCATTAAATCGTCCTCAAGCGATAAGAAAAACATAGAGGCACCCGGATCGCCCTGACGACCGGATCTTCCTCGCAGCTGATTGTCTATGCGGCGCGATTCATGGCGCTCTGTCCCGATGACATAGAGCCCCCCGGCTTTGCGCACTTTTTCGCGAGCCTCGTCAATTTCCTTCCGAAGAGCGGCAACAGTTGCTTCATCGGGCTCTCCGTTTGCCGAAAGCTCCGCAAGGCGAGCTTCGAAGTTGCCGCCAAGCTGAATGTCCGTGCCTCGTCCTGCCATGTTTGTGGCAATCGTTATAGCGCCCGGACGGCCCGCTTGTGCGATGATGGCGGCTTCCTGATCATGAAAGCGCGCATTGAGCACGTTGTGCGGGATGCCTTTGCCCTTCAAAATGTTTGACAGAAACTCGGATTTTTCGATAGAGACCGTTCCGACGAGAGTTGGCTGCCCGCGCGCGCGGCACTCTTCGATAAGCTTTACGATCGCTACGTTCTTTTCTTCCATCGTACCATAGACTTCGTCGTTCAAATCTTCACGGATGGCGGGAACGTTTGTCGGAACCTCGATGACATCCAGCCCGTAAATTTCGGCAAATTCGGCCGCCTCGGTCAAGGCCGTGCCGGTCATGCCGGCAAGCTTGGGATATAGGCGGAAGTAATTTTGAAATGTAATGCTTGCAAGAGTCTGATTTTCACGCTGGATCGAAACACGCTCCTTGGCCTCAAGCGCCTGATGCAGCCCATCGGAAAACCGGCGACCCTCCATCATGCGGCCAGTGAATTCATCAATAATAATAACCTTGTCGTTTTTGACGATATAATCAACGTCACGCGCGAACATTTTATGCGCACGCAAGGCCTGATTGACGTGGTGTACTATGGTGACATTAGCGGGATCGTAAAGGCCTCCGCTCGCGCTCGGGGCTAACAGGCCCGCTTCGCCCAGAAGGCGCTCAATTGTTTCGTTGCCCTCTTCCGTAAGAGTAACGGTTTTTCCTTTTTCGTCTTTTTCGTAATCTGTCGGCGCTAATTGAGGAATAAGAGCATTAACCCGCGTATAAAGCTCGGACGAGTCTTCAGCCGGGCCGGAAATAATAAGGGGCGTTCGCGCCTCATCAATCAGAATGCTGTCTACTTCATCAACAACCGCAAAATTGAAAGGGCGCTGAACGAGATCTTCTTGTGCAAACTTCATGTTGTCGCGCAAATAATCGAAGCCGAACTCATTGTTGGTGCCATAGGTGATGTCTGCAGCGTAGGCGGCGCGGCGCTCACTATCGTCAAGGCCGTGGACAATACAGCCGACCGACAGCCCCAAAAAATTATGAATCTTTCCCATCCAGGCGCTGTCACGGCGAGCCAGATAATCGTTAACAGTAACGATGTGGACGCCTTTTCCGGCTAATCCGTTTAAATAACTTGGCAAAACGGCAACCAGAGTTTTTCCTTCGCCGGTTCTCATTTCCGCAATTTTGCCTTGATGCAGAACGATACCCCCGCGCAGCTGCACGTCGAAAGGTCTTTGCCCCAATACGCGCCAGGCGGCCTCACGAACGGTCGCAAAAGCTTCCGGAAGCAGGGAGTCGAGAGTTTCTCCTGTGGCTAAGCGGGAGCGAAATTCGTCCGTTTTGGCGCGCAGGGCTTCGTCAGACAAGGCCTTGAATTGGGGCTCGAGCGAGTTGATACGGGCAATAAGGGGGGCTTGTGCTTGCAGGACTCGGTCGTTATGAGAGCCAAACAGCCTGCGGATGAAAGAGGAGATCATTATGGGGCCAACGGTCAAGGAAACACATACAGTTATTGTGCCTCTTAAATGGCGGTTTTAAGGCAAAAATGCAAGAGCTAGCGGCTTATTCCTTTGGCATAAACGCAAAACCCCCGGCGAAGAGGAAGCCGGGGGAGTTAATGCCATTGTTCTTTCCTGAAAAGGCTTACTGAATCGTTCCTTTGGTGCCGCGAACGACCCATTTGCCACCCTGCTGCTCGATGGCTTTAACCGTGCCAATTCCTGCAACAGTATCGCCGACAATAACCTCCGTGAGTTCGGAGGACGTGGTGTTTTTCGCAACCCAAGCACGCCCTGACGAAACAGCGCGCAAAACCAAAGAGCTAACAGGCTTTGCTTGCGAGGGGGCTTTGGTTGTCTTGCGAATGCTTTTACGAGCGGCTTTCTGTTTGGTTGCCAAAACGGGTTTTTCTTTAACTTTGTCCGCGCTTTCAATTGTGCTGGACGACGGGACTTCATCTGCGGTGTTGGTTGTTGTGGCCTCAGCGGTCGGCTTTTGTCCTGTCTTATCAACCTGTTCTTCTGGGGACTTGGCCGAAGCCGTGGCTTCTTTAATGGAAGAGGCGCTAAGTTTTTGTTCAAGCGCAACAATCTTCTCCTGCAACGCTTTTGCAGAGGCCGTTGCCGCTGCTTCTTGCGCTGTTGCGGTGTCCCGCGCGGCGGTTGCCTTCTCTAATTGCTGGTTGGCCAGATCAAGCGCTTTTTGTAATTCCTCTGCGCGCGCTGTCAGCGCGGTTATGCGCTGCTCAACATCGGGATTGGTTTGTGTGGTCGCTGAGGCAGCAAAGGTAGGAACGCTTTCCGCAGCAGGAGAGGCTTGTATGGCAGGCTCAACGGGCTTAGCCAAGGGAACGGTTTCTTGTGGAGAAGGAAGCGCGCTGGATGAAGCTCCCAAAGGAGATTCCGGAGCAACCATTTCTTTTTGAGCCGAGGAATCCGTTTTGGGTGCGACGTCGGTCATCAACGAAGGCTGCGGAGCTAAAGGCGTTAATTCGGCTGATTTCTTTTCGTCGGGGCGGAACGGAACGGGTTGCGAGGGCAAAGACAAAGCGCTTGTTGCGGTATCGATCGAAGACAAAAGGGAGAAAGAAGAATCTTCTTTCAACGACCACCACGCGACGGAGCCCAATAAAAGAACACCACCAACAGCAGCGGCGATGGGCAAAAAAGCGGCACGTTTAGTAGGAGGCTCTTCAACCTGTCCTTCCGACAAAGCCTCGTCGGAAAATTCGAACTCGGACGGAGCTTCTGTCGTCGTTTCCTGAACGTCCTGTACTGCCGCGCTCTCTGACGATGTGTCCAAATCCTGATCGTGCGATTCAGAGCCAGAGGTATCAGTCATAGAT
>JBAZLX010000040.1:0-13412 GCA_041650075.1 Bdellovibrionales bacterium | reverse complement strand
GCGGGTGTGTCCAAAGAATTGTCGTCCATCAACGCGAGCGTCGCCACATCCTCGGGCGTCGGTCTGGCGATCGTTGACACGCATGGAAAAGTTATCGTTTCGACGGTAGGGTTGCCCGTTCTGGACGAAACGCTTGCGCGCAAGGTCGAGGCCGTTCCCGAAGGAGAGGCAAGCCTTCTCGATATTTTCGCATCTGCCGACGGCAAGAACCATATGGGCTTCGTCCTGCCCATTTATCCTATTCAGACCGAAGGCGATACGATACGTCCGCTTGGCCGCCTTGTTGCCGTCAAGATCGTCGGCGACGATTTGTATAAACTTCTTCGTCAGCCCGGCAATGCGGACAAAACGCTCGAAGCCGTTCTGTTGCGCAAAGACGGCGAAAACGTCGCCTACCTTTCTCCGCAGGAAAACGAAAAAGACGCGGCGCCTCTTCTGGCGCTCAACACGCCCGATCTTGACGCCGCTTTCGCGCTTCAATCTCCCGGCACCTTTGCGATGAAAAAGAACGCCGAGTCCCGTCCGACCCTGATGACCAGCCGTGAAATCGCCAAGACGCCGTGGGTCATGCTTCTTCACGTCGATCGCGATCAGGCGCTCGGCGAAAGCGACGTTCGCTTGCGGCAAATTCAATACAGCCTGTTTTTCGCGCTTCTGGCCATGATCGGCGGCATCGTTTCCGTCTGGTATTACGGAACGTCGCGCCGGACGCTTTTGCTTTCTTTGGAATCCCAGCGCATGGCCGCGCGGTCGGCGGCGCAGGAGAAGCTTCTTAGGGTCGTGTCCGACAACCAGACGGATCCCATCGTTATCGTTGACCGCGACAATATCGCCCGCTTTGCCAACGCCAAGGCCGCCAAGGCTTTCCGCCTGATGACGTCCGACGTTGCCGGAAAAACGCTTTCCGCGCTGATGGGCGCGGCGCGCGCCAAGGAATACGAAGACGCGAACAAGGTCGCGCTCGTGCAGCAAAAGACTTATAAACGTTCATGGTCTTTGGGCACAGGGCCGGGCGGTAAGTTTGTCGTTTCGGAACACATTCCTTTGCCGCACGTTCCCGTCGAAGGGCTTCAGGTGCCGACTCCCGGCGTTTTGATGATCGATCAGGACGTCACCGAGATCGTCAACGAGCGCGATCATCGCGTGCGCATCCTCCATCAGGTCATTGACATGCTCGTCACGATGGTGGACAGGCGCGATCCTTATGCCGCGTCCCATTCGTCGTGCGTGGCGTTTATCGCCCGCGCCGTGGCGTCGGGCATGGGGCTGGAGCGCGAACGCGTCGAAGTGGCGGAAGTCGCGGGCAGATTGATGAACATCGGCAAGATCGTCGTGCCGAGCGAAGTTTTGACGAAGCCGACGGCGCTGACCGAGGACGAGATCAAGCAAATTCAGGAATCCATACAGGGCAGCATCAAGCTGCTTGAAAAAATCGAGTTCGACGGCCCCGTGGTCGATACGCTGCGCCAGGCTCAGGAACGCTATGACGGGACGGGGCCGCTCAAGCTGAAGGGCGAGGATATTCTTGTCACGGCGCGCATCATCGCCGTCGTCAATGCCTTCGTCGCCATGATCAGCGTTCGCGCCTACCGAAAGGCTCTGGGGCAGGATCAGGCGCTCAGAAATCTTTTGGGCGAGATCGGCACGCAGTTCGATCGCCGCGTGGTCGTTGCCTTGGCAGATTACATCGAAAACCGCAAGGGCAGGGAAGAGATCGCGAAGCTTGTTCCTTTTGAGCCCGCGCGCAGACCCTAATACTTGGCCGTCAGCGAGAAGAAGACTCTCGGGTTCGACCTGTAATCGGTCGTGTCGGGCTTCGGCCACATAAGCGGGAAGGCCGCTTCGAGAGTGCCGTAGAAATTCTCCGTGAATTTAAAGCGCGAACCGACGCCCGCCGAAGCCATGCTTAAATCGCTGTTCGCCGCGCCGCGCGTCCATGCCTCGCCGACGTCCGCATAGCCGAAAAGCTGGTAGGATTCGAAGTACAGTTCGCTGACAAATTCATCGTACCGGATTTCGGCTTTTCCGGCGATGCCGCTGTCGCCCATCACCTGCGCCGGATCGAAGGAGCGCCCGTAATCCGCGCCGCCCAGCGTAAACTGTTCGTCGGTCAGAAGCGGATTGAACGAATACTGCCCCGTCGCGCCGACAAAGAGCGAGAAGCCGCCTTTCAGGGGCTGCAGGCGCGACAAATCAACGTTGATTTTCGTGAAATTGCTGGAGCCGATGGCGTTCGATCTGTCGGAGCCGGTGTCCGTGGCGTCGAAAATATTGAAACCTTCGCTCAGCATGGCGTCGAACGAGTTGCTGCCTCTTAACACATCGAGGAAGCCGTAGGTGCCTCCCGCGCGGACGACGCGCAGACGGTCGCGGTTAAGGGATGTTCCCGAATACACGTCAACGTAGGTGTTGCGGACGTCAACGATGCCGCGCACGACGAACGATTGCTTGCGCGTGCGTTCGAACGGATGGCTGATTTTCAATTCAAACAGGTCTGAATTGCCTTCGATGCGGAGGTTCTTCAGCGTGTCGCCGGGGCGGGTCTGCGTGTGCGAGGCCAGAACCGTCAGCTTGGTTCCTTCGTTGTCCAGCATTTCGTCATGCTGAACTTCGGCGAGGAAAAGCTCTCTCATGGGATTGACGGTCATAAAACGGACTTGCGTATGATCGTACGTGTTGATCATCGAATTGACGCCCGCCATCAGCGTGTGCTGGAAGGGACCGATGTACTGCGTGCCGCGATTGTCGAACGTATACGATCCTTCGTATTTCTTGTTTCTGACCGTCAGAACCAGATCGGCTCCGGCGAATTGCGAGGCCGACGGATGGATAAGCCCCGTGACCGTCGAGCCCGGAAGGTCGTTCATGATCAGCATGTAGCGTTCAAGCTCGTTCAGATTGGTGGGGCGCTGGGCTTTGATGCTTGCGGAATATTTATCGAGGTGTTCCCTGATGCCTTCGGCTTCGACATCGCCCTGATAGGTAACTTTGCTGATGAAGCCTTCGACAACGCGGATTTTTAGCGTGCCTTTCGTCACATCCTGCGGCGGAACGATGGCTTGCGAAAGGATGTAGCCGTTATTGCGATAGAACGCGGTGACCTGATTGGCGATGATTTTTGCGTCGAGGAGCGAAACGGTCTTGCCGATCTTGTCCTGATAAAGAGGTTCAAGCTCGGCGTTCGTATAAACGGTCGCGCCGTCGAAGACGACTTTCTTCAGCGGAAACTTCTGGCTGCTTAACTGGGCGCGTTCTTTTTCGGGAACTTCTTTTTGCTGGTCTTCTCCCGCAGGGACGTTCAGGTCAACCTTGGGCGCGGCTTTCGGCGTCTTCGTCAGTCTTTTTTCGACAAGGCCGGGACCCGTGGAGCTCGGAACCTGGACGGCGGCTGAAGCTTCGGATATGCAGATGCATCCAAGAGCGGCGATGCTCAGAAAAAGGACAGCATACTTGCGATTGATGGCGTCACGGAGCATCGGGTCTTCCCCTCAACGTTAATAATATTTTTGTGGATTAATATAAGCGGCGCTAGTCTATAGAAACGAAAACACGATGTAAATGATGCTGTTAGGACACGATAATTCTTTCTTACCTTATGACATGAAAGTATTTTTTCCGTATTGCCAAGCCCATATTCACCCTTCATTGTCCCTTGGCATTCTGTTAATGTTTTTTTTGCTCCCTTTAGTGGCAGGAGTTTTGTCATGATAAAGAATTGTTCGAAGAATTTTATCGGCGCAGCCAGTCTTATGACCGCCGTTTTGGTGGCATGTCCTGCTTTGGCGACGACTCTTCCGACAGGCGGCACTTTCACGGGCGGAGCGGGGTCAATCACGACCGATATCGCGGGCACCACGAAAACGATATCTCATACGACGCAGAACGCGATCATCGACTGGACGGGCTTTGATATCAGTTCCGACGGCACTGTCGATTTTCAACAGCTGAATTCTTCTTCCATCACAATCAACCGCATCAATCAGGGAAGCGCCTCGCAAATTGGCGGTAAGCTGAAAGCGAACGGCAATCTCATCCTTATCAATCAAAGAGGAATCAATTTCAATTCCGGTTCGACGGTTTCCGTCGGCGGCCTTGTTGCCACGACGAGCGATTACGACTCGGGATTCGATGAAAACAATAATTTCAAAACCAAGTTTAAGCAGGGAATCGATCCTTCCGCTAAAATCGTCAATAACGGCGCCATTACCGTGGATTCAGTCAACAGCAGCGGCCTCGCCGCGCTTGTCGCGCCGAGCGTCGAAAACGGTTCAACGGGCGTCATTACGGCCACGGCGGGAAAAGTTCATCTTGAAGCCGGCGACACGTTCGCGGTGGATTTCTATGGCGACGGATTGACGGAATTGGCGACCAACGGCGCTGTCAGCGAGTTGCTGGCCAAAAACAGCGGCAAGATTTCCGCCGACGACGGTTTGGTTCAGATTACGGCGGATGCGGCCAAAGGCGTCGTTGACGGCCTGATCAATATGGACGGCATCATCGAAGCCAACAGAACGACGACGGCGCACAGCAAGGTTGTTCTGATTGCCGACGCCGTTGAAATGAAAAACGCGACGATCACGGCGCAGGGCAGCGAAATATCCGTGACCGGCACCGGCGGATATTTCAAGAGCAAAACCAATATTCATAAAGTCGGCGTTTCTCTTGATAATACGACGATTGACGCCGGAACCGGAAGAGTTTCAATCGAAGGCTACGGATATAACGGCGTAGCTGCCAAACCCTTGTTGAAGGAAAGCTACGGCGTTCATATTACGAACGGGTCTGTCATTAATACGACGGGCGAAGGAACGATTACTATCAATGGCACGGGCGGCAATGGCGCAGGATACCGGAGTCCTTTGACCCCCGGCGCCGGCAGCAATATCGGCGTCTTGATTGAAGGCGCGAAAACAATGGTATCTTCCACATCGGGCTTGATTACGATCGAAGGTCATGGCGGAGGAACGGAATCTACCGTAGGAAGCAGCCATGACCACGGCGTTATGGTGTCCGGCGGCGCTGACGTTTCTTCGACGATCGGCAATATTGACATAACGGGTTGGGGCGGCGGGTGCGGCAACGGATGCGGCTACAACTATGGCGTCTATATTACTGGCGAGGGCTCAAGGGTTGCTTCCGATCAAGGCGATATTGACATCACGGGTTATGGCGGGGGAACCGAGGAAGAAGACGCCAGAGGACACAATTATGGCGTTTTCGTAACCGATTCTGCGCGCGTGGTTAACATCGACGGCGAAATCACGATTACGGGCATCGGCGGCGGCACCGGCACTGAAGTTCACGATAATTACGGCATCATCGTTACCGAATATGCCACGATTGGAAAAGAGAATGTAGAAGGTAAAGATGGCGATAGGAGAGACATCTCCTTCATCACCGATGAAATAACGATGGACGACACCGCCCGCGTTTTCACGATGGCTGACGTTTCTTTTGAGCCATATACGCCGAGCACGACTATCAGCGTTGCCGGCATTGCCGACACGACGAGCCAGCTTCAGATCACGGATACCATCCTGAAGGATATTATCGGAGCCAGCAGCATCACCGTCGGCAATACCACGGTCGATACCGGTCTGATAACGGCGCGCGCCTATGATTGGAACGCGAACAATCCGGGAGCAGATGTCCGGTTCTTGAACTATACCGGCGACATCCACATCAACGGCATGCAGACGATGGGCGACAGCACGCTGCTCGCGCACACCGTCAACGGGAATATTGAAATCGGGGTTGGCGGCGGCGCCGTCAGCACGAATGCGGGCGAAAGAGCCATTATTCTGGCTGCCAGCGCGGGCACGTTCAAGAATTACGCCGGTTCCGGCGCTCTTTCGGCTCCGAACGGCCGTTGGCTGGTTTACAGCTACAGTCCCGTAGGCGATATCTTCGACAATCTGAATAGCAACAACACCGCTATCTGGCACACCGTTTACGACGGAACCACGTTGCCGCAATCCGGCGACCGTTATGTTTTTGCCGTTCCCATGAGGGTCAAGGTCATTCTGGGAGACCTCGCCAAAGCGTTCGGCGTGGACTACACGACCGAAGTGGCGCACGATTCCTACACGACCGAAGGGTTGTCCGAAGGCGTACTTAACGCTTTCCTGCCCGATACATTGTTCACGGCGACTACCGGCACGATGAGCATTACGTCCGTCGGATCGCCGGCCTCGGCAGCCGTGGGATCGTATCCTATCAACTTGTCGGGATTGACGGGCGTGAACGGTTACACGTTCTCCTACGTTCTGGGCACGTTGAAGGTCACGCAAGACTTGCCGCCTCCTAACGATCTGCTGTTGCGCACAAAGACGTACGTGAAGAGAGGCCCCTATGGCACGCTTCTCGCGATCGTGAATACGCCTTTAAGCCTGTCCAATCTGGCTCCTGCTGCAGGCGGTAACGTTCCCGTCGGCAATCTCGCCGACCTGAGCCCCAAGGCGGGCGGCAATATGGGCAACCTTGCCGACCTGAGCCCCAAGGCGGGCGGCAATGCGAGCATCACGCCCCTTATTCAGTGCAATGAGGTAACGCCCTGCGATACGCTTCAGTAATTAAGGGCTGACAGAAATTATCGCCGTGCCGATGAAAAATCGGTGCGGCGATTTTTTTTGGCCAATTCGTCTTTCAGCGCGGTTGCGATAAGGGCCGCGACGCCTTCCCAATCTCCCGCGCGCGTTTGCCGGAACGGCCGCATGGATGTGTACCAAAGGCGCACCATTTCGTTGTCCGCAAAGCGCCAGTCGAGATTTGTCGGCAGCATAATCCAGCAGGGACGTCCTATAGCTCCAGCCAGATGAGCTGTGGCTGTATCTACGCTGATGATAAGATCAAGCTCCAAAGCCGCCGTATCCGAGAAGTCGTGCAGCATTGGAGACATGTCTACAATCTTGTCCGAAAGGTTGTGTTCGTGAATCTGGTCGCGCGCTTTGCCGAACTGGAGGCTGTACCAGTCAATGCCCTCGATATTAAAGAGAGCTTTGAGGGAAGAAAGCGGCGCGCTTCGGTAGTTGTCGCGCTTTAATTTCTGATTGCCTGCCCAGACCAGTCCCACGGCCAGTTGTCCCGACCTGTGGGGCAGGGGCAGCGACTTTGCGCTCGATAGATAGGGAGCATTTCCAACAGCCAGCGGATTCGGCATATCGAGGCGATGCGGCATGCTGAGAAGCGGCGCCTGAGCGTCGAATTCCGGAAATATATCGTTGGGGCCGACAACGCCCGTTACGCCGGGCGCCGTCGCGGCTATGGATTTAATCCCCTCTTGGACAAGAACCCAAACTTCGTGTCCCAACTCGGCCAGAAAACGGGGATAGCGCAGAAACTGGATGGCGTCGCCTATTCCCTGATCGTTCCATAGCAATATGCGCCTCGCCGGGTCGTTTTTCTTCCATGACGGCGCTTTGACGGGGGGCTTGAACCAGGATGGAATCTGCAATCTCCATTCGTACTCGCGCCAGGCTTCCTCCCATAAATGGGAACGCAAAAGAAGATGCGATAAATTCCAGTGCGCGATGATATGGGAAGGGTCAATGGAGAGAGCTTTGAGAAGCAGCTGCTTTGCCGTCTTCGGGTCGCCTTGATCCGAGTAGGTTTTGGCCAGATTGACCCAGCCGGAGGAAAAGTTCGGGTGGGCGCTTATCAGGCGCTGGAAAAGGTTTTTGGCTTCTAAATCCAGATGTTGGCGTTTTCTAAGGTTGCCAAGATTGAAAAGAGCGTCCCTGTGTGTGGGCTGAAATGCAAGCAATTTCTCATAATATTCCGCAGCGCCCGCTTCATCTCCCGTCAAAACCGAGGCAACGGCCAGATTATAAAGCGTCGGCGCGTGCTGGGGGTCGAGATCGAGCACATGTTGCCATTCCTGGATCGCCGTAACCAGATTTCCTGAAGCCTGAGCGGCGACGCCTCTGGCGAAGAGGTCGTTGGCATCGTAGGGTATCGGTTGCGATGTAAGAGGCGACGTCATAACTGGTTACCGCACTATGATTTCACATTATATATGAGAAAACACCTGATTTGGGTTATAATACGTTAACTATGGCATACTTATGTATTGTCCATAGCGGGTTTTTGGAGCAATGAGATGATAAATCTAACTGATATCGTATGCAAGCTGGCATGGCCCGATCTTGTAGGAATTCTCGGGGTCGTTATCTCGGTTTATTACTATGCGCGTGTCCAGTGGCATCGCGAGTTTGCCAAGAGAATGGCTTATTCCATGGGAAACTTTGTCGGGTCGCTGATGATCATCTATTCCCTTATGTACGATTGGAATATTGCCGCTTTTATGTGCAATATCGTGTGGGGGCTTATCAGCCTTTATGGCGTTTATCGTTGTTTCAAATATTCCTGGTTTGAAAGAAAAGCCAGAGAACAAGTTCGCGGTGGATAAATGTTTTTTGATGTTTTCGATACAACACGGCCTTTTGCGCTGATTGAGAAAAACGGTCGCGTGCAATGCGTTCAGGGCGCGGTTCATACTCTCGACAAAATAGAAGACATTCACGCGCTCGCGCGCAAAAGCGGACGCGACGTCGCTTTCGCCTTGCCTTACCGGGTCATCAGGGAGCGGGGCTTTGAGGCGAGAGGAGACGAGCCGATCCTTGCCATGGAAATCGAAACGTCTTTGAGCCTTCCGGCGGAAAAGCTGGCGGGCGAATTGCCGGAAAACCAGATTGATTGGGACGGAGAGATTACGGCTTCTCTTTCGGATTCAGAGTATGCCTCTCTTGTTCATGACTTTCAAAAAAATGAAATCGAACGGGGCAATGCTTCTCAGACGACATTGGCGCGCAGTTTTTCGGGGCAGATCGAGGCGTTCGATGTTTCCGTGGCATTAAGCGTCTATCGCAAAATCCTGAGGCAGCGCGGGCAGTACATGGCGGTTCTTTTCGCCAATATTCATCCGGCCGATAAATCCAGAAGCCAGTTTATCGTCGGCGCGACGCCCGAGCGGCATCTTGAAGTGCGCGGCAACGAAACCATCATGGTTCCTATCGCCGGAACGTTGCGCAAAGAGGGACGCGACACGTTTGACAAGCGCCTCGACGCTTTCTTGGCCGACCCCAAAGAGATCAACGAGCTGTTTCAGGTCGTTGACGAAGAGATGAAGATTATGGGCGTTATTTGCCCCGACGGCGGCGACATCGAAGGCCCGTTCTTGCGCGAAATCGGCGCGGTCGTGCATACGGAATACCGCCTTGTCGGGCGCAGAGGCCGCGATACGATGGCGGCGTTGCGCCGGACGCTTCATGCGCCGACGGTGGTCGGATCGCCTATGGAAAGCGCGGCTCGCATTATCCATAAATACGAAACGCAATCGCGGCGTTATTACGCGGGAGAAATAGGGATCTATTCCAATCCGCGCACGGAGGCGCCGAACGGCGATCTGGACTGCGCCATTTTGATCCGCTGCGCCGAGATTGACGGCAACGGCAAATTCCGCGTTCAGGCGGGCGGGGGACTTGTGCGGGATTCCGATCCCGACAACGAGGCCAAGGAATCCCGCGCGAAAGCCATGGGCCTTTTGGGCTTTCTGACGGGCGCTGCCCAGCTTCAGGAAACGTACCTGACGGAAAGCCTGTGCCAAAAGGTCGAACCCGTCTTGCGCGCGCGGAATGAAAAACTTTCGGCCTTCTGGATGAACCGCCAAGACCCTCATGCCGAAGGCGCGCCTTCGCTCGACAAGCTGAAGATTACGATCCTCAACAACGAAGACGACTTCGCGCATATGGTGGGGCATATTCTGCGCACCATGCGGGCGGAAATATCCGTCGTGGATAGCCTCGCCTTTAATCCGGCGGCAGACGACAGCGACATTATTATTCTTGGCCCCGGCCCCGGCGATCCCACCGATATGTCTCATCCGCGCATGAAAAGGTTGCAGGACATCATCGGCGATATGGATGCCCGCCGGAAACCCATGCTCGGCATTTGTCTGGGGCATCAGGCGTTGGCCGTGTACAAAAAGATCGATGTCGAAAGGCAACTGCATTCGACGCAGGGCATGCAACGCATTGTAGAATTGATGGGCGAAAAGTACCGCCTCGGCTTCTATAATTCCTTTTCGCCCGTGTTTAACGAAAACGCCAAAGCCCGCAAGGACATCAATTTCGACACGGACGAAACGGGACGTATTATTGCCATGGAGGGCGGCCGCTTTATGGGATTCCAATTCCATCCGGAATCCATTATGTCGGAAGACGGCGCAAAACTTCTCTATCGCGCGCTGAAACACTTGAGGGGCGGAGCGTCATAATGGCGTCGTTTAAAACAATCACCACCCACGTCGTGCCTGTTACGGCTTTTCAGCAGAACTGCACGATTGTCGCGTGCAACAAGACGAAGAAATGCGCCGTCGTCGATCCAGGCGGAGAAGTTGATCGCATTTTGGCCGAAGTCAAAAAACACGATCTTACGGTCGAGAAAATATGGGTCACGCACGGGCATCTGGACCACGGCGGCGGCGCAAGCGAACTGAGAGCCAGAACGGGGGCGCCGATCGAAGGCCCGCATCAGGACGACGCCTTCTGGGTGGACAATATTCCGCAGCACGCCACGTTTTACGGACTTGGGGGCATGGATTCCTTCGATCCCGACCGTTGGCTCGAAGACGGCGATACCGTCACCATGGGGGAGACGACGTGGCAGGTTATTCACTGTCCCGGACATACGCCCGGCCATATCGTGTTTTACAACGAGGAAAACAATTTTGCGCTCGTCGGCGACGTGCTTTTTAACGGCTCTATCGGGCGTACCGACTTTCCGCATAGCGACCATAACGCCTTGATACATTCAATCACCCAGAAATTGTGGCCCTTGGGCGACGTCAGATTCATTTCGGGACACGGGGAAGAGTCAACCTTCGGCGAAGAACGCAAAAGCAATCCGTTCGTGTCGGACAGCGCGCTTGGAAGGACTTATAGTCAAACCAAATAATTTTCGTAACAAATAAAAAAGAAAATGGGATGCCCGCCT
Organism: Bdellovibrionales bacterium; assembly: GCA_041650075.1. Classification (GTDB taxonomy): domain Bacteria; phylum Pseudomonadota; class Alphaproteobacteria; order UBA9219; family UBA9219; genus CAIXLI01. The sequence goes on along the minus strand of JBAZLX010000040.1, from coordinate 2,420 downwards.
TCGCGGGCATGACGATGTTTTCTTTGGATGCTTTTTTCCACAAACACCAGCGCTCCCGCGCAGATAGGCGCCCCTGTTTATATGGAAATAAAACAGATCAACTGTAATCGTCCTTCTTGATCGAATTCAGCAAACGCTCGCAGTCTTGTTCTTCCTCTTCGGCCAGACGCTTGGCTTCGGCGGCGTTGTCTTTGAACATTTCAAGCGCGTGCGTGATGACGGCAACTTTATCGTCCGGCGCTGAATCGTTGATGTCGGGGACAATCTTCTTCGAGGCGAGAACGCCTTCGTCGGATTTCATGAGGGGGCGCGTCATTTGGACGACCGAGACCCAGACAAGCGCAATGGCAAGACCCGCTACCGCGACGAGAATAAGGGAGTCTTTTGTTCGCGAGCTTGTTATTTCCGCTTTGCGGCGGTTGTTGCGCATTTCTGTCTTGTTGGTCTCGACAACTTTTTCGAGACCGGCGCGAAGAGTCTGCCGAATGGCGCGGCCTCCGCCTTCGTCAGGGTTAAACGACAAGGCATGAGCCTGATCCATCCTGCCAAGCTTGACGAGAGGAAAGATTATTCCTTCCGCAAGATTTTTATATCGTTGCGCAAGATCGGTAAGAATGACGATTTTCGGCATGTCTTCGGGATCGGTGATGGCTTTCAACCGTCCGAGCTTTTCGAGGCCGGTGCGCATCAGATCGCTGTACTCTTGTATGTTTTTTGCTACCTGCGCATCGCCTTTTTCCAGCAGCACGTTCTTTTCTTTTATCGTCGCAAGGTTGATGTCATCCAGAGCCCCGAGAGCCAGCACGGTTCGTTCCGCATGGTTATCAATTATATCGGACATCAGTTTGCCGACGGTGTTGAGGCCGATTTCGGCAAATACGACGAGGCTAAGTAGAAGGATTCCCGCTAACAGGGTCGGAAAAAGTATTCTTTGAGCTATTTCAACATATTGTTTTTTCATGTGTACACCCAATATACACTGAGCAAATACATGCAGCAAGGAAGGGGTGTGGTAGGAAGAATAAAAACAGCCGAAAAAAAAGTGCACTGCACAATAATCCCCATGTGCCCTTGAAATGACGACATGCAATATTGTGTTTTTTTTAACTCTTAATTAACCCTAATTTTTCATTGTTGTACAAATTTAATGGGGAGGGTATTCATAGTGCGGACATTATGGTTAATGTCTGTCTTACTATGTCTGCTTCAGTAGCTTTGTACGCGTTCGTCTTTGCATACGTGGATACTAGGGCGGTTGTCCTCGTTTTCACGAGTTTAACCCTTCATATATAGGCATCCTGATGTCTTCACAATCCAACACACAGGCCAAGGCCGCCATTCCGGACAGACTCGGCTCCCGGCATAATTCCTTACAAAGCGAGATCGACTCTCTTGTCGGACAATGGGGAACGGAGCGCAATGCGTTAATCCCCATTTTGCAGGAAATCAAACGGCAGCATTCCGTCATCAGCGGCTATGCCATGCAGTGCGTTGCCGACCGGCTTTCCATCAGTCCTGCCGAAGTGTACGGCGTCGTCAGCTTCTATTCGTTCTTGAACGAAAAATATCATGGGCGGTTCGTTATCCGCCTTTGCCGCACAATCAGCTGCGACATGGCGGGAAAAGAAGCCGTGGCGCGCCAGCTGCAAAACGATCTGGGAATTAAATTCGGCGAGACGACTCCCGACGGGAAGTTTTCTCTCGAATGGGCGAATTGCGTCGGTATGTGCGATCAGGGACCTGCCATTCTTGTGAACGAGCAGGTATTCGCGAAGGTCACTCCCGATAAGGTGCATGAGATCATCGAAGCTTGCGAGAAAATTTATGCGAGCGCCCCGGAGCTCTCGAGTAAAGGAAATCACAATGACCATACGTAACAACATTACTTTTGCGACGATCCGTCCTGATGCCGGCTTGAAGGCGGCTTTGGGCAAAGATCGCGCAGGCGTTATTGGGGCGGTGACTCTTTCAGGGCTGAGGGGCCGCGGCGGCGCAGGTTTTCCGACCGGCATGAAATGGAAGATTGCTTCCGACGATCCCGGAAAAAACAAGGTCGTTATCTGTAACGCGGACGAAGGCGAACCGGGAACGTTTAAGGATCGCACTATTTTGTCCGAATGGGCCGATCTTGTGTTCGAAGGAATGACGATTGCCGGTTATGCCACGGGGGCGTCGTTGGGCGTCGTTTATTTGCGCGGCGAATATGCGTACCTGCGCAAGCCTCTTGAAGATAAGCTGGCTTTGCGCCGCAAGAACGGGACGCTTGGCGATAATATTTTAGGCAAGGCGGGCTTTTCTTTCGACATTCACATCCACATGGGATGCGGCGCTTATATATGCGGCGAAGAGTCGGCTCTGATTGAATCGCTGGAAGGCAAGAGGGGCGAGTCGCGCAACAGGCCTCCGTTCCCGGTCACAAA
>JBAZLX010000039.1:0-13561 GCA_041650075.1 Bdellovibrionales bacterium | reverse complement strand
GTGATTCCAAGCCAACCGCCCGTGCTTTCCTTGACGACCTTCTTGTCGTCTATCAGGCTATTGTATTTATATTCCTCAAGCGTGCCGCCAAAGACCCCCAACGCACCTTCGTGAACGACGGCGCTGCTTTCCGTTTGCGGAATGCCCTGACGGGCGACAATGCCGAAGGGATACAGGACTACGGATGCGCCGCTCTTGTTAATCACGCGATCGGTGATCGTAAACATGGCGCTTGCATCAACGGCTATCGTCCGTTCGAAAATCAGGCTTTGACCGTTATCCCACGTCAAACGGACAGGACGATCGGGCGTCAATTTCTGTCCGTCGGCTTTCCATACCGTATCCGACGAAGGCACGTTCGTTGACGGAGAATCCGCAAGCCAGCTGAACTCCGCATAAAAAGCGCCGTACGGCTGAGCCGACCCCGACGGCGACAAAAGCGTAATTGCAGGAGACGTTTTGTCCGCTTTTTCCCGATACGACACCAACAGAAGATCGTCGAGCCGCGCCCCTTTCAGGTTAATCGAGCCGGTAAGTTCGGGCGTCGCAATTTCAAGGCGCGGGCTGTCTTTAAGCACGTCCGCGCGCGCGCGCAAATTTTGCGTCGTTGAAACGACAGGCGCCGATGCGCCTTCGGCCTTGGGCGTAACTTGCTGCACGACCCTTTGGGTGTGCAAGGCTTCCTGATGCGGCTTGACATACAGGTACTGAAAGCCAATCAGGATACCGAAAGAAATAATGACGGCGAGAAAGATGTTATTGTTCATTGCACGTAGTCTTAGAGCTGGATTAAGATGGGGGTTCAAGTATCAGGTATTTCGGACGGGGGAAAGATATAAATGGAAAAAAAAGATCATTCGTCGGATCTTGTCGTCCGTTTTTTGCGTTTTTTGATATGGGTTTACCGCCATACCCTTTCAAGATTTTTAGGCCAGCAGTGCCGTTATTTACCAACATGCTCGGTCTATTCCGACGAGGCCTTGCGCCTGCACGGAGCCGTCAGAGGGTCAATATTGACGATCAAACGCCTTTGCCGGTGCCATCCCTGGGGCGGATACGGCTTCGATCCTGTACCGAAAGAGTATAAGAAACAGGATTAATTATGGAAATAAATTTCAAAAATCGTGAGCTCAATACCTGGGTGCAGGAAATGGCCGCTTTGTGCCAACCCAAGGCCATTTATGTCTGCGACGGCAGCGAAAATGAATTCAATGTTTTGATGAACCAAATGGTCGCCTCCGGCGCAGCCATTCCTCTTAAAAAAAGACCGGGTAGTTATCTTTTCCGTTCCGATCCCAGCGATGTCGCGCGTGTCGAGGACCGCACCTTTATAAGCACGACCCGCGAAGAAGATGCAGGCCCAACAAACCATTGGATGGAACCGAAAGCCTTAAAAGAAATCATGTTCGGTCTTTATGCGGGATGCATGAAGGATAAAACGATGTATGTCATTCCGTTTTCGATGGGACATCTGGATTCTCCACTGTCGAAAATCGGGATCCAGATAACGGACAGCGCCTATGTTGTCGCCAATATGCACATTATGGCACACGTCGGAACGGCCATTTTAAATAAACTTTCGACGGACAAAGCGTTTATCCGCTGCATGCATGCCGTTGGCTCCGGCGCCGGAAACGAACATTGGGTATGCGCGCCGATCAACAAAAAATATATAAGCCACTTCCCCGAAGAAAACCTTGTCCTGTCCTATGGCTCAGGATACGGCGGCAACGCCTTGCTTGGCAAAAAGTGCCTCGCGTTGCGTCTTGCAACGCCGCTCGCGCAAAACGAAGGATGGATGGCCGAGCATATGTTGCTTCTGAGGCTCACCAGCCCCGAAGGTAAAACGTATCACATTACCGGAGCTTTTCCGTCGGCCTGCGGCAAAACCAATCTGGCCATGATTTCCCCGACCCTTCCGGGCTGGAAAGCCGAATGCATCGGCGACGACATTGCCTGGATGAGGCAAGGACACGACGGAAGGCTTTACGCCATCAATCCCGAATGCGGTTTCTTCGGCGTCGCGCCGGGAACTTCTTTCAAGACCAATCCCAACGCGATGAACACCATTAAAAATAACGTCATTTTCACCAATTGCGCCCTGACGGATGACGGCGACGTGTGGTGGGAAGGCATGGACGGCGAAACGCCCCAACACCTGATTGACTGGACAGGCAAAGACTGGACTCCCGAAAGCAAAACGCCCGCAGCTCATCCCAACGCGCGTTTTACGGCCCGCGCTTCTCAGTGCCCCGTTTTTTGTGAGGACGGATGGAACAATCCGGAAGGCGTGCCCATTGACGCCATTTTATTCGGCGGCCGCCGCGCCCGCGCCGTTCCTTTGGTAACCGAAGCGCTCGATTGGGATCACGGCGTCTTTTTCGGTGCCACTTTAGCGTCGGAAACGACGGCTGCGAACATTGATACCGTCGGAAATCTGCGCTTCGATTCCATGGCCATGAAACCCTTCTGCGGCAACAACATGGGAGACTATTTCGACCATTGGTTTAAAATGGGAGACAGGCTCGGGAAAAATGCGCCGAAGATTTTCTGCGTCAACTGGTTCAGAAAAGACAAGTCCGGCCAGTACCTGTGGCCGGGCTATGGCCACAACAGCCGCGTTCTTAAATGGATTTGCGAACGCGTTGACAACAAAGTCGGCGCCAATAAAACGCTTTTTGGCTTACTGCCAAATCCCCAAGACCTCGACCTCAGCGGCATCGAGATAGATTCCGAAACCATGAAGGAACTTCTGGATCCGAAAATTTCGGAAAGATGCAGCGAAAAAAATACCGTTGATTCCTATCTTTCCCAATTCGAGGATCGCTTGCCGCCGAGATTGCGCAGACAATTCGACCTGTTTTCCAAGCATTGCGTCGAAGCGTCGGCGTAATACCAAACAACCAATATTCTAATGGCTTATTCTGTCCCGCGTACGCCTCGCTTGTCGCAACCGCTCGTGCCCCAGACGAGTCTCTTCATGCGCCGGTTGGCATAATGCACCTTTTTTGTTTGACGTCCTGTCGTCTCACTGTATTTTGATTGCACATGACTTTATTTCCGCATCCATTTGTTTCTTCTATCAGGGACTATTTAAGACGGGTCTCCGGCTGGAAACGGCTTTTCGCCGCCTTTGTCTTCGGCAGCGTTTTGGCGTTGTCCATGCCGCCTTTCAATTTATTCCCCTTGGCGTGGTTGTGCCTGCCTGCCCTCATTTTTCTTCTGCAAGGCACTCAAAATTACAGACAAGCCTTTGTGACGGGTTGGGGCTTTGCCTTCGGCTTCTTTGTTTTCGGCCTTTACTGGATTGCCTCGTCAATGTTCGTTGACATCAAGCGCTTCTGGTGGGCGGTGCCTTTTTCGGTTGTAGGATTGCCGGCTCTTTTTGCCATCTATTACGGCATTGCCGCCGCCCTCGCCCGAAAGCTCGGCCTCCGGGGATTATCCGGCTCAATCAATTTCGGCCTCATGTGGTTTTTGGCGGAAGTCGCGCGCGGCTATTTGTTCACGGGCTTCCCGTGGATTCTTCTCGGCTACGCATGGTCGGGCGTATTGCCGATTCTGCAAGTCACAAGCGCCGTCGGCATTTACGGATTGACCCTTCTGACGATTGTCGCGGCCTGCCTGCCCGCTTCTTTGGAAAAAGGATCAAGACAGCCGCGCCTCGCTCTTCTGGCCAGCCTTGCCCTGTTCGCCATCATAGGCGCATGGGGCGAAATCCGCCTTACAACGACGGCGTTGGAAACGGCGCCCGGCGTCCGTGTTCGGTTAGTTCAGCCGAACGTCGATCAAAAGAAAAAATGGCTCTTGAGCGAACGCGACCGCCACTTCGGAGAATTGATTTATCTCTCGAGCCTTGAAGGAGAAAAACCCGTCACGCATATTTTCTGGCCTGAAACCGCCTCGACCTATTATTTGAGCGAAGACGCCCTCCGTCGCAAAGAAATTGCGGCAGCTATTCCGGCGGCGGCGTCCGTCATCACCGGCGTGATACGCCGCGATCTGGACAAAAACGGAATAACGCATTTTTACAATTCCCTCGTTGCGCTCGACGGACTGGGGCGCTTGGTTGCGGGATACGACAAGGTTCACTTGGTGCCGTTTGGCGAATTTATGCCGTGGCGCAAATACATTCCTTTGCAAGCCATCGCCACCAGCGGCGCGGATTTCACGGCGGGGCCGCATGTCCGGAGCTTGCGAGTTCTCGGCCTGCCGGTTTTTAGTCCGCTGATTTGTTACGAGGCCATCTTTCCGGGAGAGGTTGTTGATTCCGCCGATCGTCCGGACTTTATGGTTAATTTAACGAACGACGGTTGGTATGGACGCTCGACTGGACCTTATCAGCATTTCGCCATCGCGCGCGTGCGCGCCATCGAAGAAGGAATGTCTCTCATTCGCGTAGCAAATACGGGCATTTCCGGCGTTATTGATCCGCTCGGGCGCATCGAAAAGAAACTCGGAGTCAATGAGGAAGGCATCATTGATAGCGATTTGCCTGAAGCTATGCCTTTAACTCTGTACGCAGAATGGAAAGAAACATTTGTTTGGATTGCCTTTTTCCTTTTGTTGTCAATTAACGCAAAAAGGCTAATAAAATTACGCAGAAATTTTAACCTATAAATATATATGTCAAAATGTCTTTTCTTGATTTGATAAACCAAATACTCTACCACCATTAGTAACAAAGACGAGAATACAACCGGATATTAGAGTTGTGCTTCTTGATTGTTGCATTTTTTTCATACGTGGAAATTCAATTATGACGGCCGCAGATAAAAAGAAAATAAAAAAAGCACAACTTCGCTCCGAAAATCCAGATCCCATAGACATCCATGTCGGATCGCGCTTGCGCATGCGCAGGAATCTTGTCGGGCTCAGTCAGGAGCAACTTGGCAAATCCTTGGGTCTGACCTTTCAGCAGATTCAAAAATACGAACGAGGAATCAACCGCATGGGATCGAGCCGTTTGTTCCAGATAGCCAAAACGCTGTCCGTTCCCGTGGCTTATTTTTTCGAAGAAATTCCGGCATCTTTTTCCGTTTCTTCGCAGCCCGGGTTTGCCGACACTGAGCAAGCGGCTCTTGAAGGCGCGCCGGACAAGCAAAACGACTATGATATTTTACGCCGTCGCGAAACGCTTGAGCTGATCCGCGCCTACTATCGTATTCAGGACGACAAGCAGCGCCGCAAGGTATACGAACTTATCCGTTCGATGTCGGACGAAGAATAAGCAACCGCCGCCGGAAAATTTTTTATCCACAAAGCAACGGGCCCAGATCCCGCCCGCCCAAGACATGGACGTGGTAATGGGGAACTTCCTGATGCGAATGTGGCCCCGCATTTGAAATAAGACGATACCCTTTGGAAATATCGGCCGCCGAGGCGATTACTTTTTCCAGAGCCCGATAAAAACCGGCAATTTCATCAGCGTTGGCGTTTGCGGCAAAATCGTCAAACGTGGCATAAGGCCCTTTGGGAATTACAAGAAGATGCACGGGCGCTTTCGGATGAATGTCATGGAAAGCAAGAGCAAACTCGTCTTCATACGCCTTCTTGCACGGAATTTCCCCGCGCAAGATTTTCGCAAATACGTTGTTGGAATCATAGGCCACGAGTTCCTCCCTCGGTTGACAAAAACCATGAATGAAAGGCTACAAAACAAAGCCCTACGACACAAGCCGAGTCGGAGGATATTCAACAAGTTGGCCTATAATATCAAAGGCATTTCAATTCCTAAAAAGCCGTTCTAGAATATCGTCGTGTGCTTTGGCTCCTTGTTTGGCGTTGTCACATGCGTAAAACGGCTCTTTTTCTTGCGCTTCTTTTTTTGTCGCTCTTGAGCGAAGGCGCGAACGTTACGTTCGCGGCGCCCACAGCCGGAACCTCATGCGCTCAGCTCGGCAAAACCATCATCGCCGACAATCACATGAATATCATGACTTGCGTCTGTAAATCGACGCCAAACTGTCCGGCCTCCGATTATGTATGGAAATCTATGGTCGTTGACATACTGACGAATGGGACTTTCGATTGCCCGGCGGGCTATGCGCTTGTGAGCATTATTGACGGAGTCGCTTCATGCGCCAAAATGTGAAATTTATCGGGATCTTTTGCGCCGTCCTCCTCATCGGGTTTTATGCACCGATAGCAAACGCTGCTACTTTGCTTGGCACGGCATGTCCCAATAACGTCGGCGAAACAAGGATGGATAATGACAATATGCATATTGTCGCTTGCGTCTGCGCAACAAAGCCGAACTGCGACACGACGGGCCTCAAGAGCGACCTGATCTGGAAATCCATGTCGAAAAGCAACAACCTCAATATCAGTTGCCCTTCCGGCAAAGTCGTCCGTTCGATTTCCGCCGGCGTGGCGACGTGCGAAGCGCCACCCACAACTGTTGTTACCGTTACCAAGGAGATTCCCTATACGCCCCCTGTTCCCTGCCCCGCGTTGGCAAAATATTGTGTGGCTAATGTCGGATGCTCGGGAGGATGCTTTGGAACCTTTAACGTCCTCCTTCCAAGCTCGGCCATTGGGTCAAGCGTGCCTCTCAGCGGCTCCTGCCGCGGCCCCGACTACGCCTGCGGCGGACATTCCTGCACTTTCAACATCACGTTTTCAGGAACAGCCTCATGCACATCATCAAGCGTCTGGAGCTGCTCCATTTCCCAAACAAGAACTGAATACAGAGACGGTCAGATTACAGGTACATCCACCAGCCAATTGTATAGCGGCGCTTGTTCCGGTCTCTAGTTTTGTCTGCAACGGCGACATGTAATTTTTGTTTTTTTTCTTGGCAGGAGACACGTATGCACCGTTCGGTTTGGATCTTTATTTGCGGAGTCTTCTTATCGCTTTCATCAGCCTCTCACGCAGCGTCCTTAGTCGGAACGTCGTGTCCCGACAGCGTCGGCGCAACCAGAATGGATACCGACAATATTAATATTATCGCCTGCGTCTGCGGAACCATTCAGAACTGCGACACAACGGGGCATAAAAGCGACCTTGTCTGGAAGGCCATGTCAAAAACAAACACGCCCAACATCATCTGCCCCTCGGGAAAAGCTGTGCAGGCGATATCCAATGGCACGGTTACTTGCGTCACCCCGACTCCTTCTGTCGTTACCGTCACCAAAGAAGTCTATGTGGAACCGCCGAAGCCATGCCCCGGAGTTTCAAAATACTGCGTGGCTAATGTCGGATGCTCGGGCGGTTGCTTTGGAACCTTTAATATCAACCTCGGCACAGGCTCCCAAGGCTCCAGTACGAGCCTGGGAGGATGGTGCCGGGGCCCCGATTATAGCTGCGGAGGACACTCCTGCACCTTCGATATTTCTTTTTGGGGAACAGCTTCCTGTTCGTCAGGAAGCTGGTATTGCACCATCAGCCAAAAAAGAACCTCTTACCGAGACGGATCCGTTGAATATAGTAACACTAGTCAATTATATAGCGGAGCCTGTTCCGGCCTTTAATAAAAAAGCGGGAAAGACTTTTGTCCTTCCCGCTTTTTAGTATTCTGAGTGTCTCGATTATCTCGAATAGAATTCGATAACGAGGTTCGGTTCCATCTGCACGGGGTACGGAACGTCGCCCAAAGACGGTGCGCGAACGAAAGTACCCTTCATTTCCTTGTGATCGACGGTGACGTAATCCGGAACGTCGCGTTCGGCCAATGCAGCGGCGGCCAAAACGGTCGCGAACTGCTTGGCCTTGCCGCGCAGTTCGATTGTGTCGCCTTCCTTGACTTGGTAGGACGCGATGTTGACGCGCTTGCCGTTGACCAAAACGTGGCCGTGGCTGACGAGCTGACGCGCGGCAAAAACCGTCGCGACGAATTTCATGCGATAGACGACGGCATCGAGGCGGCGTTCAAGCAATTGGATGAGGATTTCGCCGTTGTTGCCCTTACGGCGCATGGCTTCCTGATAATAGCGGCGGAACTGACGTTCGCCGATGTTGCCGTAGTAGCCGCGCAACTTCTGCTTGGCATGCAATTGGACGCCATAGTCGGAAAGCTTTGTGCGGTGCTGGCCGTGCTGGCCGGGGCGATAGTCGCGCTTGTTAAGAGGGCTCTTGGGACGGCCCCAAATATTGCCGCCTAAACGGCGATCAATTTTATGTTTAGACTCGAGACGCTTTGTCATTTTTTATCCTTTTTTGTTTGTCCCGATAGTTTTCCAGGCTTTCGCAGGAAACGGTTGTAAGCTCCAACAGCCCACAACGCTTTCTCGGGAAGAGGCGCCGCTTATAGGCGAAAAAGGGGTAAAGTGTCAAATAGTTGCGATTTAAAGGGGTTTTTGGAGGTCAATTGGCCAAAAACCAACATATTTCAATTAAGTAAGCCTGAGGCGAAAATCGTGATTTTTTTGATTTTTGTGTGGAGCGTACCCTGCCGTACGTGAGCAGCAAAAATCAAAAAAAGCGCGGTTTGCAGCCCAGGATCGCTTAATTGAAGAGGTGCCCCATCCAGCCCATAGCCTCCCCCGCCACCTCAGTCCAGCACGAATCCAACATAACGCCGTGCGGAACGCCATGAAGAATTTTGCTTTTGCCTTTCCAGAAATGGGCTTCGTACCTGAACTCGAATTCGGGCACGAAAGCGTCGTTATCCCCGCCGAGCGCAAGAGTCGGCACGTACTCTTTAGGCGTTCTAAAGTCGGGCCAGTTCGCTTCGACAAAAAAGCGCGAGGATTCCTGCTGAGGCGGCTCAAGATGCGCCTTCATGCTTTCCGCGCCCTTGTGGTCGCAAAAAAGAGCGTCGCTGATAACGTCCAAGTCCGCATAAGCGGGCCCCAGCGACATCAACAACCCCAACTGCATGGCCAACATCGGCCTGTGCGTAGCGGTGTGCTGCACGGACCCCTGAAGCCCCAAGAGCGACGGCGAAGATAAAAGGACAAGCCCTTTGACCTGCCGCTCGAGCGCATATTTTTGCGCAAGATAGCCGCCCATCGAATGGCCGACGAGAATGGGCGTCTGATCGAAAAGCTTTGTGCCTTCTTCGATGTCCTCAAGATAATCGGCAATGCCGAAACTATTGATTTTTTCAAGCCCTTCGCTTTTGCCGTGGCCGCGCAAGGAAATCGCGGCGCCGCTCCACCCGGCCTCGGCAAAGGCCGGCAAAAAGAACCGCGTCCATATCCACGCGCCGCAGTAGGAACCGTGGACAAACAAAAGCGGCGGCCTTTTCCTAGCTGAGGAGCCAAAGCGAATGACTTCCATCTTTTAAAAGCCTCTTGAGGGGAAACGCGGGTGGGAATGCCATAGTGTTCCTTTTGCCCCAACGGCGCAAGGGGCATCAGCACTATTTTTGATTTGACGCGCCCCTATTCTTCCTTGGGTTCTTCCTTTTCGGTTTCCGGAGCGACGCTTTCCTCGGCCACCTGACGGGCGCGAACATAATCCGTCTTTCCGGAACCAAGCAACGGTATCTGCGCGACGCGAAGGATTTTGCGCGGCAGAGAAAGCTCCGTCAATCCGGCGGCGCGGAATTTTTCCAGCATAATGCCGGGATCAACGCTGTCGGATTCGGTCAACAGAACGACCATTTCCCCCTTGCGTTCATGAGGCACGCTGACGGCAACATGGCGCACGCCCGGCCACGTCGCGCAGACGATAGCCTCAATCGCGCCCAAGGAAATCATCTCGCCGCCGACCTTGGCGAACCTTTTCGTGCGGCCGAGAATGGTGACATAGCCGTCTTCGTCAATCGAAACGACGTCGCCCGTGTTGTACCAGCCGTCTTGCGGAGGTTGAATAACCCCGGGTTTATCGGCTTTGACATAGCCCATCATCACGTTGATGCCGCGAATGACAAGCTCGGCGCCGTTATTGATCCCTTCGACGGGCTGCAGCTTGACCTCCATAGAGGAAAGCACACGCCCGATCGTCCCCGCCCTGTAGTACATGGGCGAATTGACTGTCACGACAGGCGACGCCTCGGTCGTTCCATAGCCTTCAAGAAGACGCACGCCGAATTTTTCCGCCCAAACGCGCTTTGTTTCCGGCTTGATCTTTTCCGCGCCGCCGATGGCGAAGCGCAGAAAATAAAAATCGTGCGGCGCGGCGTTCTTTTCGTAATTGGCGAGGAAAGTATCCGTCCCCAGAAGAAGCGTTGACCGCGTGTCGTATACCAGCTCCGGAATATCGTGATAACGGATCGGCGACGGAAACAGAAAAGCCTTCGTGCCCAAGAATAGCGGCATGAAGAATCCGAGCGTCAGTCCGAAGGAATGGAACATCGGCAGGCAGGCAAAAGCGCTGTCGCGCGTGCTCACACCCAGGCGCACTGCCGTTTGACAGGCGTTAGAGATAATATTCAAATGGCTCAGCATAACGCCTTTGGGCAGCCCTTCCGTGCCCGAGGTGAAAAGCATCAGAGCCGCGCCTTTCGGGTCTTTCGAAAGGCCAAAGGCCGCAATAAAGACAGGAACGTGCGCCTTGATAAATCCGACGGCGCGATCGAAAACGCTCGCGGAAGCAAGCAGGTCTTCAAGAAAAACGATCCTGATATTTTCTTTTTCAAGAGCGGAAACAATCGGCTCAAGATGCATCGCGTTGACGAACCCTCTTAAGCTGACGACCGTTTGAATTTGCGCCATCTGGCACGCCTGCACGATGCGCGTGGGCCCGGACGTGAAATTGATCATCGCCGTAACGCGATCCAAGGCCTGCACGGCAAAAATCGTCGTCCCGTTCGGAATCCCGTTCGGCATCATCACGCCGACGACTTTTTCCTGCCCGCCGAGCACGCGCGACAGCAGGCGCGACACGGTGAAAATCCGCGCGACAAACGCGTCATGCGACAAAGGTTTGCGCGCCGTATCTTCCAAAACGGTTTGGCAGCCGCCGCGTATGGGGCGCGTGGACAAAAACTGGCGCAGCATCGTCGTATAAGGAATGCCCTCGATAAGCGCGCGTTCCAACTGGTCATAAACGGCGGTGCCCGCAAGACGACGGCGTTTATGCCCTTTGACCTCTTCCGGCAAAACCAGATCAACGGCGGGAAGGATCGTTACCGTAATCTTCGGGAAAAGCCTCCGGCGCACGACTCCCTTCAAAGCCGAGAAAAGGCTGTACTGAGGCCCGTCAATGCGTACCGGCAGTATCTTGGCGCCCGCCTTGTCCGCGATCATGCCGGGGCTTTCGTAGACTTTCATCAAAGCGCCCGTCGTCGTCATCCGGCCTTCGGGGAAAATCATGCATTTCTGCCCCTGCTTCATGGCATCGACCATTTTCTTGGCCGTTATCGGATTGGCCTGGTCGAGAGAATAGTCGTCGCACACCGACCAATAAGGCCTCAGCCACCAACGCTGGGCGATCTTCGCGGGCAAGGCGAACAGGATGCGTCCCGGCAGAATGGCGGACAAAAGCACCGCATCAATGACCGAAACATGGTTGGCGACGATAAGGACTCTCTCCCCCGCCTTGTCGAAATTATCGAGCCCCCTCACGTCCACGCGAAAGGAAAGGCGCAACAGGAAGCGCACGAGCGAAAAGGGAATATATTTTTGCAGGAGAGCGGAAACTTTTTCACACATTTTTTTGCTGCCAAAAAGTTGAGTAAGAGGGAGGGACAGTCTGGCTTTTTGAAATGATTCGATAAAGTATTATCTTATACGGGCGACCAATGATTTCGGCCACAGCGTTTGACTTCACTCGTTCTGCGCCTCGCCTGTCGCTTCCCGAGCCATATATTAGGGTTTAATAATTCATTCAGTTCGGCGAGCGACGGGCTTTACGCAACCGCTCGTGACCCAAACGAGTCGCTTCAAGCGCCCGTTGGTATTAAGTACCTGAAGATGGCGCGATTCCGGTGTTTTTCGCTGCGACCAGGCAATTTTCCGTATTGGCGAAAGGACAGATTCGCATGGCCGCTTTGTCGCAATACACGCACAAGGCCTGCCGTGACGGCATGGTCAAATGACTGCGCTCGATCGTAAATCCGCGTTCCCTGAAGACCTGAAAAACGCGCGAAAGCGTTTCCGGTTTAATGCCCAGATAAGTGGCAATTAAGGATTTATCGAAAGGCAAAACAATATCGGTACCGCCCGAACCTGTGTTTAGCCGCAGTTGGAGCAAAAACCGGCCGACGCGTTGCTCGGCATTATGAAGGGTCAGATGTTCGATATGATCGCGCAAGTTTTGGCATTGCTGTATCGAAGCGGCCAACACGTTGGCCGCGAAAATGGGGGAACGCTTGACGGCATCGCGCACTGCCGTGGGCGAAAGGGTCAAAAGATGCACCTGCGTCAACGCCAGCAAATTCATCGGGCAAAAATCGACCGGAACTTCCGCAGCGGACTCGAACAAAAAATCGCCGCGCCTGAACAATTGCAATATGGTTTCTTGCCCTTCGGCATTTCCCTTGCTCGCGCCGCACCAGCCTTCAAGCATCATGTAGTAGCGCAAGACCTGTTCGCCTTGAGCCAAAAAAACGGTGCCTTTTTGATATTGCGCCGTGTGCGCGGTCGCCATCAGGTCGCGCATGACATCCGGTTCGACGCCCTGAAAAGCCGGCAGCGAGGCAACGTCTTTCCCCAGACTTAAAGCGAATGGCAACGAGTAATTCATCCAAGTCCCCGTAAAACCTTGGTAGTCGCCAATACTATATTGATCTGGCTCAAGCAAGGATGATGTCGGCATATGACATGGCTCCCAAAATCAAGACAGTTGGCAAGAAAAATCTTTTTTCATTAGGAATTATCCTTGACATTTGGTTTTGGAGGACTTATATATCCCATTGCGTCCTGGCAAGACGCGTTGGGTTCGTTTTTCGGACCCGCGAGGTGCACATCGCGGGATATCGGCCGAAACCGGGCTTGGCAGGTAGTTTGGACTATCTCTTGCGCATAAAGTACGCGGGGGAAAGGCGCCTTTCCATTTTTTAGAAGGATTTTTAATGCGATTGATGAAAAAAAGAATTGAAGCCCATAATAAACAAACGAGGTTCGAAAAAGAGATTTATAATACACCCTCTTTATCCCGAAGGCGGATCGCTATGATTATGGTAACCCTTCGATGAAAACGTCATCGAGGCACAGGCACCTCAAAGACACGCATAAGCCGAGGCGCGACAAACGAAAAGGCGTGGCAGCGCCCGTGCGCGAGGAAAGCACGCGCGTGGTGGGAGTCCTTGCGCGCGACGGCAAGGGCTGGAAGCTGCAATCAACCAACAGACGAGAACGCGGCGATTACACCTTGCACGCCAAGCCTAATTTCAAACTTGAAGAAGGGCTGCTCGCCGTCGCCGAAAAGATTTCGGCGCGACGGTGGCAGGCGCGCGAAGCCAAACTGATTGACGTGCTGGGCGACATTAATGCGCCGCGCGCCGTCAGCCTGATCGCCATAGCGACGCACGGCATTCCGGACGAATTCTCGAAAGAAGCCATAGCCGAAGCCGAAGCGGCAAAGCCCGTGACGCTCGATCACAGGACAGATTTGCGCGACATTCCCCTCGTCACGATTGACGGCGCGGACGCGCGCGATTTCGACGATGCGGTTTTTGCCGAAAAAGACGGCGACGGCTGGCATTTGATTGTCGCGATTGCCGATGTCT
>JBAZLX010000038.1:0-13867 GCA_041650075.1 Bdellovibrionales bacterium | reverse complement strand
ACAATCCTTCCCCCTATATCCTGCTAGGCGCCGTGTTTGTTTTGTTGTCGTCGAGTTTTGTATTGATTGATTATTTGCGGTACGAAAAAGGATGGTCACGCCCGCTTTCGGCCCTTGCCTACCTTTCTTGGCCAACGTCTAACCAGCTTTCGATTGCCGAGGCTTTTGGCCTTGGCGGTTATAATGCAGAAAAAACGGCGGCTTTTGAAAAGGCGAAAAAAGCAGGCAATGGTTTTGAATGTATTCTGGCGGACAAAGCGGTTCCTTTTGTGCTTCAGCCGCCTGCGAATCCTGTCTACAAAAACAATTTTCTGCACAGCTCTTTACGTGCCTTCCGTAGTTTGCTGTTCAAAGAAACCGCTAAGGATAAATTGACCGAGGCGCCCATAGTACCTTTTGTCATGACGGAAATGCTTCCCAACAGAATGGGCGCTAAGGAAAACGCTAAAATAGTAGCTCCCGTTCTTCATGAGCCGACCTCACCAAGCGGCTTCATGACCTATTGGTGGCTCGATGGTGGGCTGCCTTTTGTGATGCTTGGCTGCTTCCTGTTTGGCGCGCTGTCTCTTGTATTTTACCGCAGGCGGCACATGTCGCCCTTTGCCTGGCAATGTTATGTCATGACGTTGTGGGCGGCGGCGACCAGCGGCATATATAACCACTTTATCACGCTCATTTACTTCTGGCTGCCTATCGCTTTCATAGGATGCCGTGCTTTGTTAAACCGTGTGCGTAATGCCTGATCTGCCTAAAATTTCCGTCATTATGGCGGCTTTCAACGGACGAAATCTCTTGCCCGCTGCCGTCCGGTCGCTGCAAAAACAGACGTTGACGGAGTGGGAGCTTATCCTGATTGACGATGCCTCGACGGACGGAGGGTGCGCGTTGGTCAGCCAATTAGGGGACAGTCGCATCCGTGTGATACAAAACGAGAAAAATCGGGGTTTGGCGGCATCGCTCAATCGGGGAATCGATTTGGCGCAAGCCCCCTATATCGCGAGAATGGATTGCGACGACATATGCTTTCCCGATCGGTTGCAGAGGCAGTTGGAGTTTCTTGAATCGCATCCCGCTGTCGATCTCGTCGGAAGTAATGCGCTTGAATTTTCCAAATCGGGGGCGGCTCTCGCGGTGACGTCTTTGCCTCTTGACCACGAAGGGATCGTACGGAAAATGGCGCTTGGCGGAACGCCTCTCTATCATCCGGCGTGGTGCGGCAAAAGTGTATGGTTCAAGCGCCATCGCTACGACGAGAGCTTTGCCAAAGCTCAGGATTTCGAACTTCTTATCCGTGCTGCGGAAGGAAGTAGCTTTGCAAATCTTCCCGATGTTTTGCTTGGCTATCGCAGAGAAGGTTTGGGGCTTTTGAAGCGTCTGCGCACGCGGATTTATGTTCTCCGCGCTTGCCAAAAAAACTTCTTTTGCGCTGGACGCTATGGTCGTTTTATGATGTTATCCTCGGCGACCATGGGGCGCATGGCGGTTGATCTGGCTCGTGCCGTCTTTGGGGTTTGCACGCGCGGATATCATACTCCCTATCAAAGCCGTGGCGATGATTCCCTGCGCTCTTCTTGCTCGGCGCAGTGGAAGCGTTTGTGGAACGATCTTTTTCTTTCGTGAAGGGTTTTCTATGACGGAATTTACCGACAATCAGTATCTCAATCGTAGCCGCCGCAATATTGCTCAATCGCAGTTCGGCGAGGATGGCATTATCGAGAAAATTTTTGAGATTATTCCTTCCGAATCCCAAAACCATTGGTGCTGCGAATTCGGTGCATGGGACGGAAAACATTGCAGCAATACGAACCACCTGATCAACGCCAAAGGATGGACTTCCGTTCTTATCGAAGCTAATCCCGTCAAGTTCAGGGACTTGCAGGCCACTTTTAAGGGGTGTTCCAAAGCTATTTTGGTGAATGAATTCGTCGAAATTGCCGGAAATTCTTCGTTGGACAGTATTCTTGAGCGCGCCGGAGCACCTAAGGACTTTGATCTTCTGTCTGTCGATATTGACGGCAACGACTATCACATTTTCAAGTCGCTCGAACGTTTTCGCCCGAAGGTAATCGTGATCGAGTTTAATCCCTGCATTCCCGATAACATCGAATTCGTGCAAAGGCCGGAGCCGACGCTCAAGCAGGGGACCTCTTTGCTGGCGATGACAAAAATGGCCGGAGAAAAGGGCTACGAGCTGATCTGCGTAAATGCGGAAAACGCTTTTTATGTCGTCAAAGAGTTTTTCCCCCTTTTCGGCATTAAAGATAATTCAATCGCCGCGCTCAAATACTACCGCGAACCTTTGCAGGTCTTTCAGCTTTTCGACGGGACGTTGGTGTTCCATGGACAGCCGCATTGCCTTTATTGGTATTCTCTGCCTGTCGATTTCAACAAATTGCAGATGTTGCCGAAATTCGTCAGGGATGCCGGCCTGCCGTGGGGAGGAAACCTCTTCCTCCGCGCGGTTGTCAAACTTTTGCGTCTTTATAGGACGCGTTTTTGGAAAAGCGCCGCGAATGTCGATTATGGCGCGTGGAAGATGTAATTTTTTATGTGCGGCATAGCTGGCTTCTGGAAAAACTCTGAAGCGCGCGAAAGCGAAGCGGAAGCGACGATCCGGGCAATGACTGCCGCGATCGCACAACGCGGCCCCGATGCCGAAGGGGCGTGGTTCGATCTTCCGCAAGGAGTCGCTTTAGGACATCGGCGCTTGTCGATCCGCGATCTTTCGGCGACGGGGAATCAGCCGATGATTTCTTCGGATGGCCGTTATGCGCTTGTTTTTAATGGCGAGATTTACAACGTCGACGACCTTAAGATTCTACTTGAAAAACAGGGGCCTTTGTCGCTTCGGGGCAGCTCTGACACCGAGGTTTTTCTTGAGGCCATCGTGCGTCTCGGCTTGCGGGAAGCGCTGTTCCAATCGACGGGTATGTTCGCAATTGGTCTATGGGACAGACGCGAAGCTTCGTTGACGTTGGCGCGGGATCGTTTTGGAGAAAAGCCGCTCTATGTTGCCGAGATCGGTGCGGATGTTGTCTTCGGGTCGGAGCTTAAGGCGTTGAAACCTTATCCTGGCATGCCGAGACAGCCCAGTGGAGAAGCCATCGCACTATATTTGCGTTATGGCTATGTTCCTCCTCCTCTGACAATTATAGAAGGGATCGGCAAATGTGCGCCGGGACAAAGCATCACATTTCGCCGCAAGAACGGCCAGTTACAAAAAGAGATGTGGCGTTTTTGGAAACCGGAAACGGAACTTTTCGGCAAAACGCGTGAAAACGCCTGGTACACCTCTCTTGAAGACGCTGCCGATAGGGCTGAAGATATTCTGGGTCGCGCAGTACGGCGGCAATTAGTGTCGGACGTGCCTTTGGGAGCTTTTCTTTCCGGTGGTATTGATTCCTCCCTGATTGTCGCTTTGATGAAAAAGGCCGGAGGAAAGGCGCCAAAAACCTTTACAATCGGATTCGACGATCCGCGGTTTAACGAAGCTCCTTTCGCGCGCAAGGTTGCCGATCATTTGGGAACGGAGCATACCGAAGCATATATCAATAACCGCCAATTGTTCGATATTATTCCCAAGCTCCCTTTTATCTATGACGAGCCTGTGGGCGACAGTTCTTGTATCCCGGCCGTGCTGGTTTCGACCATCGCGCGGCAACAAGTCACGGTGGCTTTGTCCGGCGATGGGGGAGATGAACTGTTCGCGGGATATAATCATTATCGTTGGGGAAGCTGGGTCGATCTTATCGCGCGCTTGGTTCCGTCTGCCCTTCGAGGTGCGGCAAAAAAAGGCCTTGTTGGCGGGGGGCTTGCACTCAGGCAAAGGCGACTGGTTCGCTTAGGCGAAACGCTTGGAGCGCAGCCAACGGTTGATCCTCTTTTGCTGCTTAATGCGAATATTCCCGATCTTTCGGGACTGATGCCGGGGGGCGGTTCTGAAAGGCCTTTATTTGCCGAACCAAATATGTCTTTGCCGGTCTCAGAGCGCGCGATGCTCAACGATATACAAGGGCATTTACCGGGAGATATTCTTGCGAAGATCGATCGCGCGAGCATGCATATCGGGCTTGAGACGCGGGCGCCTTTTCTCGACCCTGACGTTGCGGCCTTCGCTTTTTCCTTGCCCTTGAATTATCGCATGAACGGAAAGGGGGGGAAAATCGTATTGAAAAAGCTTTTATCGCGTTTTCTGCCGCCTGATTTGTTTGACCGGCCCAAAGCTGGGTTTGGCATGCCTCTTCAAAACTGGTTTTTGAACGATTTGCGCGGAATGACTGAAAAATACTTGCTGCATTATCCCGTCCGTTACGAGACGTGGCTAAACCGAGACGGAATTACGCGCCTGTGGAGAGAGCACCAATCGGGAACTGTTGATCGTCAAAGGGAACTGTGGACGCTTTTAACCCTACTTCTTTGGTTGGAGGCGGAAGGAATATAATTTAGCGAGCCCGTCAATCAATCTTTGCTTTTGAACGAGAAGCTATTTTTTTCATTTTTCCCAGTAAAAGAGCGACAATCAAAATACTAATGCATAATCCAACCGCAGCCTGAAAGACTGAAAGCGCCGCTGTGGCAATAAGCCCTATGTTGGCGGCAACGATAAGTATAACAACCTTGCTGTGTGACTTCGCGCCTAACGCGGCCCTTTGATAGAAATGTCCGCGATGGGCTTGCCAAATTTTCTCGCCGCGAAAGGCGCGTTGAACGATGGTGATAGTGCTATCGGCAAGATAATAAAGAGGCAAGATAACTGCGGCCGCCCAATACCCCCGTGTCGCTGCGGAGATAAGGCAAAATCCAACTAAATATCCCAGGGGAATACTTCCAATGTCTCCCAAAAAGATTTTTGCAGGGTGCCAGTTGTGGGCAAGAAATCCCATGCAACCTCCAATCAGGATCAAAAGGAGGAAGCCGACGAAAGGATCGTTAACGCCGGATAATGTCCAAACAACATATAATCCTGTGGCAATAGAAATAGTCTCAACGCTTGTTATCCCATCAATTCCGTCCATGAAATTGTATAAGTTGATGAACCATGCCCAGCCTAAAATCATCAACGTGCGATCAAGCCAGAAAGGAACGATTCCGCCCAGCATCATTTCCTGAGGGGGGAAAGAAAAACTTCCTAAACATGCAGCGAGGATATGAAAAGAAAGCCGCATGGCAGGGCTAATATTCTTGCGATCGTCAATCCATGAGATGGCGGCCAACAAAAAGACGGCAAGTACGAGTCCAACATGCCGAATATCGGCGTCAAGAAAGATAATGGCGCCTGTTAATGCAGGAAGAAAAATGGCCAACAAAGCCCAACCGCCGCCTCTGGGTACAGGTATGGTGTGAAGGCTGCGGTTATTTGGAACATCAACTGCTCGATGTTTCAGCAAAATGTCCCGAACATAATTCGTTAACATGAGAACAAGAAAAAAGCTCGTTGGAATGAGCGATAGCTCAAGAGAAGGAGGCATCAGAGTTTTTCCTTATGGTTTCGGGCGCAGCGCCCTGTTGCGATAAAGAAGGCGTGTAACTCATGGCCCACCCCAGCACGAGCCAGAAAGGAATTGCCGACCAATTGTTGAAAAAGCTGGTTGATATAAAAACAGGCATCAATCGTACGGCTAGCATTGCTGCAAGTCCCCAAAGAATAAGATCGGCTTTATGCAATATGAGGCGTCGGCCCAAACCGATGCCGACGACTAAAACAAAACCGATAAATCCCAAGAGTCCCACAATGCCTCCTTCGGAAAACCACTCCAAGTAAACATTATGAGTATGCGTATAACAACGCGGATGGCTAGATTCGGGATTGTTTATGGGGCCAAAACGCTCATCCGTGCAGGCGACGCGGAATTGGCGCATGCCGACGCCAAACACCGGATTTGTTCTTGCGACATCCCATGCGCTTTTCCAGACGAGTCCATAAGGAGATGCAGAAATATCTTTGGCCGTTTCAACCGTTGATCGAAGTTGTCTGTCCGAGATTGCTTCTTGAGGTGAGGCGAAGATTTGTCCGAAATACATTAAAGCGGCAAGGAACAAAATCGCTAGCGAAGGATACTTCCAATGCTTTTTGTTGATATACACAAGAAAGGAAAACCAGATAAGTATAATAATCGCAGAAAAAATAAACGCCATGCGTTCGCCGCTAAAATAAATTGTGCAAAAACAAATATTGGCAACCAGAATTGAACCAAGAAAATTTTTGCGATTTAACAGCCAAAAAATCGGAGGAACAAAAAGATTGGCAATGGTAATCCCAAGAAGCGGTCGTTTATATGGCCCCGTTAGACGATTGCCGGGATAAAATTCATGTCCAAAAATATCTTTTCCGGACACATATTGAATGATACCGTCAACCGATAAAAACAGGACAGAGCCTGTAAGGGCACACAGTAACCAACGTCGGCCTTTTTCATCCGCAACCCCCCAATCGGCTAAACTTGCGGCAAAAACAATGTAACGCAGCCAAACAAATGCCGCGAATAATCCTGATCCTCCGTCATGGATAAAGGCAGCGCGAATAACGCTATAAGCCCATAGAAGAAGCGCCGCAGTAACCCATGGTTTTTTTATCCAGTCCCACCGGCGGCTCACAATTCTGTCAAATAGAAAAAGTACGGCTACGATTGACACAATCCAGTCGGCAGGGGCGCGCCCCACAACCAAGGCAATGGGTATCAGGGCAGTCAGCGCAACGCCCCAATCTTTCCGTGTTTTAAAATTGTTCTTCAGCCAGTTGAGAATTTTTGTATTCATTAACGCCTCTATAGAACCTGAAGCTACAGTCCGGCGGTACACAAGACAATAGCTGAAGTGTTGAGTCTTCTTTGATTCCCTCGAGAAAAGAATACAAAGGAACTTAAGCAGATATTGGCAAAAAGCCATAAACGTGTAAGTCTTGCAAGGTCAAAAATTTTCATACGGATTAGCTATATGCACATAAAACTTTTTGCCGTGATAATGCTTGCGGGAATTCTAGCGTTTATTCCTTCTCGGGCGTTTTGTGCCGATGCTGAGGTCGGCGCCGAAGCCGGTGCTTTTGTTGCGACGACGCTGGACGGTAAGAAATTCGATCTTTCTGCGCTTAAGGGGAAGGTTGTTGTCATCAGTTTCTGGGCAACATGGTGCCGAGATTGCCATTACGAGATGCCGGCGCTTGAAGCCGTTTGGCGTCTCCATCGAACCGAGGGCATGGAGGTATTGGCTGTCAGTGCCGATACGCCTGATGGATATAAGCATGTTAAAGATGTAATGCGCTTCTTTACTTTTCCTGCCGCAATGCTTGGAGATGTCTCAAAAAATGAGCTTGTAACCCCAACCTCGGTGCCCCTGACTTATGTGATAGGTAAGGACGGTAAGGTAAAAGACATTCTTTCTCCGCCCCTTTCTCTTTCTAATGAAGAGGAATTTAATTCTAAGATCAAAGAATTTCTTAAAGAAAAAATTGAAACCAAAACGGAATCTAACACATCAGAAAAAAACGACAAAAAAGCCGAGGAAAAGACGGACAAAAAAGAATGACCCCAAAAACGTCTGTTAAAATAGAAAAAAACGTTCCGGCTATATGGCGAAAGGTGTTTCCTTTTCCCAAGGCTAGCAGCCATAAATACAGCCGCGGCACGGCGCTGATCCGTGGCGGAGACGTAATGACTGGCGCGTCACGTCTTGCAGCCCGTGCGGCGCAACGCGTGGGCGCAGGACTTGTTACCCTTGCAGCACCGGCTGTTGCTTTGCCTATATATGCGAAAGCGCTTGAAAGCGTCATTGTTCGAAAAAGCAATACGGCGCGGGAATGGCAAGCGTTAGTTGGCAACAAGCGTCGTCCGGCGCTTTTGATAGGGCCTGGGCTTGGCCTTGGTGTTGCGCAGAAGAAAGAGGTTTTAGAGGCTCTGAAGGCTCAACGATACGCAGTTGTCGATGCTGACGGACTAACCAATTTCTCGGATAAGCCGGAAAAACTGTTTAAAGCCCTGCATAAAAACTGTATTTTAACGCCCCACGAGGGAGAATTTGTAAAACTTTTTGGCGCCATAAAAGGCAACAGGATTTTCAATGTTTGTGCGGCGGCCAAGCAAGCCGGATGCATCGTGCTCCTCAAAGGGTCTAAAACCATCATAGCGTCTCCTAATGGACGGGTTATCGTTAACCGGAACGCACCGCCTTGGCTTGCAACGGCAGGATCGGGGGATGTTTTGGCCGGAATGATCCTTGGCCTTGTTGCGCAAAAAATGCCGATTTTTGAGGCAACAGCCGCGGCCGTATGGATGCATGGGCGGATTGCAGAACTGCATGGGCCGGGTCTTATTGCTGAAGATATTGTGGAGGGCATACCTGGGGTCTTAAAGGAAATTCTCTATATTTAAGGGCAATAAATCACTAATAATTTGACTCTCTTTCTTAAGCTTTTTTGTTATAACCCAAGCGGGAGGTCGGCGCGGGCGAATCTGATGCCAACCCGGTCAGGGCCGAAAGGCAGCAGCCGTAACATTTTTGGTTCGAGTCGTAGCTGATCTCCCACTTATGATTTTTTATATAGAAAAGAATGTCAGAACTTTTTTCAACGGAAACAGCTCCTTCTTATCGCGTACTGGCACGCAAATATCGTCCCGCGACCTTTGAGCAGCTGATAGGGCAAGAGGCGATGGTAAGGACGTTGTCCAACGCCATAGAAACCGGACGCCTTCCTCATGCGTGGATTTTGACGGGGGTGCGAGGCATAGGTAAGACAACGACGGCCCGAATTATTGCGCGTGCGCTCAATTGCACCGGAAAAGACGGCAAAGGGCAACCCACGATCCATCCCTGCGGCGAGTGCGATTCTTGCCGTGCTATTTTGGAAGACCGGCACGTTGATATTCTCGAAATGGACGCCGCTTCGCGCACGGGCGTTGACGATATTCGCGATATTATCGAAGGCGTGCGCTATGGCCCTGCTTCGGCGCGCTATAAAATATATATTCTTGACGAAGTCCACATGTTGTCGAAGCCGGCATTCAACGCTCTTTTGAAAACGCTTGAAGAACCACCGGCTCATACAAAGTTTATTTTTGCCACAACGGAAATTCGCAAGGTTCCCATCACAGTTCTATCGCGGTGCCAGAGGTTCGATCTGCGCCGCATTGATAGCGAGACATTGGTCGCGCATTTTTTGAAAATCTCCAAGATGGAGAAAGTTAAGGTCGAGGACGAGGCGATTAAAATGATCGCTCTTGCGGCGGACGGTTCTGTGCGCGACGGCTTAAGTCTTCTTGATCAGGCTATCGCTCGAGGCAATGGAGCCGTTACGGCTGTAGACGTAAAGGACATGCTTGGTCTGGCGGACAGGGGACAAAGCATTGCGCTATGCCGCCATGTCTTGCGCGGCGAAATGAAAGAAGCCTTGAAAATTTTTGAATCAATGCAGTTATCGGGATCCGATCCTTTGCAGGTTCTTCAGGATATGTGCGATCTTGTTCATCTGTTAACGCGTGCGCAGGTGATCCCGGACTATGCCGCCGACACAAGTTTGCCCGAATACGACCGCCAGTTTTTGACTGAAGCCGGAGATGTGAAAATCCCGGCTTTAGCGCGCGCATGGCAGATTTTATTGAAGGGGATCAATGAAGTTCAGTTAGCGCCCCATCCGGCTCAAGCTGCTGAAATGGTTCTAATCCGCCTTTCTTATGCAGCCGATCTTCCGCCGCCTGCCGATCTCGTCAAACAGTTGCGTGACGCCGTCACTTCCGGCGCTGTCAGTCAGACTCCTGCGCCCTCGGGCGGTGGGGGTAAAACGAAGCTCGCTTTAGGCGGCGGTAGCATTGCTGTAGCCGCGTCCGTGCCACAGGTTGTTGTGCAGCAGGAAGCGCTGACGTTCAAAGAAGTCGTTGCCCTGTTTTCCGAAAAGCGGGAAGGGGCACTGCATGCGCTCCTTTATGGGCAAGTACATCTCGTGCGCTGTGGACAAGGACTTCTGGAAATACGTATCGGGGAGGGAGCACCCCCTAATTTTGCCGGACGCATAGGCAAATGTTTGACTGAATGGACAGGACAGCGCTGGGTGGTTTCTCTTTCGGGCGAGGCCGGTGAGCCAACGCTGCTTGAACAAGAGCGCAGTGCCGAAGCCAAACGTCAGGAGCGTGTGCGAGAACACCCCCTCATGCAGGCGGTTTTTAACTCTTTTCCGGGTGCAAAAATTATTGCCTTGCGCCAAAGAAGTGTTGCGCAAACTTTACCGGAAGGCGAGAATGCGGCCTCTGAAGACGATTTTACCAACGACAACGAGGAATAGATTATGAATATCGGCCAGATGATGAAACAGGTTCAAGATATGCAGGCCAAAATGGCCGAAATGCAAAACCGTTTGGGTGGGATTGACGTCGTTGGGCAAGCCGGTGGCGGCATGGTCGTTGCAACGATGAACGGTAAAATGGAGATGCGCAAAATTGCGATTGATTCCAAGCTTATCAGTGTTTCCGAAAAAGAAATGCTTGAAGATCTAATTGTTGCAGCCATTAATGACGCAAAGGCGAAGGCCGAAAAACAAATTACCGAAGAAACCCAAAAAATGATGGGCGGAATGCAATTGCCGCCGGGTATGAAGCTGCCGACTTAAGGATGTCTCCTCTCGATCAACTCATGAAACATCTTGCAAAGCTGCCGGGGCTCGGGCCTCGTTCGGCGCGGCGGATGGTTTTGCATTTATTGAAAAAAAGGGAAGCTGTCATGTTGCCTTTGATAGAGGCAATGACTCGTGCGGCTCAGGATGTGAAAATATGCGGTCTTTGTGGCAACCTCGGAGGATGCGATCCCTGCGAAATATGCAGCGATAAGGGGCGCGATCTGGCACAGATTTGCGTGGTTGAGGATGTCGTGGATTTGTGGGCTTTGGAGCGCAGTAATGCCTATAGAGGGCTTTATCACGTTCTGGGAGGAACGTTATCTGCGCTTGAGGGGGTTTGCCCTGCCGATTTGCACATAGAAAAGCTGGTTGAGCGTGTAAAAACCAATAAAACCAAAGAAGTAATCCTTGCCCTTAACGCAACGGTCGAAGGACAGGCAACCGTGCATTATATAGCGGAAGGATTAGCCTCGACAGGCGTCGTTGTGTCAAAACTCGCCCATGGGCTGCCTATCGGGGGAGAGCTGGATTATCTGGACGATGGAACGTTAACAGCGGCGTTTAAAGCGCGCCGAAAAGCCTCATAATAACAGATTCACCAGACATTAACTATCTGGGATGAGAATGTCAGCACTGTCTCTATAGTGTTATTACGTCAGGAGCTTGTCGTTTCGTGAATATAGGACTCGTCGTTAACGCCCGTGGAAAGATGTGCCTTGTCCACGATGAACCCTTTGAGGCAACGCCGCTTTGGGTGGGGTATCATGTTGACAGAAAGCGGATCGAGATCATTTACGACACAGGCGAAACCTATCCGATTGACTGGGAAGCAACGGACGAAATGCATAACTTCCTGATGAAAATAAATAAGATACTTATCATCCGTATGGAAAATAAGAAACCGGTTGAAGGGTACGACACAAGTTTTCTTTTCCTGAAAGACGGGAAAATTGTGAATGAATAAATATGCCGTGAAGGAAATGAAGAATGATTGATCCGACTGATAACGAAGAAGAAATTGCTCGCCGCAAGAAAAAAGATGAAGGCGAGGGCGACGCAGACAGTTGGGGTCGCGGCAAGGCTGGCGCCGGGGCGATGGCAGGCAAGGTTCGTTTGCCTCCGCAAAAGCTCAAGGAGGTCATGGCCGATTGGCGACATCTTGATGTCTTGGCTGTAATCGAGGCCGTTGCCGACTTTTTCAGCGCTTTGCCGATGCGCGCTTCGGCAAATTTATCCGTGGCGTGGCAGCAGACAAAGTCGAACGCAAAATCTTTTGCTATCGTTAACTGGGCCATCAAGTATGGAGAGAAGGCCGCGAAAGAACTCAAGTTATCGAGAGAAAAAGGCGCGGGGCGTGATACGCGCGGCTTCCAGAAGGATCGGAATAAGAGATTGCGCGTAACCCCGGGTGCAAACATGAAGCCAGAAGGGCCAAGCGGGCAATAATGGCCGTCAAAGACATTGTTAAAGAGGGTGCGCCCCTTCTTATTAAACCGTCAGTGGCGGTCGGGAAGATGCCGCCATCCGAACTTAAAGCGCTTATCAGGGACATGAAGGATACAATGCTTGCGCGCGAAGGCGTTGGTATCGCTGCGCCGCAAATAGGCGTCAATTTGCGCGTCATTATGTTCGGGTTTGAAGAAAACAACCGTTATCCGGGAGAAAAACCTGTTCCTTTTACTGTATTAATTAATCCATGGTTTGAGGCTCTCGATGAAACTAAAGAAGACGGCTGGGAGGGCTGCCTCAGCATTCCCGGCGTGCGCGGCTTGGTTTCTCGCTATAAAGCCATTCGCTATGGCGGGCACGACGCCGAAGGCAGGGCCGTTGAAGCAGAAGCCTCGGGCTTTCATGCGCGCATTGTTCAGCATGAATATGATCATCTGGAAGGCGTTCTTTTCACGATGCGCGTTGAAGATAAAGCAAATCTTCGGTTTGAGAATCAAGAACCTCAATCGAACCCGACAGATTGAAAACTTTTTTATTTCTATTATGTCTATAAGGGCTAGAATTCATCTGGCCTTACGGTTTCGTCCCGTTATTTGAAGTGTATTTAGACAGCCTCGGGGGTGCTCATCATGTCTTCTCCCAGTGAAATACCGCGCGAAGTCATGTCATACGATGTGCTTATTGTCGGAGCAGGGCCTGCGGGCTTGTCTTGTGCGATCAAGCTAAAGCAGTTGGCGCGGGAGCAAAAGCGGGATATTTCGGTTTGCGTCATCGAAAAGGGTTCCGAGGTCGGAGCGCACTTGTTGTCGGGAGCCGGTATTGAGACGCGTGCTCTCGATGAATTGCTTCCCAATTGGAAAGAGCTGGGCGCTCCATTGTCGGTTCCCATATCGTCGGATTGGTTCTGCTATTTAACCAGGAAATTTTTGGTGCGGCTGCCGACGCCGCCGATCATGAATAATCACGGTAATTATATCGTTAGCCTTGCGCACTTTGGCCGGTGGCTGGCGCAGCAGGCCGAGGCGTTGGGTGTTGAAATATATCCCGGTTTTGCGGGCGCAGAAGTTTTGTACAATGAAAAAGGCGCAGTAGCGGGGGTGGCAACGGGCGATGTCGGGATAGGCAAAGACGGAAAGCCCACGGAACGTTATTCGCGTGGTGTGGAATTGCGAGCAAAGCAGACGGTTTTGGCTGAAGGGTGCCGTGGTTCCCTGACCAAAACGCTGATGGAAAAATTCAAGCTCTGTGAAAGAGTTGACCCGCAGGCCTACGGCATCGGCATTAAAGAAATATGGGAAGTTGATCCGGTTCAACACCACGAAGGACGTGTGATGCACACGGTTGGCTACCCTGCAGACTGGGAGACCTATGCGGGTTCGTTCGTCTATCATTGGGAAAAAAACAAGGTAATGATCGGCTACATCGTTGGCCTTGATTATCGAAACACTTATCTTGACCCGTTCGAAGAGTTCCAGCGCTTCAAACAGCATCCTTCAATTCGAAAGCTTCTAAATGGAGGCAAGCGTCTTGCCTATGGCTCGCGCGCGCTTTGCGAGGGAGGCTTTCAAAGCATCCCTCGCCTGACATTTCCGGGAGGCCTCTTGGTGGGGGACGCAGCCGGTTTTATGAACGTGCCGAAGATTAAAGGAACGCATACAGCCATGAAATCGGGCATTCTTGCAGCAGAAGCGCTGGCAGACGTTTTGGCCAACGATAAGCCAGAGGCCCTCAGTTTTCGAGCGAGGTTAGAGAAATCCTGGCTGTGGAAGGAGCTCTATGCCGTGCGCAATATTCGCCCGTCTTTTCATTATGGGCTGTTAT
>JBAZLX010000037.1:0-14473 GCA_041650075.1 Bdellovibrionales bacterium | reverse complement strand
CTATATCAACGACGCTGTCCAAAAAGGCGCGGTTGCGATTTTAGTTCCCCAAGGCTCGAAAATCTCTATGCCGGTTACGGTCATCGAAACGGCGGACATCCGAAAAGAAACATCCGCTTTTGCGGCCGCTTTCTATTCGCGGCAGCCGGAAACTGTTGTGGCTATAACGGGAACAAGCGGCAAAACATCAACGGCTCAATTTACGCGTGAGCTTTGGCAGGTTTTGGGGTTTGAATCGGCCAGCATCGGAACGCTCGGTTTGGTGACAAAAGACGGGACGCACTACGGCGCCTTGACGACGCCCGATGCTATTACACTTCATCGCTTGCTTGACGACTGTGTCGGGCGAGGCGTTACCCATGCTGCTATGGAAGCGTCAAGCCATGGCATTGAATTCAATCGTCTTGATTGCGTGCGACTGAAAGCAGGCGCTTTTACGAATTTGTCCCGCGACCATCTGGATTATCATAAAACGATGGATGCCTATTATGATGCGAAAAAAGGCCTGTTTTTGCGACTCTTACCCCCAAAAGCCGCCGCTGTTTTGAATGCCGATATCCCCCAGTTTGAGGCTTTGTCTGAAATTGCCAAAATGCGCGGCCTTAAGATCATTTCTTTCGGCAGAAATGGCAAAGACTTGCGGCTCTTGGGGGCGCGCGCGAATTCGCGAGGACAGGTTTTGAATATCGAGGCTTTTGGGAAAAAAACGGAAATCCTTTTGCCCGTTGCCGGAAACTTTCAGGCTTGGAACGCTTTGTGTGCCGCCGGACTCGTGATCGGCAGCGGCAGCGATGCAGGCGCCACGATCGGGGCGTTATCCAAGATTTCCGGCGTTCCGGGGCGTTTGCAATTTATCGGTACGTCGAAAAGAGGCGGCGAAGTATATGTTGATTATGCACACAAGCCGGATGCGTTAGAAAGCGTGCTTCGCGCCATGCGTTCTCGCGTTGCGGAACATAAGGGGGCAAAGCTCGGCGTCGTTTTTGGTTGTGGAGGCAATCGCGACAAAGGCAAAAGGCCGGTTATGGGGGACATCGCGCAAAAGAACGCAGATTGGGTCATTGTGACAGACGACAATCCCCGCGATGAAGAACCGGCAACTATTCGAGCCGAAATTCTTGCTGGGTGCGCAGAGAAATCCAATGTGCAAGAGGCAATAGATCGAAAAACAGCGATTATTGAAGGCGTTAATAAACTAAATGCCCACGATGTCTTGATTATCGCAGGTAAAGGACATGAGCCGGGACAAATTGTCGGCGACAAAGTGTTGCCGTTCGACGATGCTGAAGAAGCGAAGAAGGCGCTGAATTCATGAACAACGAACTTCTTTGGCGAGCGGAAGACGTTATGCTTGCGGTGCAAGGCCGGGGCTTGCATGAACAGTCGTGGACGGCCAAAGGCATTTCCATTGATAGCGCCACAACGAAGCCCGGCGATTTATTCATAGCCCGGCAAGATCCTTTGCACGATGGGCATGATTGCGTTGGGGATGCTTTTGCTGCCGGAGCCGTTGCGGCATTGGTTGCGCGTCAGCCGTCGCAGGTGCCTCCCGACATTCCTTTGGTTTTTGTCAGCAACACGTACGAAGCTCTTCTGAAATTGGGGCGCGTGGCGCGGGAACGCATGTGCGGCAAAATCATTGCCGTAATGGGTTCCATCGGCAAGACAAGCACGACGGAAATGATGCGGCTTTCGCTTGGCGCCGTCGGTAACGTCTATGCGTCCGTTGGTGCCGCCAACGCTTGGGGATTGGCTTTGGCCATGGCAAGTCAACCGTGGTCTGTCAATTACGGAATATACGAGATGAGTGACGATTCAATAAGCGCTCTTGCCCCTATTATCCGTCCGGATATTGCGGTTGTTACGCTAATAGAAACGGCTGCTGCCGTTAAGGCCGAGCTTTTTAAGAGCATGGATAAAAACGGCACGGTTATCCTCGATAACGATAGCCCCTGCTATGATTATCTTGCCCGTGTTGCCAAAAAAAGCGGTGTCAAAAATATTTTGACTTATTCCGGAAAAAACAAGGCAACGGCTTGTCTTCTGAAGGCGCTTTCGACAAAAGAAGGAAGCGCGGTTAACGCAAAAATTAACGGGCAAGACATATCTTACTTAATCGGAGCCTTTGGAGAGCATCACGTAAAAAATTCTTTGGCCGTACTTTTGGCCTCTTTTGCAGCGAGCGGCAAGCTCGAAGAATGTGCGGCGTCTTTGCCCCATTATCGCCCGCCTGAAGGCTGCGGCGATTTACATGAAATCATTCTTTCCGATGGGGGGCGCATTAAACTTTTTGACGAAAGCCGCAGTGCCTCCCCTGTTTCCGTTCGTGCGGCAATCCGCGTTTTGGCTCAATCCGAAATCAGCGGCAAGGGGCGTCGCATTTTTGTCATAGGCGATATGGATGATTTAGGCATTACGGCTCCCGATCTTCATATGGAGCTGGTGCCGGATATTCTATCGGCGGGGATCTCGCTTGTTTTCTGCTGTGGAGACACGACCCGATATCTTTTCGATGCCTTGCCCGAATCTTTGCGCGGCGGCTATGCTGTTGATAGCGAAGAAATGGCCTCATTATTGGCTCAGACTGTACAGGACAGCGATGTCTTGACTGTTAAAGGTTCAAAGGGCATGGAAATGGGGAAGGTTATTGATGCCCTGACTGCCTCGCCTCAACAAAAAACCGCCTATGCATAGGAATATGTAATGCTTTTTCATCTGTTATCTCCTTTTGCGCATGATTTCATTCTGTTTAATCTGTTCCGCTACATCACGTTTCGTACCGGCGGCGCGATGGCAACCTCGCTTCTTATTTGCTTTATCTTTGGGCCGGCGATCATCCGTTGGCTGAAGACAAAGCAAGGAGAAGGTCAGCCAATCCGCGACGACGGGCCCGAAACGCACCTCAAGAAAAAAGGCACGCCGACAATGGGCGGTCTGATGATTTTGGTTTCTGTCGTTGTCAGTACGCTTTTGTGGATGGACTTGTCGAATCTGTACACATGGGCCGTCCTTTTTGTTACGGTAGGCTTCGGCCTTGTCGGCTTTTTTGACGACTACAGCAAATTGACAAAGCGCTCGGCTTACGGCGTGCCGGGGAAGGTGCGGCTTCTTATTCAGGTCGTCATTTCGGGATTGGCGATTTATGCCGTTGCTCAAACAATGCAGCCTGACATGGCAGAGTCTCTCGCCATACCTTTCGTTAAGGACTACATGATTCCCCTTGGTCTTCTGTTTATGCCTTTTGCGATATTTGTTGTTGTCGGAGCCAGCAATGCTGTCAATCTTACGGATGGATTGGATGGACTGGCGATCGTTCCTGTTATTATAGCTTCATTGTGCTTCATTATTATTTCGTACCTTGTCGGCAACGTTATTTTTGCCAATTATCTGCAGCTTCATTATGTGCAAGGGTCAGGAGAGTTGGCTGTATTCTGCGGAGCTTTGGTCGGAGCCGGGCTTGGGTTTTTGTGGTTTAATGCGCCTCCTGCGCAAGTATTTATGGGTGATACGGGGTCGTTGGCTTTGGGCAGCGCTCTGGGGGCGATATCCGTCATCGTTAAACACGAGCTTGTTCTCGCGATTATCGGGGGCTTGTTTGTGGTGGAAACTCTCTCCGTCATCATTCAGGTGGCTTCCTTCAAGTTGACGGGCAAGCGTGTATTCAAAATGGCGCCTATTCACCATCATTTTGAAAAGCTCGGATGGTCCGAGCCGACGGTTGTTATCCGTTTTTGGATCATTGCGTGTATTTTGGGATTGATTGGGCTTTCAACTCTAAAATTGAGGTGATCCCATGGGCAGATCAAGTTTTGCGGCTCTTTTGGCTGCGCTAATCCTTGTCGTTTTCATATCTTTCCCGCAAAGAGGAGAAACAAAAGCAAGCCAGCGTGTCGCCTATTGGGAGAAAAAACTGGATGAGGTTGTTCCCCTTAATTCATCGAAAGAAAGTCTTCTTGAATGGGCAAATAAAAACGATTTTGAATTCGTCCCAACCGAGGATGGCCGTTTGTCCGCCAAGGTCGAATGGGTGTCTGGTTTTGGAAGTCCTTATCTTTTTTGTTCTGAGTGGAGCATTATGCTTGATGTCGAAATTAATCCCTTTGGAGATGTGCAGAGCCGAGCCGTCCGAAAAGTTCTTGAGTGCTCATAGTATTTAAAAAGCAATGACTTCAATAACGATCAAAACAAAAGTCGAAGACTGGGCGATAGACGGCGATTTTTCGATCAGCCGCGGGTCAAAAACGAAGGCTATAGTCGTCGTTGCCGAAGTCGGCAACGGAAAAGTCAAAGGACATGGCGAATGTGTGCCCTATCCTCGTTACGGAGAGAGCGCTGAAAGCGTTGACGCCATAATAAAAGCGTGGCGCGGCAGAAACCGTAGCGTTCTACAAAAAGAAATTCCTCCGGGCGCCGCGCGAAACGCGCTTGATTGCGCTTTTTGGGACTTTGAAGCCAAAAAATCCGGGCGCCCGGTCTATGAACTGGCGGGACTTAATAAGCCAAAACCCATCATTGCTTCTTATACAATCTCTCTTGATACGCCGCAGAAGATGGCAGAAAACGCGCATCGGGTTGCATTAAGGCCCCTTCTGAAAATCAAACTTGGAAAAGATGGCGATGCGGAACGTCTAGCGGCCGTTCGCGCAGCCGCGCCGAAAGCGCGATTGATTGTCGATGCTAACGAAGGATGGACGGCAAAGAATATTTCCGAGAATCTTGCGGCATGCAAAAAAGTCGGGGTTGAAGTTGTCGAACAGCCCCTGCCTGCAAAAGACGATGCCGCTTTGGCCTCCGTGTCTCGAGATATCCACGTTTGTGCCGATGAAAGCGCGTTCGATCGCGCTTCATTGCCTTCCTTGGTTGGCAAATACGATATGGTCAATATCAAGCTCGATAAAACCGGCGGCTTGACCGAGGCTCTGGCGACGGCAGCGCTGGCTAGGCAGATGGGGTTGGGCATTATGGTAGGCTGCATGGTATCGACGTCACTATCCATCGCTCCTGCCTTTTTGGTGGCGCAGCATGCAGATTATGCCGATTTAGACGGATCCTTATTATTGGCTAAGGATCGCGCCCATGGCGCGCACTATGCCGATGGGCTAATATATCCTCCAACCAGAAGCTTGTGGGGATGATGCCTCTTGGCTCGCTTGCGGAAGGCGTATATAAAATCGTCCTATAATGACAGATCAGCCCTTCATCTTCGAACGCTACGATTTTGACGCCAAAAAGGGCATTTTGGCTTTGCATTATCGTTTTAAAGGAGGCGAAAGTTTCGAAGAACAAATTGTCTTTCCGCAACCAATCCCATCTCTGCCGGAGGATCGTCTTGCCGCGCTTGATCGGGCTTTTCGACTGGTATTCTTGTTAGCTGGAGTCAGTTATTACAAAGCCCGTGTGCCGAAGGATCTGATTTGCGAAGCGTTTCCGCTCGACAAAAAGACGGCCGATTTTGTCGCCTGCGTTTATCGCGAAGGACTCGGAGAATTTTCTTATCGTAACGAAATAGATCTCTCCGAAAAAATTCAATTCAAAATATCCGAAGCGCAAGCATTGGCTTCCGTGCCCTTATCTTTACCCCATCGTTTGCTTGTGCCTCTTGGTGGGGGCAAGGATTCCATCGTCGGGTTCGAGATGTTGAAACAGGCCGGTTATTCGGTTGCTTTAATTGCTGCTGGAAAGTCAGCCGAGGCTCTGCCGAGCCCCATACAAGCAACGATGGATGTTTCCGGCCTTCCGTCATTGAGGATAGGGCGCGTTCTATCAAAAAATATTCTTGAGCTGAACAAGGCCGGAGTCTTAAACGGTCATGTGCCCATCACGGCCATTTTAAGCAGCATCGTTGTCGCTTGCGCGATTCTTTACGGCTATGACGCCATCGTTATGTCGAACGAGCATTCTGCCAGCGCGCCAAATCTGAAAATAGGCAAAACAGAAATTAATCATCAATACAGCAAGTCCTTGGCGTTCGAGGCGGATTTTTCGGACTTTGTTGCCAAACGTATCTCTCCGGACGTGAAATATTTTTCTATTTTGCGGCCGTTGACCGAGGCGGCCATTGCAAGCCGTTTTGCAAAACTGGACAAGTATCATGCGGTATTCCGCAGCTGTAATACGGCCTTTCGCCAGGATGAAAAAGCACGTGGAAAGAACTGGTGCTGCGATTGCCCCAAATGCCGTTTCGTTTTTCTTGCGCTTGCGCCGTTTCTTGATAAACCCTGCCTCATCAAGATTTTCGGCAAGAATCTGCTGGACGATAAAGCCCAGGAACAAGGCTTTGCCGAACTATGTGGGCTTGCTTCCCATAAACCCTTCGAATGCGTGGGCGAGATTGAAGAAAGCGCCTTGTTAATGGAAAAACTCTATCAAAATGAGGCGTGGAAAGACGACGCAGTGGTAAAAGAATTAGGAAGGCGCCTCACTTTTGCGGAAAAAGATTTCGAGAAGCGCTATAATGCCCTTTTCGCGCTGCATTCGGACCATAAAGTTCCCGAAGAATTTTTAAGGCTCCTTCATGCGTAAATCAGACCTCAAAGGCAAAAAAGTCGTAATTTGGGGCACGGGCCGCGAGGGCAGAGCGGCGGCGGAATATATTCGAAAGCAACAATCCGATCAGGTTTTTACGTTTGTTGACGAAGACCCGAAAGCGGATATGTCTTTCCTTGCTTCGGGCGACAAAAAGGCCGTCAATTCTGTCGACATCAAATCGGCGTTGGATGGAGCCGACGTTATTATCAAATCGCCTGGCGTTAGCCTGTATCATCCGTTGCTTCGCGGAAAGACGACGACATCGCTTCTTAATCTGTGGTTAGCGGAACCTCACGAGGCCAAGATCATTTGCGTGACCGGAAGCAAAGGGAAAAGCACAACATCGTCTTTATTGGCGCATACGCTGAACGCTTTGGGCGAAAAAGCCGCGTTGCTCGGCAACATCGGCGTGCCGGTTACGGAATTTTCGGCAGAGGAAAAAGGCTATGCAATTGTCGAGGTGTCTAGCTATCAAGCGGCAACCTTAAGCGAAGCGTGTGACATAGGCGTAGTGACGTCATTGTATCCCGAACATCTGGATTGGCACGGCTCCCTGAAAGCGTATTACAGGGATAAACTGAATCTGCTGACCTACAGCGGTAAAAGCATCGTCAATGCCGAAGCGGCTCAAACAGCGAAAGAAAACGGCATTACTATTGATAAGGCGATACTTTTCAATACTCCGACAGGGTTTCATATAAAGGATGGGCAGGTTTTCGATAAAGAAACGCCGCTTCGTTTTCTCAAAAACACATATCTATCGCGTGCGCATAATCTCGTTAATGTTTGCGCCGCATTGACGGTTCTAAAGGAGTTAGGAATCGCCCCGAAGAACGCTTTGCCAAAGATGGAATCTTTTCAAGCCTTGCCCCATAGGCAGCAGGAGCTTGGCGAGAAAGACGGCATAACTTTTGTTGACGACAGTATATCAACGACGCCGCAATCCGCTATTGCCGCAATGGAAGCATATACAGGAAGGCCCCTGACCCTTTTAGCCGGAGGGTTCGATCGCGGCATTGATTACGCGCCCCTTGTTGACTACGTGCAAAAAATGGAGATCAACGCCGTTGTCTGTATGGGGCCGAGCGGAGAGCGTATATACAAAGATCTTCATACGCCCAATGCATTCTATGCGCCGACGCTGCAGGAAGCCGTCGCCATAGCTCTAGAAAAAACGCCTTTGGGCGGCGTCATCCTTCTTTCTCCAGCGTCGCCGAGCTACGGCATGTTCAAAAATTTTGAAGAAAGAGGAAATGTCTTTGCCGAACTTACAAGTATGGAAGGAACCCCCTCATGCCGACGCTAGCGCGCTCCGATCGCTCGGTTCTTGGCCACTGGTGGTGGACGGTTGATCGTTGGGTATTGGCGGCGATTGTCATTCTTATCGGCTTCGGCATTTTGCTTATTCAGGCCTCGACGCCTGCCGTTGCCGTCAAGCACGGATGGAGCAATTTCTATTTTGTCGAACGGCACTTGGCGATGCTTGTTCCTGCCTTGGCCGTTCTTTTTGGAGCCTCTCTTCTTTCGCCAAAGAAACTCCGCATCCTTTCTGTCGTGCTGCTGGCTGTATTTCTGCCGTTGTTGATTGCTACACCTTTTATAGGAGCTGAGATAAAAGGGGCTGTTCGATGGATACGTGTCCTGGGCCTTTTCTCGATTCAGCCGTCAGAATTCATCAAACCGTTGTTTGTCGTTACCGCTGCGTGGTTGTTCACGCGCCAGTGCGAAAGGCGCGGATTTCCGGGGCTTAGCGTCAATATTTTTCTTTATCTGACGATAGTTGCGGCTCTTCTGATGCAGCCTGACATCGGCATGGTTTTTCTCGTATCGGCGATCTGGTTCGGACAGTTTTTTCTGGCCGGATTGCCTATTGCGTTTATAGGGATCAGCGGCGCGGTAGGCGTTGCCGGGATGTTCGTTGCCTATTATTCCTTCCCGCACTTTGCCTTGCGTATGGACAAGTTTTTAAGCCGTACGGGCGACACGTATCAAGTTGATCGCGCGTTGAACGCTTTTGCCAACGGCGGCTTGTTCGGAACGGGCCCCGGCGAGGGCACCGTCAAGATGTCGATCCCCGATGCGCATGCCGACTTTGTTTTTGCCGTTGCCGGAGAAGAACTCGGCCTTTTGTGGTGTCTTTTAATTATCGGCGTTTTTGCTTTTATCGTTTTGCGCGGTTTGCGCCGGTTGAACCAAGAAAATAGTTTGTTCGTCGTTCTGGCCGTTAGCGGTCTTTTGATCGAGTTTGGTTTGCAGGCGGTTATTAATCTGGCTTCGACGATGCGTCTGATCCCCACTAAAGGTATGACGCTGCCTTTTATTTCCTACGGTGGATCGTCGCTATTTGCCCTTGCCTTTGGCATGGGGATGCTGCTTGCCTTAACGCGAAAGCGATTTGGATTAGGAGACGAAGACTAAATTGCTTCCTCTAAAGCATTTTTAACGTTTTCAATCATATTCGCCCAATCGCCCGGCGATTGTTGCCCAAAGATGCGCGCTGTTGGGTACCACGGACTATCGGGGCGATTTTGAAGCCAGCGCCAGCATGCGTCAAAGCGCGACAGTATCCAAACAGGCTTTCCCATGCCTCCCGCTAAATGTGCAACGGAAGTGTCTACGGTTATTACAAGGTCAAGATTTTCGATAATCGCTGCCGTATCCTCAAAATCCTCGACGCCGTCCATTAAATTGATGATTTGTTTTTCCAAACCGCTGAGCTTTATTTGCTCAACCTTGGCGTCTTTCTGCAAACTGTAATATTTGACGCCCTTGATGCCAAACAAAGGTTTCAAGGTGTCCAAATCCATGCTGCGGCGATTGTCAGTCAGGTGCGCGGCGATAATTTTTTCTCGCGGGTTGCCTGCCCAGACCAGGCCAACCTTAAGCCCTTTTTTACCCCTGAATTTTGGCGTCCATTTTGCGCGCGTGCCGTTGCTTACAAATAAATAAGGAACCTTTGCCGGAACGGAATCCAAATCGGTTCCAAAAGCAAAAGGCATGCTCATCATCGGTGCGTGATAATCAAAATCCTGTTCTTCGATGCTGTCAATATAAGGACAGTTCGAAAGAAGCCGTTTCAACGCAGGCTGGCAAGAAACGATAACGGTAGCGCCCCGCGACTTGCACACTTCGGCATAACGCACGAATTGCATCGTGTCGCCGAGGCCTTGTTCGCTTCTAAGCAGCAATCTCTTTCCCGTTAAATCCTCGCCGTTCCAACGGCGCTTCGAATCGTAATCCCCGCGCATATGAGGAACACCAAGTCCGATTTCGTGCAGCTTCCAGCCTTCCCTGTATTGCCCTAAAGCTAGAAGCGATAGGGATTTATTCCATTGCGCGTCAATAGAAGAAGGTTTGCGCTGCAGGGCTTCGTCGAACAATTGAAGAGCCTCTTCATGTTGCCCTTTTTCCTGCATCAAAGTGCCGAGATTGATGCGTGCTTCGGCAAAGTCGGGCCTCAGGCGCAGGGCAAAGTGGCAGCTCTCGATGGCGTCGTTTAGACGACCGAGATCGCGCAATGTCGTGGCGAGATTGACAGCAGCTTCGGCGTAATCGGGACGCAAGGACAGGGCTTTGCGAAAGATACTTTCCGCTTCGGCGGCCTTTCCCTGCTGGCGCAAAATATTGCCGAGATTGTTCATGGCTACGGTGTTATTGGGGTCGGCCTTTAATGCTCTTTTGAACAACTCTTCGGCGCGCCCGAGCCATTGATGCGATAGGTCGTTTTTCCCCGCGAGGCTGTAGGCAATGCCGAGATTGATAATGGCTTCCAGATAATCGGGTTTTATCTTTAAAGCCTGTTCATATTCAGCTATTGCCTCGCCGATCTTTCCGAGCGATAAAAGGCTGTTGCCGTGGTCGAAGTGCGCAGGCGCATGAAGAGGGTTGATCCGCGAGATATGTTCATAGGCGGCCTTTGCCTCGTCCATACGGCCGATTTCATAACACAAATGGGCAAGATTATGCAGGGCGGGGATATAATCCGCTCTGTGCGTCAGCGCTTGCTTAAAGCGCGTCACAGCCTCCTCCGGTTTTTTAATGCCGCGTAAAGCGATGCCCAAATTGGTCAAGGTTTCAGGGTCTTTGGGCAGCAGGCGGGCTGCTTTTTCCAAGAACTCCGCCGCTAAAGCTTTTTGCCCCGTTTGCAGGTAAAGAGCGCCTAAAAGGCGCAATCCGTCGGGGCTGACATAGCCGCTATCCAAAAGCTTAAGATAGGCTTTTTCGGCATCATTAAAATGCTGAGCCTTATGAAGGGCGATGGCATTTTGCAGCAGAGTCGCGGCTTGGGACATAAGTGATACAAGAAGAGCCTCTGAAGATTCTGTCAATAGCCCCCTTGATAAAGTACGATAAAAGGGTTTTTATCACCGGGTTACAAATTCATACCGGAAAAAGAACAAAATGACCGAACGTTACAATCCCAAAGTTGCCGAAGCTAAGTGGCAGAAAATATGGGATGAAAAGCAAAGTTTTAAAGCTGTTGAAGACGAAGCTAAGCCAAAATTTTATGCGCTAATCGAATTTCCGTATCCGTCGGGCGAGGGGCTTCACGTCGGCCACCCGCGCAGTTATACGGCGCTCGACATCGTGTCGCGCAAGCGGCGCATGGAAGGATTCAATGTTTTATATCCGATAGGTTGGGATGCTTTTGGGTTGCCCACCGAAAACTTCGCCATTAAAACGGGGCAGCATCCAAAAGTCGTTACGCAAAAGAACATTGCCAATTTTCGCCGTCAGCTCAAAAGCCTCGGTTTTTCTTTCGATTGGTCCCGCGAAGTAGATACGACAGACCCGGATTATTACAAATGGACCCAATGGATATTCCTGAAATTGTGGGAAAAGGGGCTTGCCTATAAAGCAAGCATGCCCGTCAATTGGTGTCCTTCATGTAAGGTTGGATTGGCTAACGAAGAAGTAGTCAATGGCGAATGCGAACGCTGCGGAGGCGTCGTTGTTCAACGCCAGCGCAGCCAGTGGATGCTCAAGATAACGGCGTATGCCGAGCGGCTTCTCTCCGATCTCGATACGGTGGATTATCTCGAGAAAATTAAGACCCAGCAGCGCAATTGGATCGGCAAATCTATCGGAGCCGAAGTTGATTTCTCCATACCGGCTCTTAAAAACAAAGCGATGCGTATTTTTACGACGCGTCCGGACACACTGTTTGGCGTAACTTATATGGTGTTGGCGCCGGAACATCCGTTTGTGCAAGAACTTCTGCCAAAATGCCAAAACCCCGATGCCGTGAAAGCATATATCGAAGCGACGACGCGCAAATCCGATTTTGACCGTACGGAAGGGGCCAAAGAAGTGTCGGGCGTTGCGCTTGAAGGCATTATGGCAACCAACCCCATAACGAAGAAAAGTGTTCCGGTATGGATTGCGGACTATGTCCTTGCGACATACGGAACGGGCGCGATTATGGCTGTCCCCGGACATGACGAACGCGATTGGCGCTTCGCCAAAAAATTCAAACTGCCGATTATCGAAGTCATCTCCGGTGGCGATGTCACAAAGGAAGCTTTTATCTCGACTTCCGACGACGCCGTAGCCGTTAATTCAGGCCCGCTGAATGGCCTCAGGCCGTCCGAAGCCATCGCGAAAATGATCCAGATCATCGAAAACGAAGGCTGTGGCAAGGCTTCCGTGAAATACAAACTGCGAGATTGGGTGTTTTCCCGGCAGCGCTATTGGGGTGAGCCGATCCCTATGGTGGATTGCCCCAAATGCGGATGGGTTCCCTTGCCGGAAAGCGAATTGCCGCTACGTTTGCCGGAAGTCGAAAGCTATCAGACGTCCGACACCGGAGAATCTCCCCTTTCGCTGATGACGGACTGGGTCAATGTCAAATGCCCGCATTGTAACGGTTCCGCCAAGCGCGAAACCGACACAATGCCGCAATGGGCGGGGTCGTCTTGGTATTTCCTGCGTTATTGCGATCCTCACAATGATAAAGAGCTTGCAAGCCGCAAGTCTTTGGAGTTCTGGACGCCCATAGACTGGTATAATGGCGGCATGGAGCACACGGTTCTACACCTGTTGTATTCGCGCTTTTGGCATAAGTTCCTCTTCGATATAGGCGTTGCGCCGTCGCCGGAACCATATTCGCGCCGCACGTCGCACGGCCTTATTTTGGGCGAAAACAACGAAAAGATGTCCAAATCGCGCGGCAATGTCGTTAACCCGGATGAAGTTGTAGAAACCTATGGTGCCGATACGCTTCGTCTTTATGAGATGTTCATGGGGCCTTTCGACCAGGCGATTCCGTGGTCAACGACAGGGCTGACAGGCATGTGGCGGTTTATATCCCGCCTTTGGACGTTAAGCGACAAGGTTGATGTTTCCGATGATGCGTCCGCTTCCCGGCGCGTTCACAAAACTGTGCAAGAGGTCAGCGAACGTATCGAAGCGATGAAGTTTAACACAGCCATAGCTTCTTTAATGTCGCTGACGAATGATTTCGGCGAAATGGAAAAAATTCCGAAAAGCGATTGGGACATATTTCTGAAGTTACTGTCGCCCTTTGCGCCCCATATTGCTGAAGAAATGTGGGAGAAGTTGGGGAATAAAAAGCTTGTGGCGGAAACACCGTGGCCGAAGGCTGATCCCGCAATGTTGATCGAGGACACCGTGACAGTCGCGGTGCAGGTTAACGGGAAACTGCGCGCGACGATCATCGTTGCTCGCGACAAGCCCGCAAAGGAAGTTGAAACGGTGGCTTTGGCCGAAGAAGGCGTCGCGCGCGCGCTGGGAGGCAAGGCGCCGAAGAAAATCATTGTCGTTCCCAATCGCATTGTTAATGTGGTCGTATGAAAAAGCTTTTGGCCTTCGTCCTCGTGCTCTCGCTTTCCGTTCCGCTTGGCGGATGCGGTTTTCGCTCGATCTATGGCATTGAAGACCAAAACGGCGATTCGCAAGTTGCGACACAACTGAACAATATCGCTATCGCGAATATTCCCGACAGGGAAGGCCAGGTATTGCGCAATTATCTGATTGACCGGCTGTATGGCAAAAACAGACCCGCAAAACCCGTCTATACGCTGCAAGTCAACATCCGAAAGGTTGAAGAAGATTTGGGCATTCTTGCGAACGCGACGGCGACAAGAGCGTTGCTTGATGTGTATGGCGATTATTCTTTAATTGACGCCAAGGGGAAGCGCCTTTTAAAGGGGACTGCGCACAGCGTGGCCTCCTTCAACAGGCTTGATCAGATGTATGCCACAGTCGCCGCGCGTCA
Organism: Bdellovibrionales bacterium; assembly: GCA_041650075.1. Lineage (GTDB taxonomy): Bacteria > Pseudomonadota > Alphaproteobacteria > UBA9219 > UBA9219 > CAIXLI01. Next base: position 708 of record JBAZLX010000037.1, on the reverse strand, counting down.
AGATGCACGTCAGCGTACGTTGCATGAAATAAGCGAGCAAATTGTCAACAGGCTCAGCCTCTATTTTTCCGAACAGGAATAAAACCATTCGCCGCAACCCGGCGTTAGGCAGAAACTAAAAAGCCCAAGACTTTCATCTTGGGCTTTTTGTTTGAGAAAAGGTGGCTTATTTCTTCTTCGCCTTCTTTTCCTTCTTCTCTTCAGGCATCGGCGATCCGTCAATATTGAACTTTTCAATCTTTGCCTTGGACGTCAGCTCTTTGACCTGATCGTTGGTCATTTCCTGTCCCAGCTGATTGGCAATTTGATCCTTCACTTCCGCAATCGGCGGAGGCGAAGATTTCCGCCTGTCTTCGATCTTGATGACATGATAGCCAAACTCGGTCTTTACCGGCTTTTCGCTGATTTCCCCGGTCTTCATGTTGAAGGCGGCATCGGCAAAAGTCTTGACCATGGCGTCGTGCACAAAATAGCCCAAATCGCCGCCCTGCTTGACCGAGCCGGTGTCTTTCGACTTTTCTTCGGCCAGCTTGGCAAAATCGGCGCCATCTTTCAGCTGCTTAATGACGGCATTGGCGTCGTCCTCTGTTTTCAGCAAGATATGGCGCGCGCGAACCTCGTCCTGAGGCTTGTACTTTGCAGAAAGAAGATCATAGCGTTCTTTGATTTTGGCTTCGGTAATTTTCGGCTCGACTTGCTTATGAACAT
>JBAZLX010000036.1:0-14479 GCA_041650075.1 Bdellovibrionales bacterium | reverse complement strand
CTTGGGTGCGACCTATGCCGACAACGGGGACTATAACGTGACCGCAGCTCAGAAAGAGCAGCGCATCGTTACGGCCGGCTTGAAGTATGAGTTCGGCAAGTACGCTGTCGGCTTCGACTACTTGAATGGCGAAGGCCAATCAGGTGCGACGTTTGCCGCTGACCGCGTTAAGAGCCTCGATGTTTATAACTTCGGCGGTTCCTACACGTGGGCTCCTGGTCTGACGACGACCGTCAATGGCGTCTTCTTCGACCAAGATGTCGACACGGCGAGCTCAGACAACAAGGGCTATGTGTTCTTGCTGTCCCAGAAGCTGGCGTTCTAATCGTTTAACGATTAGCGTCTAAGTAAAAGAGAGGCGGTGGATCAAACCACCGCCTCTTCTTTTTTGTGTGTGACGCATTGTGTGAAGTGTTTATTGTTACGGGGATATAGTTCCTTCCCCAATGCGGGGCCTTTGGGGAAGAAATATAATCCCCCTCCCCTTGCGGGAGGGGTTAGGGGAGGGGTCAATGGTTGACGAAAAAACGAAAGCCTATCGTTTTGCCCGCCATAAAAACAAACCCGCCGATTATCGGCGAGCAAAAGATCTCCGCCAGAATTCTACAGATGGCGAAGAGGTGCTTTGGGGCATCCTGCGTTCAATGGCAAAAGAAACGGGGTTTAAATTTCGCCGTCAATATCCTATTCATCCCTATATCGCCGATTTTGTATGTTTAAAGCTTCGTTTGATAATAGAGATTGACGGCATTTCGCATGACACGCGCCTCGAAAAAGATAAAAGGCGGGATGCACAGTTAAACAAGATGGGCTATGAAGTATTAAGATTTATCAATCGAGAGGTTATTGAAAACCAAGAGGGCGTTGCGTCCGCCATTCTCAACCGAAGCAATGAGATTCTAAACGGCAACCATCAACCCCTCCCCTAACCCCTCCCGCAAGGGGAGGGGAATAATAAGGATGATACATATGTTCCGTTGGGCAGCCATTTTAGGATTACTAGGCCTAGCCGCCGCCACCGCTATTATAGTCGGTAGTGGCATCGGCGACGTCGCGCTTGCCTTAAAAGAGGCCGGATGGGGTATTGTCTGGGTAGCGGCGTTTCACCTCATTACACTGGTTACGGCGGCATATGGCTGGCGGCTTCTTGTCCCCGGCAAAAACCGCCCTACCTTGACGACATTTATCTACTTCATCTGGATACGTGCCGCCGTTAATAACCTGATGCCTGTGGCGAGGATCGGCGGCGAGATTGCCTCGATACGCGTCATGATAGCGCACGGCATGCGTAAAAATATTGCTATTGCCACAACTGTGGCCGAGTTGACGTTATCGGTTGTCGCCGTGTTTGTTTTTGTCACCGTCGGCGTTCTTCTGTTCGCGCTGCGCGTCAGCGATAAAAACACCCTGTTGCAACTGACGTGGGGGCTTGTTTTGTCCCTTCCACTCATCGTCGCATTTGTCCTTGTGCAGAATATGGGTTTTTTCGGAATTTTGTCGCGGCTTTTCCGCACGGCCTTTCGCAACAAATGGGCTGGAATGGCCGGAGACGCCGCAAGGCTCGATCGCGCCGTCATGGTTATTTACCGCCGCAAAAAACGTGCCCTTGCCTGCGCTTTTTGGCAATTTGTTTCGTGGGTCTTGGGGACGGGGGAAGTCTGGCTTGCCCTGTACTTTCTGGGGCATCCTTTATCCCTTACCGAATCCTTTATGATCGAAGCGCTTATCCAAGGCTCCGTTAGCGCCGCCTTTGCCGTTCCGGCCGCTTTAGGCGTGCAGGAAGCGGGGTTTTTGGTCTTCGGCGGCATGTTGGGCTTGTCCCCCGATGTGGCTGCCGCCTTGGCCGTTATCAGAAGATGCCGCGATTTATTGTGCTATGCTCCCGGCCTTATCGCCTGGCAGGCGCATGAAGGAAAAAGGTTGCTGAAATTATGACTTCCGCAGAAACAGAAAAGGCCCGGAAACTATTTGCGCAATCATGCAATTGCGTCCTTGCCGCAGCCGAGCCCTTGCAGTTCCCCGACGGCGCGTTGCCGGAAGTCGCCTTTATCGGAAGATCGAATGCCGGAAAATCGTCGCTCATCAACGCGCTCACGGGGCGGAAAGACTTGGCGCGCGCCTCAAAAACTCCAGGACGCACGCAACAAATCGTTTTCTTTAATCTCGCGGACAGGCTGATGATCGCCGACCTTCCGGGATACGGCCACGCCAAAGCGCCTTGCGTTTCAACCAACAGATGGAACAAGCTTGTTCAAACGTATTTGCGCAAGCGCGAAGCTCTTTGTTGCGTCTTTTTGCTTCTGGACGGCAGTCATGAAGCTAAAGATAACGATATTGAAATGATGGAGTTTCTCGACCGCGCTGCCGTCGTTTACAAAATCGTGCTTACAAAGATGGATCGGGTTCGCAGCAGCGAGGAACGGGGGAAGCGCCTTCAGGAAATGCATAAGATTGTGGCTGCGCATCCGGCCGCCTTGAGCGATATTATAGTCACAAGCTCTGAGAACAAAACCGGCATTGCTGAACTACGCACATTTCTGGCGACTTACGTAAAGTCCTGAAAATCTTCTCCGAAAATTCAATTATGCAAGTTTGAGGCGAAAATTGCTTAATTGTATTAATTGCCTCCAACCCGCCGAAGGCTCGTGCTAAGCCCTGCGCCCGGACGAATGGACGCAATGCTTAAGTTTTCATCTTCGCGCAGTTTTGAGATAATGTCCTGCTCGCAGGTAATCAGAACCTGCCCTAAAGCCGTAACGGCGATAGAGGCGACTCTATCTTCCAACTCTTCTTTTTGAAGCCATTCGGAAATCTGGCCGACAAACCGCTCCGCCTGCGCGCGACGCATTTGCGTTTCCTGCTTGCGCGACACGTCTTCTTTTTCGTCTATCAGTAATTCGATAAAATATCGGTGTGTGTTTTCGCTCATGCGAATCTTTCGCCTCAATTGGCCCCGATCTTATCGCTTGTTACGCTTAAGAAAGGTTTAATGTTGCGATATTTATTCGTTGCTGTAACACTCCCCGTTTATGAAGACGGGAACGCAATATATTCCAACCCCTCAAAGTCTTTCCCATGCTGCTCTGCAGTATCTGGGGCGCTATGCCGCATCCGAAGCCTCATTGCGCCGCGTGCTCATCAATCGCCTGCGCCGCGCGGCAATGCAAAATCAGGATTTTAGGGAAGATGAAAAACGTCAAGAAACACTGCGCCAAGCCATAGAACAAATCATTGAAAAACATAGAAAATCAGGCGCCCTCAACGATGCGGCCTTTGCGGAAACAAAGGTCAATAGCCTGCGCCGTACGGGGCGTTCACAACGCGCAATCCTGCAAAAATTAAAAGCCAAGGGGATTTCTACGACACTTATCAAAGAGGCGCTCGACCAAAACGCAGATGAAAAGAGTCCTGAGGAAGCTGAAATGACAGCCGCTCTTGCTCTGTTGCGACGACGCAAAATGGGGCCGTTTCGTAGAACGCCGGAAAACGAAAATATCCGGCGCAGGGAACTTGCCGCCCTTGCAAGAGCCGGCTTTTCCCTCAACATCGCCCGCCGCGCTTTAAGGCAAGGGGGGGAAGAATGAAGAGGCCTCTTTTTACATCGGCCTATGATCTGTTGCCCTACGGCGTATTTACGTTCTTCGTTCTTTGCTTCGCGCTGCATCCCTTAAGCCCATTTTACACCCACCATCTTTACGATCCCGACGATTACATGCGCCTTCATCAAGTTGTATCATGGCTTCAGGGACAAGGCTGGCACGATTTGTCCGTCCCGCGCATGAGCCCGGGCGCAGACACGGTGATTCATTGGTCGCGATTGATTGATATGCCTCTGGCTCTTTTTGCGTTGCCCTTCATTTCCTTTTTTGGCGTTTCCCATGCCGTTTTTATCTCATCGCTTCTTGTGCCTCTTATGGGGCTTGTGCTTTTGTTCGCATTATTATGCGCACACGCAAAAATGTTTATTGGAAATGACCGCGCGCGGCTTGTTTGCGTTATGGTTTTGTTTGCGCCGCTTTTGCTTACTTGTTTTTCGCCCGGCCGCGCCGATCATCACGCAACCCAACTTCTTATTGCCGAATTTGGCCTCTTCAGTCTAACGCGCATTATTTTCGATGAGAAAAAAGAGCTGTTTGCCGCTTTGGCGGGGCTCGCCTTCGCTTGCGGGTTTTGGATTGGCGCCGAAATACTGCCGTGGGCAGCTCTTTATATTCTTTGCCTTGCTCTGATCTCTATAAAGCGACCGTCAGCCGCAAAAAGTGCCGCGATTTTTGGCGTTTGCCTCTTTGTTTTTACGGCTGCGTTTGTTTTTATCGCCTTACCCTCAACAGAATATTCAAGCCGCGCCTTGTCGTGGTTTTCCCCTGCCTATGCGATTTTTGCTTTTCTTTCTGGCGCGATTTTCGTTGTTGGCTGGAGCATAGGATGTGTCGTCAACAACGGGGCAGCAAGGTTTTCTCTTTATGCTTTGCTTGGCATTACGGCTCTTGGCGTTCTCCCAACTTTTGTTCCCGACGTACTTCACGGCCCCTTTGCCAATTACAATCCCTTTGACGCGACAACAACGCTTGAAAACATCGTTGAGGCACAACCGTTAGCACACAATCTGCATTTCAGCCGCTTTTCCCAAGCAACGGCACTTCCTCTTTTTTTGATTTTTTTCCGTTTGCTGTTCTTGCCCCTTATGGCTCTTTTTGTCTGCCTATACATGGCTAAACATAAACACGCCGAACACCGCATAGCATGGCTTGTTCAAGGCGCGTTCCTTCTTGTCGCGCTTGCCATGTCCCTTTTCTGGCAGTTGCGCGTTGCGCGGTTTTTGGAACTTTTTGCGCTCGTTCCTTTGACCTATCTGCTTATCGCTTGGTGGGATAAACTGAAGTGGGGACTATGGGACAGACCTCTGTTCTGGGCAGAAATCGGCGTTTTCCTTTTGCTTGGCCCTTTGCCTGTCGTGCTGCTTCCTACTATCGTTCGGCATGCCCCTCTTTATCCCGACCTCGTTTTGTTTCCTGCAGATCGGAAACCGCCAGTCTGCTCACTAAATACTATCATCCCCTTCCTCAACGATGCCGATCGCCTCGGCTCAACCCCGCTTACGATCATGAATGAGGGGGATACAGGCCCCCAACTTCTATTTTCGACACACCATCGCGTTGTTGCTGGGAACTTTAATGTTGAAGGAAACAAGTCTGCGTTCGATTTTTTTAGCTCTAAAAACGACGCTATCGCCAAAACGGAAGCAAAAAGATGGAAGGCCGATCTTGTTCTTGTTTGCCACAAAGCAACGCCAACGCTTTATTTGGGCAAAAACTACTATTCTTTCGATAAAATGGAGTTCTTGCCCGGAAAAGATGGCCTTCTACGCTTCACCAACACTGACCCCTCCCAACCCCTTATTCAAAGGCTGATAAGAGGCCAAAACCCGCCTTGGCTTAAGCCGATTGAGATTTTCGGGCCATCGGACTATCTTCTTTTCCGCATTGTATATTAACCAGACTCCTAAAAGGCAAAAATGAAACGGAAATATTTCGGCACAGACGGTATCCGCGGCAGCGCCAACACCGAACCCATGACCGCCGAAACGGTTTTGCGCGTAGCCATGGCCGCCGCAAGCTTATTCAAGCGCGGCAATTACAGGCATCGGGTCGTCATCGGCAAGGATACGCGCTTGTCGGGCTATATGCTGGAACCCGCATTGACGGCAGGATTTATTGCCAAAGGCATGGACGTAACCCTTTTGGGACCTTTGCCGACTCCGGCTATCTCAATGCTCACAAAAAGCCTGCGCGCCGATTTAGGAGTCATGATCTCGGCTTCGCACAATCCATATCAGGACAACGGCATAAAATTATTTGGCCCCGACGGCGGAAAGCTATCGGATAGCCTAGAGGCAAAAATAGAGGCGCGGATGGACGGCGATCCGGCTTCAGATCTTGTCGCGCCCGAAGCCTTAGGCCGCGCAAGCCGCCTCGATGACGCCATGGGCCGCTATGTCGAATACGCCAAGGCAACGTTTCCGAACGGTAAATTAAAGGGCCTGAAGGTTGTCGTTGATTGCGCAAATGGAGCCGCTTACAAAGTCGCACCGACTGTCTTGTGGGAGCTTGGAGCCGAGGTCATCCCCATCGCCGTAAGCCCCGACGGATGCAACATTAATGACCATTGTGGCGCCGCTCACCCGCAAGCGATGCAAGAAGCCGTATTGCTGCATCAGGCCGATCTCGGCATCGCTTTGGACGGCGACGCCGATCGCCTTATTATGGCTGACGAAAAAGGCAACCGGATTGACGGCGACCAGCTTATGGGGCTTATCGCCAAGACGTGGGCTAAAAACGGGCGGTTGAAAAAGAAAACCCTTGTCACAACGGTCATGTCGAATCTTGGGTTAGAGCAATTCTTAAAAAAGAACCACATCACAATGCTCCGCACGCCTGTCGGCGACCGTTATGTCGTTGAAGAAATGCTCAAGAAAGGATCCAATGTCGGCGGCGAGCAATCCGGCCACATTATTTTTAGCGACTACAGCGCAACGGGCGACGGACTTATTGCCGCGCTGCAAGTTCTTGCCGTGATATGCGAGAGCGGAAAAAAAGCCAGCGAGGTCTGTTCCGTTTTCAAGCCCGTTCCTCAACTTCTGGAAAATGTCCGCGCTAACGGAGAAGTTTTAAATAACAAAGCCGTACGCACCGCCATCTTAGCGGCGGAAAAGAAGCTTGGAAAAACGGGACGTCTCGTTATCCGTAAATCCGGTACGGAACCTCTTGTCCGCGTTATGGCCGAAGGAAACAACAAAAAGCTTGTGCAGAAAATTGTAAAAGACCTCTGCGAAACGATCAAAGCGCACGCGTAAATAGTTATGGGAACTTCTTCTCTGGTTATCGCTATTGACGGCCCGTCGGCCAGCGGCAAAGGCACGATTGCGAAGAAACTCGCCGCGCATTTCGGTTTTGCGCATCTCGACACAGGGCTTCTGTACCGAGCCGTAGCGCTTGCCGTTATGCAAAACGGCGGGGATCCCAGTGATGCTAAGGAGGCGGAAAAAGCAGCCCTAACGCTTGATGCTTCAAAAATCATGGATTCAAAAGATGAATCCGAGTTGCGATCAGACAAAGTATCCCTAGCGGCTTCCAAGGTTGCCGCTATTCCGGCTGTCCGGGCTGCCCTATTAAAATTTCAGAAAGATTTCTGCGCCACGCCGCCTCAGGGTAAAAAAGGCGCTGTTCTGGATGGCCGCGATATCGGCACGGTTATAGCACCCGACGCTCCCGTTAAGATATTCGTGACAGCCAGCGCCGAAGCGCGCGCCATGCGCCGTTTTAAAGAGCTTCAGGGACGCGGCCATAAGACGTCCTACGATGCCGTTCTTGCGGATATGCAGGAACGCGACATGCGCGATATAGAAAGATCGATAGCTCCCACAAAACCGGCGCCCGGCGCCGCGGTGCTTGACTCAACCAAGCTCAATGCAGAGCAAGCCTTCACCGAAGCCCTAAAAATCTCGATGAGAAAATTAGGACATCCAGCGAAGTGACTTCTTACTTGTTGATTTCCGTCTGAACTTGATAGGCCCTGGCAGCTAATAAGTATGATTCCATTTTTGGATCATATTTTTTAAAAGTTCTTTCAATAAAACCGCTGGCATTCATTTCCCGAATGGACGTGTCGAGGGCATACTTCAAATCGTGTTCCCCATGCGGAACAACCATGGCCGGCTGAGTCCACGTTTTAATCGGAAGACTGCGGATCATCTTTATTTTTCCAGGGTTGTGTTCGATATATCCGCGCGCCGTGCCAATAGACAAGAAGGCGACATCCGCTTTTCCCGTCGCGACAGCCTCCAAGAGCATTGAAACGTCGCTCATTCCCGGCAGAGAGAAGGAAGAAGCGGCAGGAAATTTATCCTTGGCAATAGTTGCCGAGCCTTCGCCATCAATTGTGGCGATCTTCACAGAAGATTTGTTGATACTCTCTAAGGATTGATCAAACCGAGCGTCTCCGGAGCGAACAAATGCATAAATGGGGATATAATCGATAGGAAGAGAAAACAGCCCAAGGCGCGCATACGATCCGGATTCAACAAGGCCGGAGCAAAAAGCATCGAATTTATTCAGCCTAAAATCCTCTGGAAGATTTTGGAACCCAAAGCCGAGTTCCGTTGTCCATTCGATCTTAATATTCAGCCGATGTCCGATTTCTTCAACGATGTCGTAGATATAGCCGGACAATTTTCCGGTGTTCAGATCTTTTATGATTTCCGGCTGATATGTTGCATAAGCGCAGCGCAGAGTTCCCGTGCGAAGCACTCTTTCGAAAACCGTTTCGCGTTTTGCCTCGGGACCGACCAGATTTCCCTCTGCCGCTCGTGCGGCCAAAAATCCGGATAAAGCCGCAACGGCAATAATGAACGCAAATGATATTGTCTTGTTCATCTTTATTCTCCCCTTAATAAACTCAACGCGTTTATAGGGCGAATAATATCCTGTTGATATTGAAACTAATTGCGGTTTTTGCTGTAAACACTTTTTAAATATTATTTTGATATACATTTAACATATGAAACATTTTTTGATTACACCCTCGCTTTGCCGTGCGGCACGCGGAATGCTTAAATGGCAGCAATCTGACCTTGCCAAAAAAGCCCATTTATCCCTAACCGCGGTCAATTATTTTGAGCGGGAAATAGGCATAACCCGCGAAAGCACGCAGCAGGCACTTCAAACCGCTTTCGAAGAACATGGCGTCGAGTTTCTTCAGGGAGGAGGCATCCGTCAAATTGAAGAGATCGCTGAGATTATTCGTTTTTCCGGCAAAAACAGCATCAATGATCTCGATCGTTATATCATGCAAACCCCTCTTAACCCGGGCGATGAAATCCTTCTTTCGTCCTGCGACGAAGAACAATGGAAAAATCCGCAGTATCTTCAGTCGGCAAAAACCTTTCATGCCTGGGTCGAACAGAGAAAGCTGAAAATCAAAAGGCTCGTTTCGGACAACAGAAAAACATTCCCCCAGTCGTTTCATGCATTCCGGATTTTACCGTCAGAAATGATCGGCAAAATCGCCTATACCATCTGGGGATCTAAGATCGCTTTCATACTATGGAAGAAAAAGCAGGTTATTATCATCCACAACAATGCTGTCGCCGAGACTTTTCGCAATCAATTTAATTATCATTGGAAAATCGGTCGCCCCATCGGTTGAGTTTCTAAAATTTGGATCCAAAACAACTACAGCGGCAAAATCGTTACAATTTTTCCTGCGTCATATATGACGATCTTACACGCCCGTTTTCGCCCGGGGACGTTTCGTATTTTTGCACAATACGCTCGATTGTTCCGTTATTATGCAGTTCCGTAAGCGCGACAGCGAGAACCTCTCTCAATTCAAACTCACCGATAGCCACGGCAAACACTTCCGGAAAAACTTTTACGGGCGCGACGCCAGTAACGCGCTTTAATGTCTTTTGCGGATTATTTCTATTAAACCGCGCGACGATATCGCCCAAGAAAAAACCGGCGTCGGCTTTATTTTGGATAACGTCTTGCATTAACAGAGAGTCATCTGAAAGCTGTGGGGCGGCAATTTGCTTTGCCTTCGGAAACCCCTTGTCCGCAACGGCCTTAAGCGCAGAACCATCAATTACGGATACCGTATATTTTTCATTGTTGAGTTCTTCAATATTGTTGTCAAAGCGCGTGTCGCCTTGACGCACGTATGTATATAGCTGCGAATAAATTGTGGGCACCGTAAACAAAACGCGCGGCGCAAGCGCCGAATTAGCCCAAACCGTTGTGCATAAGGCATCTTCCTTACCGCTGTTAAGCTGCTCGGCATAAGCGCCGTAGCCCGTTTCCTCAACCCAAAACACCTTCAGGTTCAGAAGTTTCGCAGCCTCTTCAATAATTTCATAATCCATACCCTTTCTCTGCCCGGTCGCACTGTCGGTTTCAAAATGGTTGGGGCGTGAAATATAAGCGCACCGCAGCTCCCGCGTTTTCATGACGCGATTAAAGGCCGTCTCGCGCACCGTTTCGCCTTGCGGCCCTCTAGCCTCGGCAACGAAAAATCCTGTGCCCAGGGCAATGACAACAGCCATAAACGATAGCGTCTTATTCATTTTTATGCCTCCGGATATATTATGTTTCTATGGCTCGATTTTACCGGCTGTTGTTGAAACTAATGGCTGTTTTGGTTTTTAATAACTTTTAAACCTAATAATTATACCTATTTTAGGTATGAAACATTTTTCCATCACCCCCCCTCTCGCTAAAGCCGCCCGTGCGCTGCTTGAATGGCATCAAACAGATCTGGCCAAAGCCGCGCATTTATCGCTGGCAACCATCAATAATTTTGAACGAAAAGCAGGAGCGACGCGGGACGACACGCTTATCGCGATTCAAGCCGCCTTTGAAGAACACGGGGTCGAATTTCTGCCCGGCGGGGGGCTGCGATGCGTTGATGAAGTTGCCGAAGTTATTCGTTTTACGGGAAAAACGAAGTTTATATCGGACTGGACTTATTACACTATGAGAAAACCGTTGCCGTCCGGATCAGATTTTCTTGTTTCTTCATACGACGAGACGTTGTGGTATCACCCGCACCATCTCCAATCTACGAAGGATTTTCATGCGTGGATTCAGCAGTCGGGACTAAAGCTTAAGGCTCTCATTTCGGACAACAACAAAAGCTCATCACACGCTTGGCACGTTTTTCGCGCTATTCCTTCCGAAATGATCGGTAAAATTACCTACTGCATATATGGTCATGAAATCGCTTTCGTACTTTGGAAAAAACATCAGGTCATTATTTTGCACAACGCCGCCGTAGCCGAGACTTTTCGTAACCAATTCAATTATCTATGGAAAATGGGCAAGCCTTTTGGCTAACTCATCTGTATAGCCCGTTTTATCGCTTGAAACTCATTAAACCATGCCCTATAGAGGCCCCTCCGGCGCTGTGCCGGAAATGAAGAAAAGAACGGATAGCACGGCCCTGCTTTCAGCCTTTATCCCCCCGCTTTTCCTCATATTGAAACGGACCCGCCTCTTGGCGGGTGAATAGAGAAAGCACGCAGGAAGTCGGGACAATGTTCCCGCCTCCTGACACCTCAAGAAAGTGAAATAAATAACATGGCACGTAGTGCATCCAAGAAAAACGCGGAAAGCTTGGCAGCTTCCGCTTCGGCCGCCAAAGCCACAGCAGCTCCCTCCGCCGATAGCTTTGCCGCAATGCTGGATCAAGCCTTCGGAAAAACCGGGAGCCTTGAAGGTAACGTCGTCAAGGGCAAAGTCGTCGGCATCGAAGGCGATATGGCTATCATTGACGTTGGTTTGAAATCAGAAGGCCGCGTCGCCTTGCGTGAATTTGCAGCCCCCGGCTCAACAGCCGAAATTAAGGTCGGCGACACTGTCGAAGTCTTTTTGGAACGCATGGAAGGCCGCGACGGCGAAGCTTCGCTGTCGCGCGAAAAGGCCAAGCGCGAAGAAAGCTGGGTCGTTTTGCAGCAATCGTTCGAAAAGCAGGCTCATGTCACTGGCATCATCTTTGGTCGTGTCAAGGGCGGCTTTACGGTTGATCTCAATGGCGCAACGGCATTCTTGCCCGGATCGCAGGTTGATATTCGCCCTGTCCGCGACGTCACGCCTTTGATGGGCACACCGCAACCTTTCCAGATTCTTAAAATGGATCGCGCCCGCGGCAATATCGTCGTTTCGCGCCGCGCCGTTCTCGAGGAAAGCCGCGCCGAAGCCCGCACCGAACTCGTCGCTAACCTCAAGGAAGGCCAGATTCTTTCGGGTGTCGTCAAGAACATTACCGATTACGGCGCCTTTGTTGATTTGGGCGGCGTGGACGGTTTGCTCCATGTCACCGATATTGCGTGGAAGCGCATCAACCATCCGTCGGAAGTCTTGCAGATTGGCCAACAGATCAATGTTCAAGTCATCCGCTTCAACGCCGAAACCCAGCGCATCAGCTTGGGCATGAAGCAACTTGAGGCCGATCCGTGGGAAGGCGTTGTCGCCAAGTACCCGGCCGGATTGAAGCTCAAGGGCCGCGTGACGAACATCACGGACTACGGCGCTTTCGTCGAGCTGGAACCCGGAATCGAAGGCCTTGTGCACGTTTCCGAAATGTCGTGGACGAAGAAAAACATTCCCCCCGGCAAGATCGTGTCGCAGAGCCAGGAAGTCGAAGTCGTCGTTCTGGATATTGATATGCAGAAACGCCGCATCAGCTTGGGCATCAAGCAGTGCCTTGAAAATCCGTGGGAGAAATTCCGCGAAACGCATGCTGTCGGCAGCACGCTTTCGGGCGAAATCCGCAATATTACGGAATTTGGCCTGTTTATCGCCTTGCCCGGCGATATTGACGGCATGTTGCACATGTCCGATCTCTCCTGGAGCGAATCCGGCGAAGAAGCCATCAAGAAGTACCAGAAGGGTCAGACTGTCGAGGTCAAGATTCTCGACGTTGACAGCGAAAAGGAACGCATCAGCCTCGGTATTAAGCAACTGAGCCAGGATCCGTTCGAAAGCATGCAAGTTAACTTCAAGAAGGGTGACATCGTGACCGGAACCGTCAGTGCGGTTCAGGAAAACGGCATCGAAGTGACGCTCGGCGACGCCGCAGGCGGATTTACCGGCTTTATCAAGCGCGGCGATCTGGCACGCGACCGTTCCGAACAACGCACGGACCGCTTCGCCGTCGGCGAAAAGGTCGATGCCAAGATCACGAGCATTGAGAAGGGCAGCCGCAGGGTCGGCCTTTCCATCAAGGCTCGCGAAGTCGAGGAAGAAAAGCAGGCGATGGCCGAATATGGATCGTCGGACTCAGGCGCTTCTCTGGGCGATATCCTTGGCGCAGCCATTAAGAAAGCCCAAAAGAAGGAAGACAAAGCCTAATTTTCTGTTTTCCAATCAATAACAAGCCGCCGGAACTTGCGTTCCGGCGGTTTTGTTTTGAGGGCTAAAAACCTCTTTTGGTGGCAAAAAACCTTATTCTCACGCCATTTTTAGGTCTCTTGTAGAAAATATCATAGGAGCCAAAGGGTTATAGAATGTAGCCCCTTGACTTGGAAACTTTAGTTTGGCACCTTTTGTCAGCGAGTCGCGTTTCTCCTGATCTGTCCGAGGGTTAGCCCATGACAAAATCCGATCTCATTTTGCAGCTTGCCGAAAAATATCCGCACCTTCTTCAGCGCGATATTGAACGCATCGTCAACACCGTTTTCGATGAGATTTCAAACGCCTTGGCTCGTAACAGCCGCGTTGAATTGCGTGGCTTCGGCGCGTTTTCAGTCAAGCAACGCGAAGCCCGTATGGGGCGCAATCCGCGTACCGGCGAAACCGTCTCCGTCTCCGAGAAATTCGTGCCTTTCTTCAAGACCGGCAAGCAGTTGCGCGACCGGCTGAATGGCATTGACGGCACAAGCGACTAATTTTTCTTTTCAATCCCGATGGTACGGATGCCCGGCAATAATTTGTCGCGCCCGGTAAATCTGCTCGAGCAGCATCACGCGCACCAATCTATGGGGCCAGGTCATACGCCCGAAACCTAGGGTGATCTTCGCCTTAGCCCGAACATCGTCAGTCACGCCGGAAGCCCCACCTATAATAAAAACAAGATCGCCAATGCCTTGATCCTGCCATGCCGATAATTTTGCGGCAAAGTCGCGACTTGTCATGTCCTTGCCGCGTTCGTCCAACAAAACGACAAAACTCTTGGGTGGTATGGCTTTAAGAAGAAGTCCGCCTTCCGCTTTTTGGGTTTCGGGGGGAGGCAACGTCTTAGATGCCGTAAATTCACGAACGACTACCGACGCACCAAGGCGTTTGAGATATTCTTCCGCCCACTCGGCTTCGGCTCCTCGTGCTTTGCCGATGGCGAGAATCGTGATCTTCATTTCTTTGGAGCCTTTTTCTTCCAAATTGCATCCAAATCATAATATTTGCGCACATCGGGAAGAAACAGGTGAACGATAATGTCGCCCGCGTCAACAAGCACCCAGTTAGCATCTTCTTTTCCTTCGACGCGCACGGAACGAACGCCGAGTTTAAAAAAAGCCTCGCGTAAATGATCGGCCAAAGCGACGATCTGACGCCCCACCTTTCCTGATGCGATGATCATGTAATCCGCAATGCTGCTGCGTCCCGTGAGTTCAACCGTCACAATTTGCTCAGCCTTGCGCTCGTCCAATACCTTGAGCGCCGCCGCAAGCATTTGTTCGGGCAAGCCTTTTTCTCTAGCCACCGTTTTGGATACAAGAATTCCTGGCGCGCGTTTTTTGCCGGGGCTTTTCTTTGCCTTAACAATTTTTTTTACTGCCTTTTTATTCTTTTTCAAAATTTTTACGGCTGTTTTTTTCTTCGCTGCTGTTTTCTTCTTTATTTTGGCCACGAGGGGTTATCCTTCCTGATCTTCGTTGACGATGAATAATTGAGCTTATTGTCCAAAATAAAGAAGAAAACAGCAGCGA
>JBAZLX010000035.1:0-14522 GCA_041650075.1 Bdellovibrionales bacterium | reverse complement strand
GCAGACATATATAGGACGCGACGGTGAGGATAGTTTTTGCGGATGTGCCAGGCGATGGAGTGCATTAAATGGGTTTTACCCAAGCCAACGCCGCCATAAAGGAAAAGAGGATTAAAGGCCGGATTCTCGGTATCGGCAACGCGACGTGCAGCGGCATAGGCCAATTCGTTCGGCTTTCCGACGACGAAATTGTCAAAAGTGAAGCGAGGATCGAGATCTGCCGACAAATCCCCCACAAAACTCGAAGAAGCCGTTGTGGCAGGAGAAGCGATAGGCCGTCCCAAGGGTGTAATAGGTAAGGCTGCGGCAGAGTCGATGGCGCTTTTGGTTTCCGCTGCTTTTGCAAGAGGAGATACAACAGAAAAGGAAACGGAAATCCCGGGAACGGCCTCAATCAATAAAGAACGAATGGTTTCCCCATAATGTGCGTCAACCCAATCCCGCATAAACCGCGTCGGGAGCGTGAGCGTTACCGAAGAAGCGCCGGAAGCGTCTTGCGCAAGATCGAAAGACATCGGCTCAAGCCAACGACGATAAGCGGTTTCTCCAAAGCGGCTGCGCAAAGACGTCCGCAAATGACCAAACATCGTTTCCGAATTTCCCTTCGCTTCTTGCAAACCTAAACTTGGCGCCTGAACCTTCATCACTACCCCGTTGGTCAAACAATATTGCCGAAAAACACCACACTTAATCCGAAGAGCTTCCGGATTTTAGCAAGGAAAAGAAATCAGGATTCGCGTCGAGCAGAAAAAAGGAATGCGCCAGGATAGAAATAAGCAGGAAGAAGAGACGAGTTATGGTTGCTCATAATTTTTCGATCCCATCTACAAAAAGCGCATCAAGAGAAGACGGGGGCGACCATAGATCAAACAACGATAGTTTGTCCACTAGTCCGAAGCGGGAACGAAAAAAATTTTTAATGAGAACAAAAAAATTTAACCAAAATAAATTTGCAAATTTATTTTGAGAAAAAACGATTAACAAAAAACAAAAAACAAAAAAACACCCGCGTCTTCACACGAAGAAACGGGCGTTAAAAAGAACACAAGCCATCTGTTGGCTTTTTTTAAAAAGAAAAACAAAAAAGAGGGAGGTTCTTACGCTTTCTTGGCAGCTTTTACGCGTTTTGCAAGACGCGAAGCTTTGCGCGCGGCAGTTTTCCAGTGGATCGTTCCACGGGCTTTGCTTTTAGCAAGCAAAGATTCTGTTTTGTGCAGCGCCGTTTTTGCCGCAGCGGCATCGCCTGAAGCGGCAGCGGTCAACGCGTCCTTGGTTGCTGTATGAATAGCTGCGCGACGAGAACGGTTGATTTCGTTGCGCTTAGTGGTCTGTCGAGCGCGTTTTTTGGCCGATTGATGGTTTGCCATGTTAAAATTCCTGAGCTTCACAAGTAATAATTTGGGTTAACATCCTTAAGGGATTTCACACCAGCGCCGGGGCTTTATTGGTGCGAGGTCGGACTCATACGCGTCGGCGCCAAAATGGTCAAGAGCAAAGAACGGGGTAATCAGAGGGCTGGGTTAACTAAAGCCGAAACCGACCATTCCATTTTAACCACCCTTGTGCTTCAATGAACAAAACTTTATGTTTATACGGGCGCAGAGGTTGAAAAACATGCGTCTTTCAAGCAGAAAACCGCAGAGCGGGCAGGAACAGGGTCATCTGATGACGGAACAAAATCTCTTTCAGGAAGTACAAGAAGACCTTGAGCGGCAGAAGCTGGAGGCCCTATGGAAAAAATATGGCTTCTGGATCATCGTTGCTTCTTTAGGCATCGTCATTTCAACGGCAAGCGCAACGGCCTATCGTTCGTGGAAAGAAAACAACAACGCTAAACTGACCTCCGCGCTTCTTTCTGCAGAGCACGCGTCAGCCAATGTATCGGATAACATTGCCGCCTTGCAAAAATATGCGGAAGAAAACACAGAAGAAACCCACGCGCTCTTCGCCCTTTTCAGAGCGGGAGCGCTTGCGCTCGATCGGAACGAAACAACAGAAGCCATAAAGTATTTCGAAAAAGCGGCTCAAAACACTGACGCAAATCCTGTTTTTAGCCAGCTTGGCGTTTTGCTTTCGGTTTTGGCACAGCTTGATAGTGGGAGCCCCGCAGAACTCGCTTTGCGTCTTCAGCCCCTTACCTTGAAGGGATCTCCTTGGCGCTTCTCTGCGCAGGAGGCTCTCGCTTATCTCGCTCTTCGTGAGGGAGATATTACCAAGGCAAAACAGCTCTTCTCGTCTTTGGCTCAGGATTCTCTTGCTCCCAAAAGCATATCCTCCAGAGCGACGGATATTCTACGCACACTCAACTGAAATCGGCAGCAATGAACAAAAAAATTTATGCCCGTGTTTTATTGCTATCTACCGCAGCTGTGTTGGCGGCTTGTGGAAGCAAGGCCAACAAAATAGGCGAGACAGTTAAGGGCGAACGCATTTCTGTGATTGAACAAGTCAAAGCAGTGGATTCGGATATAAGGCTTCAGGGTCAAAAGCCGTCATTGGCACAACAGATTGTTAATCTGTCTTGGCCTCAGGCTGGCTACGATAACGAACACTTAATGCCCCATGTGCAAGCGGCGGCGCGCCCCCGAATAATTTGGAAAGCAGATGTTGGCGAAGGCTCGAGCTCCGATTTCAAGCTTTTGGCGCAGCCTGTTTTAAGTAAGGGCGTTGTTTATACAATGGATGCGGAAGGGCTTGTTTCCGCTTTTGATGCCGAAACGGGAAAACGACGGTGGGAAAAAGATACGACCCCCAAAGACAGCGATGAGCCTGCCATTGGCGGCGGATTAGCCGTTGATGGCGATGTCGTATATGCGACGACAGGCAAGGGCCTCGTTTATGCGCTTCAGACAAAAACAGGCGCAGTTCTGTGGAAAAAGGCGCTTTTAAAACCTTTAAGAGCAGCGCCTACAATCGCCGACGGTCGAGTCTATGTCGTCAGCATTGATAATGAACTCAATGTCCTTGATGCCGCGACCGGAGAAATCTTGTGGCATTACGCCGGCATTGCGGAAAGCGCGACATTAATGGGCGCCTCTAGCCCCGTCGTTCAGGGAGACTCGGTAATCGTTGCTCACAGTTCGGGAGAGATTTTTAGTTTGCGTGTGCAAAACGGGCGTGCTTCGTGGAGCTATTCGTTGGCCTCCCCGGCCCAAATAGGGGCCTTGCCGGCAATTGCCGACATTAGAGGGCTTCCGGTCAGTGATCAGGGACGTCTTTACGCAATCAGTCATAGCGGGCGCTTTGCGGCTGTTGACCAAAGAGCGGGCGAGCGTGTTTGGGAGGTTGATATAGGAGGAATTAATACGCCCGTTGTGTCCGGCAACGCCATTTTTGTTTATGGAGGCGATGGTCAGCTGATGGCCTTAATGCGCGAAACCGGGCGTATTATGTGGGCGGCTTCCTTGCAAAAATATGTTGATCAAAACGATAAAGAATCCGGCCCCATAATTTGGACGGGCCCAGTTTTGGCGGGAGATCGGCTTTGGATGGTCAATTCGTTAGGAAAGATGGAAAGTTTTTTGCCTGAAGACGGATCGTCCTTGGGATCGGTCAATATCGGCGATCCTGTCTATGTTTCTCCGATTGTCGTCAATCGTACCTTTTATGTTGTGACGGACGACGGCGTTCTCGTCGCATTGCGGTAAACCCACATGGTGTTCACAGTTGCCATTGCAGGCCGTCCCAACGTGGGGAAATCCACGCTATTTAACCGTCTTGTCGGAAAACAGATGGCGCTCGTAAACGACCAGCCGGGAGTAACCCGAGATTGGCGTGAGGGAGAGGGGCATTTATTCAATCTCAAGTTTCGCGCCATTGATACTGCCGGATTGGAGGGCTCGAGAGCCAAGGGAAGCTTGTCTGCGCGCACAGCCCAACAAACAAAAGCGGCGCTTGAACAAACACATGTAATTCTTTTAGTCGTCGATGCCCGCGCGGGGGTAACATCGGAAGACGCGACCATTGCTCGCGAATTGCGTAAAACAGGAAAACCCATTTTGTTGTTGGCTAACAAATGCGAAAGCGCAACCCTGCCAGAAGCCATGGAAGAAACGGTATCGTTAGGTTTTGGCGATCCGTTGCCGATTTCTGCGGCGCATGGCGACGGTATGATGGATTTATTCGAGGCGCTTTCAAAATATATTCCCGATGGTGAAGCCGAAGAACCCAAGGAAAAAGAAGAAAAAAGCTTGATCCTCGCTGTTATAGGGAGGCCGAACGCAGGGAAATCAACGCTCATAAATCAGCTCATCGGCCAAAACCGCATGTTAACAGGGCCAGAGCCCGGCTTAACCCGCGATGCCGTCCCGATTGCGTGGGAATATCACGGGAAACCCGTTCGTTTGGTAGATACAGCGGGAATGCGCCGTCGTGCGCGCGTAACTGAGGAACTGGAGCGCATGAGCGTTCAGGAAACCTTGCGCGCCATTCGTTTGGCGCATGTTGTCGTCTTGGTTTTAGACTCGACCCAGCCTTTCGATAAGCAGGAACTGATTATGGCGCGCCACGTTGTCGAAGAGGGGCGCGCTCTCGTTGTTGCCCTAAACAAATGGGACTTAGTAAAGGATAAAAAACTCGTTAAAAAACAAATTCGCGAAAAAGCAGAAGTCTCTTTAGCCCAAGTTGAAGGACTTCCCCTTGTTGAAACGTGTGCGGTAAAGGGGGATGGTCTTAAAGATCTGATGCGTGAGTCCATGGGCATATACGATAAGTGGAACGTCCGAGTCTCTACGGGGCAACTCAATCGGTGGCTTCAGGAAATGGAAGAAACGCACCCCCCGCCCATTACGGCAGGCCGTCGCCTCAAGCTGCGCTATGCGACCCAGGTAAAAAGCCGTCCGCCTACATTTTCTTTGTGGGTCAACAAACCCGTTGATTTGCCGGAAAGCTATCAGCGTTTTCTTACGCACGGATTGCGCAAAACGTTTAATTTGGCCGGCGTTCCGATACGGTGGCAATTGAAGAAAAGCGAGAACCCGTACGAGGACAAGAAGAAAAGACGGTGATCCTTTCTAATAAAATATTTAAATAACAGCCATTCTGAAATCGGGAACAGGCTTAACCTCTAAGACCAGTCTCTGTTGATTTTTATTAATGCTGAAGCTTTGGGCCCGACCTAAAGCAAGAAGGTTCGCGACAAAGAGAGCAAAACTTGCGCGTGAATTGCTGGACTCGCTCACAAAAGTAGGCAAAATAGAAAAATGATGCCTCCTGATTATTCCAAAAGACTTTCCGCTTTGCGTCGTGAGCTTTCGCTTGCGGGGTTTGATGGTCTTATTGTTCCAAGAACGGATGAATATCAGAACGAATATATCCCCCCCGCGGCCGAGCGCGTTGCCTTTCTTTGCGGATTTACAGGGTCGGCTGCGACGTTGGTAATATTAAGGGATAGGGCGGCATTTTTTACCGACGGGCGCTATACCTTACAAGCCGCCAAGCAGGTTTCTTCGGACGATTACGCCTTGTTTGATACTGCAGCAAAAACGCCACTTGCTTGGTTAGAAGAAAACGCCACCAGAGGCATGAGAATTGCGTACGATCCATGGCTTCATGCGGTCAAAAACGCGGAACAGATAAAAATGTCTCTCGCAAAATGCGGAGCAAGCGCCGTTTCCATTGCGCGTAACATCGTCGATGGCATTTGGACGGACAAGCCGGCTCCGCCGATGGCTTCCATTTATCCGCATGATATAATCTTTGCCGGAAAGACCTCTGCCGAAAAAAGGCGGGAAATTGCAGCGCTCCTGAGAAAGAAAAACATTGCCGCAACCATCATCAACTCTCCCGCAGAAATCGCATGGCTTTTAAACATACGCGGCGGAGACGTTGAAAACACCCCCCTGCCATTAAGCCGTGCCATTTTGAACGCCGATGGCGTGGTCGAATGGTTTGTTGATCCGCAGAAAATGACAAAGGATCTGCTCCCTCATCTTGGTGAAACGGTAAACGTTTTGCCGCCGGAGGAATTTCCCGTTGTGTTGGATTATTTGGCGCGATCGGGAAAAACCATTTTTATTGATCCCCATCAGACGCCCAGCTGGATTGTTGACTACCTTACTGTTGCGCAAGGAAAAATAGATTTCGGGGAAGACGTGTGCGCGTTGCCTCGAGCCATAAAGAACGACATTGAACTTAAAGGCATGCGCGCGGCCCATTGCCGCGACGGCGTGGCCATGGTGGGGTTTCTTGCGTGGCTAGACGCGCACTGGAAGTCAGAGCGCCTGACAGAGCTTGATGTCGAGCGGAAACTTGCGACATTTCGTGAAGCCAATATCCATTATCGTGGTCCGAGCTTTGAGACTATTTCCGCAACTGGAGCTCATGGCGCCATCGTGCATTACCGGGCGACAGAGGAAACCAACGCCCCGTTAACCGAAGGCCAGCTGTACTTGGTTGATAGCGGGGGGCAATACTTGGATGGAACGACGGATGTCACGCGTACCGTCATTTTGGGCGAACCTACCTCGGAAATGCGGGAAAATTATACGCGCGTTCTTAAGGGGCACATTGCTTTGGCTTCCGTGCGTTTTCCCGATGGTACGACGGGGGCAGAGCTTGATGTTCTGGCGCGGCAGCATCTTTGGGCGGCAGGGCGCGACTACAGCCATGGAACGGGCCATGGGGTCGGCTGCTATTTATCCGTACATGAAGGCCCGACTGGAATTTCGAAGCGAAATAATACGTTATTAAAGCCGGGCATGGTTCTGTCGAACGAACCAGGATATTACAAAGAAGGCCATTACGGCATTCGTATCGAAAATGTACAGGCCGTTGTTGAAATACCCGAAGTCTCGGGGGAAAAACAAAAAACCTACGGATTTGAACCACTAACAGTCGTTCCTATGGACCAACGGCTGATTAATGCCGAGATGTTAACAGAAATGGAACGAGACTGGCTTAACTCATACCATCAACGAGTCTACAATACGCTTAGTCCAATCCTAGATAGACCAATAGCGTTATGGCTTGAGGCCGCAACCAAAAGTATAGAAAAATAATCATGCTCTTTCGCAGCACCAGAGGCTTTTTGCCGGAAACAAACATTCGCCGCGCTGCTCTGGAGGGCATTGCGCCCGATGGGGGGTTATATCTTCCCAAACTATGGCCGCAGTTTTTGCCCGACGATATGGCTGCAATGCGCGGAAAATCCTATCAGGATATAGCCTTTCATGTTTTAAAGCCGTTTTTGCGCGACGTGATTTTGGACAACGACCTTCGGGAAATTATCCGAAAATCATACGCTGTTTTTGATGCTGCCGACATAACCCCTCTTCATGGCCTCGGAAACAATAGCGTCCTTGAACTGTTTCATGGGCCAACGCTGGCGTTTAAAGACATTGCCCTTCAATTTGTGGGACACGTTTTTGAATATTTTTTGCAAGGAACCGGCGAACGAAAAACCGTTGTCAGCGCAACATCGGGAGACACAGGCCCTGCGGCCATTGCGGCGTTGGCAAACCGGAAAAACATTGATGTATTTATTTTGTATCCGGAAAAAGGGCCCAGCGATATTCAACGCAAGCAAATGACGTGCGTTGATGCGCCCAATGTTTATACGATAGCGGTAGACGGCAGCTTCGACGATTGCCAGAGAATCGTTAAAGAGATGTTTGCCGATGCGGCTTTGCGGGAAGCATGGAACCACACAACGGTCAATTCTATCAATTGGCTCCGCATCATGGCACAGATTGTCTATTACTTTGCAGCGGCGCTGAAAACAGAAGGCAAGCCAACCTTCGTTGTTCCTACAGGCAACTTCGGCAATGTTTTTGCGGGCTATGCGGCAATGAAATGCGGCCTGCCTGTCGAACGGCTTGTTATTGCCAGTAACAGCAACAATATTCTAACTCGTTTTTTTGCTTCTGGTCGCATGACGCCGGAGCCCGTAAAGAGAACGCTAAGTCCCA
The DNA here is from genome assembly GCA_041650075.1 of Bdellovibrionales bacterium. Lineage (GTDB taxonomy): Bacteria > Pseudomonadota > Alphaproteobacteria > UBA9219 > UBA9219 > CAIXLI01. The sequence goes on along the minus strand of JBAZLX010000035.1, from coordinate 6,615 downwards.
GCATGGATATTCAAATAAGCAGCAATTTTGAACGACTGCTGTTCGATTTGTGCGATTCCGATACAACGCAAGTTCGTGGCATGATGAACGATCTGAGAAGCAAAGGCGGGTTCGCCGTATCGGAAAGGCAACTCGAATTAGCACGAAAAGTATTCTCCGCCGGCAGCTCCAGCGACGAAGAAACGCTGGCGACAATTGCCGATGTTTACAAAAAATACGGGATGATTCTCGATCCACATACGGCCGTTGGCGTAAGCGTTGCGCAAAGGATGTCGCCAAAGCTGTCACAGCCGACAGTGTTTCTTGCGACGGCGCACCCGACAAAATTTCCAGAAACGATAAAAAAAGCGCTTGGGTTGACGCTGCCCATGCTTCCCCGGATTGCGGCGTTGATTAGCAAGCCGGAACGCATAGTCAGATTACCGGCAAACAAACAGCAGATCGCCGCATTTATTAACGAACGAAAGAAAAAATGACCATTAAAGTAACTGAATTAGACAATGGCCTGCGTGTCGCAACGGATACAATGGCGGATGCGGAAAGTGTTGTCACCGGAGTGTGGGTGGGCGTTGGAACGCGTCACGAGCCTTGGAACGCCAACGGCGTTGCACATTTTGTTGAACACATGATGTTCAAGGGAACCAAGACGCGTTCGGCCTACGCGCTTTCTACGGCGATTGAAAACAAGGGCGGGGAAATGAACGCCCATACATCGCGCGAAGCAACGGCGTACTACGTGCGCGTATTGCCGGAGGAGGCAGAAAACGGTTTAGATGTTCTTGCAGATATGCTGCGCCATTCTGTTTTTGCCCCCAAGGAATTGGATCGCGAGCGCCAGGTAATCATCCAAGAAATTGGCCGCGATCTTGATTCACCGGAAGACCATACGTTTAATCTGATGCACAAGCTGGCTTTGCCTGACCAAAAAATCGGAAGGGCTATACTCGGGTCTGCGGAAGTCATCGAAAAAATACCGCGCAAGGCCCTGACGGAATATGTTTCAAAGTACTATGTCGGCGCAAACACGGTTGTTCTTGCGGCGGGAAAAATTTCCCATGAATCCTTCTTAAGTATGGTCAAAAGCCGATTTGGCAGTTTGCCGCGCGGCAAAAAAGCCGTTGCGGAAAAGGCGCGCGTTTCTTTCGGCGCAAAGCTTCTAGCCAAGGAGATCGAACAGGTGCATTTAATCTTGGGTTTTGCGGGCCCGGGATATCTCGCCAAAACACCATATTATGCAACACAGATTCTGTCGTTTATTTTGGGTGGAAGCGCGTCGTCGCGATTGTTTCAAAAGGTTCGCGAAAAGCGCGGGCTCGTGTATACGATCCATTCGGCGCATGTGGGGTTTAGAGATGCCGGCATATTTCAAATATATGCCGGGACAGACCCAAAACGCTTGCGCGAACTTACGGCTGTCGTTTGTGACGAACTGAACGATATCCGAGAAAACGTAACCCGTAACGAAATAGCGCGGGCTAAAGCGCAAATCCGCGCCGACTTGTTGATGGGGAAAGAAAGCGTTATGCGCCGTGCCGAGAGCTTGGGGGGTCAAATCCTTGCCTATGGAAAACCTCTTCCGACAGAAGAGCTATTGCAAAGGTTTCTGGCCGTAACGTCGGAGGATGTGAAAACGGCGGCACAAAAGCTTTTTGCACGGAAACCAATAGTGACGGCTCTAGGAGCGCTTGACGAACTTGAGCCTTACGAGAAAATATCCGCACGACTTAGATCCCGCCCCTAAACCCGACCGCAAAATGATCGATTTTCTCGCTTCATTTTTCCGCGCCGCTCCTGAGAGAGCCCATCCGTCGCTCGACACGGCGTTAAGGGGGCCCCGCCTTATGTTGCGCATGGTGAAAATCGAAGATTGGAAAGCCTGGAGGGCGTTAAGAGAAGCAAGTCGCGACAAGCTTGAGCCTTGGGAGCCCGCCTGGCCCAGCAATGCGCTGACCTACGGTTATTTTTGTGTGTTAGTGCGACGGTATTGGCGCGAATGGCGCAATGGAAAGACGTATGCCTTTTCTATTTTTTTGTTGGACGGAGGGGACCCTGTTTTGATCGGGGGGATTACGCTTGGCAATGTTCATTACGCCGCGGCGCAAAAGGCAACGGTAGGATATTGGATAGGCCAGCCCTACGTTTGCCAAGGATATATGCACGAGGCGCTGACTCTTGTTTCGACTTTTGCCTTTACTGAACTCAAGTTGCAGCGTCTAGAGGCGAGCTGTTTGCCGAATAACGAGCCAAGCAAGGCTGTTTTACGGCGCTGCGGGTTTGAGGAAGAGGGCTTTGCAAGGGAATATCTTCAGATTAACGGCAAAAGAGAAGACCATTTGCTCTGGGGGAAAAACAAGCTCGCAAATAAAGCATAAAGACCCTTTTTATATTCTTTTGCTGCTTCTTGCCCCATGAGGAACGGGCCCCGTAAGCCTTCCGGCAGAAACAGATCTTCCCCCGCGCAGCAACAGCAAAACGCGCCCTAATGTTTCACGCAGGTCTTTGCGTTCAACGACAATATCCACCATGCCGTGTTCTAAAAGATACTCCGCGCGTTGGAACCCGGTTGGAAGCGTCTCGCGAATTGTATTTTCGATAACGCGCGACCCGGCAAACCCGATAAGCGCCCCGCGTTCGGCTATATGAATGTCTCCTACCATGGCAAAACTTGCCGTTACGCCGCCGGTCGTGGGATGGGTAAGGACAACGATAAAAGGCAATTTTGCTTCCTTGACCATATCTGCTGCAACAACAGTTCGTGGCATTTGCATCAAAGATAAAATACCTTCTTGCATACGCGCTCCGCCCGAAGCCGGAAAAACAACAAGAGCGGCCTGTGTTTCTACGGCGCGCTTTGCTGCTGCAACGATGGCCTCGCCGACGGCAGGTCCCATAGAGCCCCCCATGAAGGCGAAGTCAAAAACGGCAAATACGGACTTTACTCCTCTTACCTTTCCCTCGCCGACAACAACGGCGTCCGGGCGCTTTGTTTTTTCTCTCGCGTCTTTCAGGCGGTCGGCATATTTTTTTTGATCGCGGAACTTCAGTGGGTCGGCCAAAACCTTTGGCGTTTCGACTAAGACAAAGCTGTTTTCGTCAAACAAACTTTCCATGCGAACAATGGGGTCCATAGCCAAATGAAAGCCGCATGTGTGGCAAACACACATATTGGCTTCCATGTCGCGCTTGAACAGCATGGCACTACAGCCTGGGCACTTTTCCCATAAATTGTCGGGGATGTCCTTTTTTTGACCAACAAAGGCGCGAATCTTTGGGCGGACAAAATTTGTAAGCCAACTCATGAAAAAACACCTTGTGCTTTAATTCGAGCCAGAAACGGTTGTATCGTTTTTCAATATCACTTGACCCGAGACCGAGGACTATAAAGAGCTTTTATTAGAAAAAACAGCGCCAATTTAGCCGTGTTAACAAAGGGCGAGCCTTAATGCTTTTCTGAAAAAGGCCACAACAAACAATATGTTACGCCGAGCCCCGATTAAACGATCGCAGGGAAAAGCCAAGAGCCCTTTTGTGCGCATCCCGACCAGCCCGACCCAATATTCTCTGGCCTTCTATTAAGAGGAAACACTTCCCAGATTATTTGTTTGTGTCCGGGTCGGGATAAACGTGGGGAAAAGCAGAGCCGCTTGCTTCTGGAGGAGGATCAACAGCAGGCGGCTTCTTCCCGCACGCCAAGAGGGGCAGGACAAAGACTAGCATAACGCTTGCCAAAAAGGCACGCCTCATAAAGCTGGAAAAAACAAAGCCCTTAGGCCGCACGTGAAGCGACATTCTTAACCATGCCGCACATCTCGTTCAGGCTCTCATTGACGCGAACGCCAACCGTCTCCATGGCCTGCGTGTTGCATTTGGCGAGAGTTTCCGAAGCATCGCGCAAGTTGGCGATGTACTTGTCCATCGCGGCCTTGCTGGCTTCCGCCTGCTTAATCGCTTTAGCTTCGGGTGTCGGGCTGGCCATGACTGCCTGCATCATTTGCATCATGTCCTCGATGATCTGGCGGAAGCTGTCCGCTTGACGGCGCCACAGAGCCATCATGCTCTCATAGGAAGCTTGGCTCATTGCCGACATGGCTTCCATGTTCTTGCGCTGAAGAGAATAAATGACTTCCATATCCGGCATTATGGGCATTTTATAATCGCCCATCATCTTCGATAAATCATACATATTTGACATGTCCATGCCGCCCATCATCTTCGACATATCGAACATGTTTGACATGTCATACATTTTGGACATGTCCATGCCGCCCATCATTTTAGACATGTCGAACATCTTAGACATGTCATACATCTTGGACATGTCCATGCCCCCCATCATCTTCGACATATCGAACATTTTGGACATATCCGCCTCGAAGAACGGATTGGTGAACGGCTTAGACATTATGCCTCCTAGGGCGCTGAAAGAAATATGGGGAGGACGGCAGTATCCATCCTCGTTAAGGTTAACTAATATACCGTTCTTAACACTTTGTCACGTTTTTTTTGCAGTGCACACCAGAATAATCAAAAACCAATTTTGTTTAAAAACAATGGGTTGTGTAAAAAAGATCTATAAATACCCACAGACAAGGAAGAATCCTAGAAGAGACAAAAATGCCGCGCTTTATGGGCGCGGCACTTTTGGAAAACGGGAAAGGGTCCCCTTATGCGCTCTTGCGGTCTTCGGCGGCAGCGAGGCCGTCGTCATCCAGAAGAGAGGCAAATTTTGCTGCACTCTTAAATCCGCCATTTCCGGACATCGGCGCGGCTGTCGTGGTTGCGCCCGTGACTTGCATTTCTCCGATGATCTGGCCTCCGGCGCTGACTTCCAGTTCCCCGTATTTGACCATGCCGCTGATGCGACCCGTTGACCGAACCGTAAGGCGTCCATGAACGATCAGTTGACCATCGTAACGACCGGCGATGTCGGCGTTCTCAATTTCAACGCTACCGCGGAATTGCCCTGTTTCATTGATTTCAAGCAGCTTTCCATCGGTCAGCTTAGCTTCGACCTTGCCTGCGACGACAAGGATGTCGCACGACGTAATCTCGCCAGAGAGAGACAATCCGTCGCCGACGATCAGTTTACGCCCATCGGATCCACCGGCAGTGGCGCGGCGACCAACTTCCGGCATGCGTCGGGTTGATCCCGAAACAGCGCGGGGCAGCCCCGAAGATTGCTGGGGAGCGGCGGCAGAAGAACCGTCTTCTGTCATAATTTCTTGATTGTCGGATTTATTTTTTTCTCTGGGGCCAAACATTCGTTACTCCTCCGGAATAAGGTGCATAGGGAAGGCCTGCTTGTTAACACATTATTAACGATATATGCAAGGAGAAACGGGAAAATCAAAAAATAAAATCGCAAAAAAATGTCCTGAAAAGCAACCTTGTAAACAAAAGCAATTTATGACGATATAAAGCTCCGCACTTCCGCGTCCTCTAAATATTAATCCTAAAAAGACATGTATGATCTTTGCGCTATCGGCAACGCCCTTGTTGACATCATAATTTCGACTGACGACGATTTTTTGAAAAAGAACAGCATCGTCAAAGGGGCAATGTCTCTTGTAGACGAAAAAACCGCCAATACGATTTTTGAATTAGCAGGCCCTGCCGTTGAACTTTCTTCAGGAGGTTCTGCAGCCAACAGCCTGTCGGGAGCGGCTTCGCTTGGAATATCGTGTGCTTTTTTGGGAAAGGTCGGGAAAGACTCTTTTGGCGATATTTTCACGCATGATTTGCACGCGCAGAATATCCATTTTACGACACCCGGGGCGGCTACCGCCTCGACGGGCCGTTGCATAATTCTTGTAACGCCCGACGCCCAACGCAGCATGAATACGTATCTTGGCGCTGCCGTAGATTTTGGCCCCGACGATGTTGACGAAAAAACTGTTCAAGATTCCGCCATTACATATCTTGAAGGATACCTTTTTGACAAACCTCTTGCGCAACAGGCCTTCAACAAGGCTGCAAAATTAGCGCACGACGCGGGACACAAGGTATCAATGACGTTGTCGGACGCCTTTTGTGTCAAAAGACATCGCGACGCCTTTTTGGACTTAATTCGACGCGACGTTGACATCGTTTTTGCCAACGAAGCCGAAGCCAAAGAGATGTTCCAAACAAGCGACATAAAGGCAGCAATCTCAGCGCTGCGGGAGCATGCCGAGATCGCTATAGTGACGCGAAGCGAGAAGGGTGCCGTTATCGCTTCGGGCAACGATACGTATGAGATTAAAGCGCATGTTGTGCCCAAAGTGATTGATACAACGGGTGCCGGAGATCTTTTTGCCGCCGGATTTTTATTTGGGCTGTCGCAAGGAAAGCCTTTGTCCGAATGCGGGAGGATTGGCGCAATAGCGGCGGCCGAAGTTATCAGCCATTATGGCCCAAGACCGCAAAGAGAACTCAAAAGCCTGATATGAGCCGATGACAACGAAGAAGACTACGGAAGAAAAAGAAAAGCCGCACTACTTCGGGCACAGACAAAGACTGCGCCAGCGCTTGTTGAATACAGGGGCAGATTCCTTCCAGGACTACGAATTGCTTGAAATCATGTTGTTTGCCGCCGTGCCCCGTCAGGACGTCAAGCCGTTGGCCAAAAAACTTTTA
>JBAZLX010000034.1:0-14764 GCA_041650075.1 Bdellovibrionales bacterium | reverse complement strand
GCTGTGGGCGATGGCTATGCCGTTCAACCCGGATGCAACAAGTCGTTTGTAACTTGCTGCTCGCGTTACAACAACGCTGTGAACTTTCGCGGCGAACCCCACGTCCCCGGCACCGATGCTGTTTTGAGTTATCCCGATGGAAAATAAGATCACACGATCCGATGCGGTTGCCGGAGCCCGCGCATGGCTCAACACGCCATTTCATCATCAGGCTTCAGTCAAAGGCGTTGGCTGTGATTGTATAGGGCTTATCAAAGGGGTTGGTGTAGCGCTTGGGTTGGTGGATTACGATCCAGCCTCGCCGGAAGCGCAGACATTCGCCAACTACTCCATGCTGCCTAACAGTCGCCGCATGCGCGAGGGGTTGACGACATGGCTTGTCGAAATCCCAGTTTCAGAGGCGACGCTGGCTGACATTTACTTCATGGCATGGGGGCGAGAGCCTCAGCACGTCGCGCTGATCACGGACAAAGGCATCATTCACAGCTATTCCGGCGTCGGCAGGGTCATCGAACACGCGCTGGATGAAAGCTGGCGGCGACGGATTGTGGCGGCTTATTGCTATCCATATTTTGTTGAGAATCCGTAATGGCCGTTCTTGCTCTTGGGCTTGCTGGCGCTGGGTTGACCTCCGCCATCGGAATTGGCGCGTCCATAGGCTGGATGGGCGGCGTTGTCCTTGGAAACCTATTGTTCGGCAGCAAGGGAGCAAATGTCGAAGGCTCCCGCCTTAGCGATCTTTCGGTTCAGACGTCCACCTACGGCGGCACGATCCAGCTTGTCTATGGCACGATGCGCGTGTCCGGCAATGTCATCTGGTCAACCCCACTTAAAGAAACGCGCCATGTTTCGCGGCAAGGAGGTAAAGGGGGCGGGGGCGGTGCGACCAGTACATCTTATTCTTACTCCGTATCCTTTGCTGTGGGGCTTTGTGTAGGGCCTGTTTCCACGGTGCGGCGCGTTTGGGCCGACACAAAACTTATCTACGATGCTACAGCCAGCAACACACAAGCCACAGAGAAGTATCCGGGCGTCATACGCATTCATACGGGAACAGAGGATCAGCAGCCAGACAGCACGATGGAAATGCATCTCGATGCGGGCAATGTCCCGGCCTATCGTGGGCTTTGCTATCTGACTTTCACGGACTTGCAACTGGCCGACTTTGCCAACCGTATACCGAACATAAGCGCCGAGGTCGTGTCGTCCGGCGGCATGGATTGCGATGCGGTCATCCTTCCAAAAGTCTCTGGAATGACAAGCGATGGTGGAATTATCGACCCGGCGCGAGGCACCCTGATAGGTCTGACTTCAACCAGCATTTATAAATACGATCTTATTAACAACAGACTTCTATTGAACGCGCCCCTTGGAGAAGGCGGTTATTATGGAAGTCCTTACGGCTATGACAGCGAGGGGTATTTTTATCACGCTGCGGATGCCTACGCCGTCAGCATGAATCTGGTCAAACGGCATCCGGAAACGTTGGCCATCGTCGCCCAATCAAAAACGCGCATCAGCTATAGTTGTGGGGGTACTGTTTCCGGCGACAAAATTCTCTGCCATCGATTTCGCAAAGTTTATGACACAAATCTGGAAGAACTTTACGACTTATCAGACCTCCTCCCCTTTCACCTCAACGAAGCGCCGATGTGCGTGGATGGCGATGGAAATATCTGGCAAATCGACCCTGATTATATAAGAAAAATTACATTCTCCGGCCAAAATGAACGAGGCCTGCAAGAATGGGGTGTGTCTTTATGGACTGACGGGCAAACGCCGAGTGCCTTCTTTTGGGACAGCACGACGGGATGCCTATATTTCAAGATCAATATCAGATGTCGCATTGTGAAATGGGACGTCAGCAAAGGCTATGTCGCACATATTGATGATGTTGCTCTGGCTGCCGGATTCAGCTTACAGGCCGACCGCGCCCTTCCACAAAATGGAAGGCTCTGGGCGATTGGAGGCACAAAGGTCACCTTGGTTGATCTCGTCTCTATGAAAATTGAGAAGACCATTGACCTATCACCCTATTTACCAACAACGGCCACACATTCGACAGGCTGCTATGAGAAATTCACACATAGCGCCATAGTTATGACGGGGGCTGGCGAGGTCAAGTATCCCCTTGAACGTTACGGATCGGATCAGATTGCCCTATCATCTATTTTGAACTCCCTATGTGAGAAGGCGGGGCTTTTACAAACAGACATCCTAACCAACGAGGTTAGCCAGTCAGTGCGCGGCTATGTTGTAAGTCGTCGCACCTCGGCGAGAGACGCCATTGAACCTCTTTTGGGGGCATATTTCATCGATGCGGTGGAAACCGATGGTATCTTGCGCTTTACCCCACGCGGACAAGGTAGCGTAGCAACGATTTCTTATGATGATCTGGGGGCAGTTGAAGGAACGTCGAACGATGATCCCTTGCGGGTGACAGAAAGTCGCACACAAGAACTAGAGCTTCCTCAGCGTATGGATCTTACACACTTTGATCCCGACCGAGATTATCAAACCAATACTCAGAACGCTGCGCGTAACAGCAACGCGGTTACAACAAAAGACCAACAGACTGTAGAGCTTTCCCTTGTTCTTTCTGCCGATGAAGCCGCGCAAATTGCTGACAAGACACTGACCAGCGCATGGATTGGCCGAAACTTCTTCACCATAAACCTACCACCCAAATGGCTACGGCTTGATCCTGCGGATGTCATTAAGGTATCTCTGCCGGATGCGACCCTAGCTTTGCGCCTGACACAGGTGGATTTTGGCGGGAACAACATCGTAGCTTGCAAGGCCGTGGCCGAGGACGAAATTGCCTACACATCCTCCGCCAAAGGAACCAGCGTCGCGTTACCTTCTGCGGTCATTCCGATTTCCACGCCAATTGCTGCCTTCATCATGGATCTGCCCATGCTTCGGGCCGAAGATAACAGCCTTGGACTTTATTATGCCTTTGCCCTCAAGGATGGCGGAAGCGCAAGCCTATACCGTTCTCAAGACGCTCTGACATGGAGCATCATCAGCACTGGCATGACAAGTCCCGCCTTTGGCTGGACAGCAAGCGTACTGGCGGCACCTCTTAGCCCATGGTCATGGGATGACACAAACAGGGTTCAAATTGCCTTAAGCCACGGAACCTTAGATAGCAAAACCGCTTTGGAAGTTCTCAATTGGAACAACACAGCCATATTAGGGGACGAGATAATTCAATGGCGAAGTGCAACTCTGCTTTCAGAAAACCTTTATGAATTGTCCGGTCTTTTGAGGGGACGGCGCGGCACCGAATGGGCCACAGGGATACATAAAATCGGGGAATGTTTTGTTGTTCTGGCAACAGAGGGTTTTTATCGAACCTCTATGGCATCAACAGAGATTGGCCAAACCTCCTATTACAAAGCCATAGTATCCGGTGGTGATTGGGATGACGCCGCGCAAATAAGCCAGACATTTAATGCTGCAAGCCTTCGCTGCTTTTCCCCGGTTCATGTGCGCGGAGCAAGAGCCTCCAACGGAAACCTAGCCCTTTCATGGGTGCGCCGCGCCCGATGGAATGGCGAGTGGTTAAACAACGTGGATGTTCCTTTGTTTGAAGATGCGGAGTCCTATGAGATCGACATCCTTAAGAACGATACGGTTGTCCGAACGATAAAAGCCACAACAGCAACAGCGGCCTATAGCGCTGAAGAGCAAACTGCCGACTTTGGCTCAACGCAAAGTGCGCTGGCCATAGCCGTGTATCAGATCAACAGCACCATCGGACGCGGACACGCCGGAAAAGCGACGGTATAAATGACAACGACTCCAAATCTATTGATCGACCATATAGCGGCCAATCAAGCGCAAAAGGAAGTTACGGCCAACTCGGCTTTCGATGCGCTGGATAAAGCCCTATGCCAACAAACGACCATTGCGCTTTCAGATGCAAACTTGACGCTGACAGACGCCCAAGTCATCGGCAACTTAACTCTAAAATTTACCGGGACATTAACGGCGGCAAGAACAATCACGATCCCAGCTCATGCCAAGCTGCTTATTGTCGAGAACGCAACAACAGGGGGATATTCGCTTTCGCTTTCAACGCCCTCAGGAACGGCAACAACGCTGGCATACAACGAACGCAGGCTGCTTTATGGCGATGGAAGCGATCTAAAAACTATCGCTACCGCTGGCCTTTCAACCCCCTATGACGTTGGAGGAAGCTTTTCAGGCAAACCGACAGATAGCATTGTTCTGCTCCGTTATCCCTTGCCTCGTGCTGTCCGATTTATGGCAGGCATGACGGGAAGCCAAGGCGTCGCTGTCACGGCAGCTACAGCAGCAGCATCCTTTGTAATCAGTAAAAACGGCTCACAATTCGCATCAATGACTTTTGCCGCAAGCGCAATCACAGCAACCTTCTCTGCCTCGACCTCAACCGATTTTGCCGCAGGCGACATTCTGACAGTTATAGCTCCCGCAACAGCCGATGACACGTTAGCCAACATTGGCTTCGCGTTAGCAGGCATACGCCTTTAAGGATGAAAACATGGCCCTTCGTTTCATTGATGGATTTGATCATTACACGACGTTAACAGCGATGGCATATAAATGGACGTCCTTCACTTATAATCCAACCCCAAACACCGCTGGTCGCCGCTCTGGAAGCCTTGCTGTTTCCACAGGTAACAGCAGTTTTACAAAAACGTTGGATTCTCAATCGATATGGATTCTTGGCTTTGCGTTCAAGGCTTCTACTGTTCCAACGGGGGATCGTGCTTTTGTCTCCTTTTTCGACAGCAGCAGCTCGGTGCAAATAGAGTTTGATCTCTCGACGGGGCTTCTCATAAAAGCTTATCGCGGCGGCGGCGTAACTTTGCTCGCAACAGCCACAGCAGCGCTAGTACCAGCAACTTGGTGTTATTTGGAGTTCAAGATCACCATTGCCGATTCCTCCGGAATAATTGAAGTTCGCAAGGATGGCGTAACAATTCTATCTTACACGGGCGATACAAAATATTCGTCGTCCCTCTCAACCGCGTGTAATTTCTGGTTAGGCGGTGGAAATGGATCGGGAACATATATCTTTGACGATCTCTATATCTGCGATGGGACAGGCACGATCAATAACGACTTTCTTGGCGATGTTCGCGTCGATACGCTTTATCCTACAGCGGCTGGGGCCTCGGCTCAATTTACCCCGGTTGGCGATGCTACAAACTATTCAAACGTTGATGATGCCACACCCGACACCGACACGACTTATAACTACGCCGACACAGCAGATTATTCTGATAGCTTTGTTTGCGGGGATGTATCGACCCTTGGAGCCACAGTATATGGCGTCCAAGCGAACCTTTTAGCTCGGAAGGATGATGCGGGAACGAGGACCATAGCCGCGTTATCCAGAATCTCAGGAACAAACTATGCCGGAGCGGCTCTGGCTCTTTCGGATTCTTATGTAAATCTTCCGCAAATTTGGCAAACCAATCCGGCTACATCTTCGGCTTGGACTGAATCTTCAATAAATGGCGCCGAGTTTGGTTATAAGGTTGTGGCATGACCCAACGAGTTACTCAGCTTGCCGTTGAGGTTCTTCGAAGACCCACAACAGCAAAAGCGCGAACAACTCAATTAGCCCTTGAGGTTCTGCGAAAACCAACGACCGCTCATGCAAGAACAAGCCAGCTTGCCGTAGAGGTCTTGCGACAAAACATCTCTTCAAGCGGCGGATCAACCCAGCCTGTAGTTGTTATTGTGGCTGGATAATTCTCATGACCAATCTTGATGCCTTGTCGAATTTGGACGAACAGGAGTCTCTCCTTATGACCGAAGCTGAATATTTCCGTAGCATTGGACGGCTTGAAGCGCAGGTCGCCGCGCTTACAGCAGCCATCACAGAGCTGAAATCAAAATTCGATGGCATCGATGCACGGCTTGATCAACTGGATCGTCTCGCCAACCGCTGGAAAGGCGGCTTTGCCGTGATCCTTGTCCTTGGTGGCATCGCCGGATTCGTCCTTGATAACATTCTGCGGTTGTTTGTTCCTAAAGGCGGTTAGCCAAAGGCACGATGCGCAAACAGCGGACGAAAAACGAGGTCAAATTTTTCTAACGTTGTCTGTAGCCACGCAAACTGTTGTGGCCAGTCCGCCTCATTATTGGGATCAACTTGTTTGAAAAGCACTATACGAGAAACCTTTTTCTCTGGTAATTCGCGCCAATCGAGCTCAGAGCCAATGGCTGTTTCAATTTCAGATTTTTTTCGGTACAGCTCCGCAAAAATGGCTTTTGCATTATCTGAATTGATACAAAGCTCAACGCCGATCTTGCTTTCTTTCGTTATTAGCAAGGCCGAAGAATGGGCACGGCTTGTTCCAATACTTAAGCTATACCAATGATTAGGCGCTGGCTTTTGAGGGCGCAGCTTGCTCTGCTGTTCTTGAAGATGCTCACGAAAAGCGGACCAATATTTCATACGAAGCTGTTCAGCTGGCGACGCTTCAGCAAGGTCATCGGCAGCCTGACGAATGGTGTTTCCCCAATCGTTTGGCTTGCACACAACACGAAACTTTGGGGCAGCGGGGGAATTCCCAATGCGCCACAGTTCAATTTCAACGCCAAAGAAGCGGACGGAATCATTCGTAATTTGATTGAGCCAATCAAGGGCCGATTTGTGCTCTTCGGTAAATTCGGTGGAAATCCAAATAATCGTCACGGCTTCAAGGCCAGAGGCATAAGTCAGCAACTGCCCTAGATGTTTATGATCGGTTCTCTCGATCTGGTTCTCAATCAAAACCCATGAAGCGTCCGCCGTGTCCTTGCACAAAATATCTGCTCGGAAGGGACCAACCGCTTTTTCCTGAGCTTCAAGCTCTAATTCAATTCCTAATTCATTTCCAAGCAGGGTGAGATTTCCGTTCTCGGCAAGCCACGGCGTGAAATCCGAGGATTCGCTTTCCCAAACGGACCGCACATCAACTTGTTCAATAAGTCCCAGTTTTTCCATTCCAAACCTCATGCCCAAGGAGAGCTAAACGATGAATCAAGCAAAAGTACCACATGGCATTCGTAACAACAATCCGGGCAATCTGCGTCGGTCTAAGGACCCTTGGCAGGGCCTTTCCGAGCAACAGATAGATCCTGATTATTTTGTTTTCGCCAGTCCAATCTACGGCATTCGTGCATTGGCTCGGACGTTAATCTCCTACCAAGATGAACATGATCTCCGCACGGTCGGGCAAATCATCAACCGATGGGCTCCTGCTAACGAAAACGACACCGCCGCTTACATTGCAAATGTAGCGAAGGACACAGGCTTCGGAGCCGATCAACCCCTCAATATGCACGATTATGGAAGCCTAAAACCGCTTGTTTCAGCCATCATCAAGCATGAAAACGGCCAGCAGCCCTACACAGCCGCCCAGATCGACAAAGCTCTGGTTCTGGCGGGTGTGGAGCCTCCCACACGAAACTTGCAACGGACGCGCACCGTAAGGGGCGGACAGACCGCCACAGCAGCAACAGTTAGCTTTGGAGCGCTGGAATCCATTAAAGACAGCCTTGATCCGGCGCACGATACACTCCAAACGCTTGTTCCTTACCTCGATACCGCCAAATGGCTTCTTCTGGGCATAACGCTGGTAGGCATTGGCATCATGGTCTGGGCGCGGATTGATGATTATCGAAAAGGCTTGCGATAATGTGGGCACTCCTTACAAGCTGGTTTTCCAGCAACCTTCTGAAGGTCATCGGCTGGTGCGCAGTCGCGCTCTCTGTCCTTGCCGTCCTTCTTGGTGCACGCCAATCAGGCCGCACCGCCGAACGCTATGATCAACTCAAAAAGATAGTGGAGATTAAAGATGCTCAACTTCGCGCCGCGCTGGATGCTCCTCGTACCCGTGCTGACCTTGCTTCCCGCTTGCGAGACGGCAAATTCTAATCATGCCTGTGTTTGTCCACCAATCAAGGAATATAGCCGGGAGTTTCAGGATAGGCTAGCAAATGAAATTGAATCGGCACCCTCAAATGCTGCATTTCCGATTGCGATACTGGATTGTGCGGCCCTGCGCGGGCAAATCAGACGATGCTTAAAATAGTCTCGACGTCATACCGGGTTAAGCAACCTCCTGCTTAGAGCCGTTGCCCTTTAAAACGGATTCTTCGACTTTGTATTTTTCATATTCCTTCAAATAAAGCCTGTTAGCTTCGTCTTTAAACGTGGCCTTTCTTGTTATCAATCCTTCCAGTTTTTCGTATATGTTTTTATAAATAATTCTATGGGCAAGAGGTTTAATGTCCTCTTCTGAGTATGAATCAAATTCCACATCAGGCTGATCCAACGTAAAATTTGCCAATTGCAGAAGGTCTTCTTTGGTAATTTTATCAATTACGCAATATTCTCCCCCTTCTTTCCAGAAATAGCCTAAGCCATTTTCACTCTTTAACAGCTTCATACTTCGCCCCCCTGTCTCTGTAGATGTCATATCCAGCTTCAAGTGAATTTAGCATGACATCATGATTTTTGATTTGGTCTCCACATGCGGACCTAAGGATTCTATCTGTTGGATGCCCAGAATAAAGCTTGTAAACAACCCCATCTTTGGACGCATCCTTTTTTGCATACAACAGATAGTCCGCACCAACCGAAGCGCCAATAGTGCTGTTATGTGTAACCACTACCACGGGCGTCGATCTCGATATTTTTTTGATAATCTGATTTACTTCACTATTAAGAAACATATTATCAAAGGACGATTCTGGTTCATCAATTAACAATATCTCATAGTTTTGAGCATCTTGGATTTCTTCCAATAATCTGAACTCAGATCGTTCTCCCCCAGAAATCTCAAATCCATTTTTATTGAGGACAACAAACCCAATTTTTGCAAACAATCTGTATGCTTCAGCTGGAACTACATTTTCATTCTCTTTCAAGCACCTCAGATACTCGTATGGCTTCCCATATTTAGAAAAACAATCTTTAAAGGTTCCCTTGTTGCCATTAGCCGATCTAAGTTCTAGGGCTCCATTAAACGACCCTTTTTTCGCTACAATCTGAAACCCCTGTATGTTCTCTACAGGAAAATCCTGTTCTTTATATAAACAGCTTACAATTTGTGTGAACCGTTCGACCTTCTTGGTCTCCATGCAAATTTTGTATAGGTCAATATCCTCGAGTTGCGTCGCGGAAGTTTCAAGCTTCAATCCTCTTTTAATGTCTCTAACAACTTCATTTACGAAATTCTTTATCTTCTTATCATCTGATTTTTTCCAAAGAAGCTCTATTAACTCTACAGCAAGTCTCTTGAGAGGGGCCCTATCCAAATGTCTCTCGATGATTTCCCTATATCCAATATTTTCTATAACATGACGAACTGAAGCGATTAATTCCCCCAGTCCTTCATCGTCACCCAAAGGAAACAACGTTTCATCGAATAAGGCCGCTTGTGAAAAAGAGTCTTTTTTATCAGCTTCCTCAGCGGATTTTAAAAGGTCTGTCACATAGCCCTCAATTGCCCGTTCATTTATTGCAAGATCAATGTCGATAACGTCATCCAATACAATTTTGAACCCTGATAAGTATTCCTCCGCAAAGCGGCTTTGTTTGCGCTGAAGTCCCTTATCAAATTCTTTTTCAGAATTAATCGCCTCGTGCTGTACCAAGGAGAATTGCTCAATATATTTTACGTTATCACTTGATCCGAAGGATTCAGAGATTCTATTTAGAGTGTGCGTCTTGCCAGAGGATCTCTCCCCAAGGAGAACATTCAAACCAGTTGATAATTTTTGACCATCTTCAAATATCTGGAACAAATTATTCCCTTCATTTTCTGACAAAGCAACTTTGGATTTGTCTTTCAAACAGGCCTTAAGGGCCCCTAAGGTAAGTTCCCCACAATCGACAAAGGTTTGTTTTGTTGGCAGGCATTGTAGGTTAGGGCTCATTCTTGCATCACTAAATATAACGGGGGTCGGTTTAGATTGATCTTTGCATAGGCGAATAAATTTCTTCGGGCTATCAACCTCTCCCGCAGAAATATATTTGGAAAGGCAGGAAAGGTCATCACCGTTGAGGGCAGGTCTTTTGTCATAATGTGGAATTAAAAGGTATTGTTCTAAATCTTCATATATTTCTTCAAGCTCTTTAACAGATATGCTGTTCCCTGCACCAGATATTTTGCCAGCCACTTTTTCGGCTTGCACAGAAAAGTTCTCAGTGCACGAGGGGTCTCCAATTACCAAAAGGTGGCCAGTCCCTAAATTAATTTCAATCCCCGGAAAAACAACAATGTCTATTGCTTTTTGAATGTCTTTGAATTGCCCAATATCAAATATGTTGTGGTTCGTAATCGCAATTGCGTTAAGAGCTGCACGACTAACATAATTTTTCAGGCAATCAAGACTGAATTCAAACTGAGCATCACGGCTTGTTGATAGCGTGTGAATGTGAAGGTCAATCTTTTTCATAGGAGTCGCCTCTCATCAGATAAGGGCCTTAAACATAGACGTGGGTGACACGATGCCAACGAGGGCCATTTCGAAGCAGATTTATTCTCTCGACCATATTTTGTCCTCCTTGATCAAAGCGTTTACCTCCCCACTATCTCTTGCCGTTCCGGATCATATCGATAATTCACGATCTCGCCGTTGAGCAAAAAGTGAATGGCTTGCTCAATGATCTCAAGCGGCGCGATGAACCATTCACGGGGGGTGTGGCGCTGGCCTGCCCCATCAAAGATGTCAATGTTCAGACAAGATGAGCCAAAAAAGGTGTGGAGCAAAAGCTCCAGTTTTTGTGGGTTCATATTATAGCATTGATAAACGGTTACAATTTTAACTGGGGCCATTAGATAGGTTGGCTCTTCTGCCGCATTTTTTATTCGTTCTTCGACAGGAACGCGGGAGAAGCCGATCTTGTAAAGATTGTGAACAGACTGGATTTCCGGTTTTTGATTGAGTGAGCGCAGTACATAAATGTAACCGGATTCCTGATCCTCAGCAGTAATGTTATCGAAGCCAGCCAAGAGACGATCCCCGTGTTCAGTCACGCGCCGTCCATCTTTATAAAGCTCTCGCGCAAGCGACCGGAGAAGCATGTTGGACTCCGTTCCGTTTTCGAAAATGCAGCGCAGACGAGCATTTGTTTTGCCGTTTATTACTTCTCGTTCCGCCACTTTTGCAACGTACAGAAGCACGCCGCGCAGCACAAAGAAAAAACCCTCATGAATATCCTGTTCATTTCTAAATGGCAGAAGCTTACGTTTGCGTGCGGTCAGATCAGCCTGACATTGTTTAAGCTTCTCCTCAAAATCAGCAAAGTCAGCACATGGCTCTCGTTGTGCTATAAAATCAGGTTGTTCTATATCTTTTGGCACATGCTTAAGTGTAAAGATGCTTTCGGCATCATCTTTCAGGATACCAAGATCATCATCATCAAAAATATCATTGATCGTTTTGATTTCCCTCACCTGATCCGGCAGTAACCCAAGGGCATCCAATGGTTTTAGCGCTTCAATCTTTTCTTTGCTCTCTCGAAATCCTTTCAGGCGCGCATAAAGACGGTGTTCTTGGACGCCATTTCCTGCCGTTGGTTCGCGCCCTTTCTCGCTTACAAACTGTTTGATCTCATCAAATGAGGACACAAGCCGTTCGTCAGCAGTAACTGCTCCGGTTGCTTTTGGTCTGACTTGCAACAGCCCAGTATCGTCATCGGCAATTAGCCGAAGGAGATCATCTTTATCCAAATCAGACCCCCATTTCTCTGCGCTTGTTTTTGATGTAGACCAAGGCTTCGGCTAAACGGCATTCAAGCGGGTCTGTAGATGCTATATTTGGCTCTCGACCCCCACTGTTTTTTACAAAACTTTTGATTTTTGGCCACAGGAGCATGGCTTCCTCGTCCGACATTTGAATGCGTGTGGACTCGATGGCTTCCTGTATGACCTTAAGAACGCGGGGAGTAACGGACTTGGATAGAATTTCAAAAGCCTTCTGAAACGGATTGATTTGGTCGATCAAATCAATGTGCAGATCGTCAATATTGATGAACTTTCCGGCCATGCGAATGAAGCGCTGATCGCCAGTTTCCTTGATTTCAGCGTTCTTGATCGCAGAGTCCACAACAACATATTGCCGGACTTCCTCGATCTCTTCGTCGCTTAAATCGGGGTACTTAATCTTAATAATCTTTGGGATCATGACTTTGTTAATGACCTCCGGATCAACATTTCCCGGCAACGCCTTTATAATTTTGTCGTCTTGCAGGATTGATGCCTTAAGGTCATTTAAATCAGATTCTATAATCTCACGAACGCGCAGCGAGCTTGGCTCTTTAAAACCACGAATTTTAATCTCACCCGGTTCGGATTTTTCATCATCCAGCAATTTTGTCTTGAACTTAAAGTTTGGGGCCAGAACCTGCTCCATCAGCAGAGAGCAAGTAATCGCTTTCAGCATATTGTTTACGGAAAGAGTAACCAGATTGTCCTCGGCGTCCGGTTGAGCAATCAGGTTTGTGAATTGAGCGTGCGTCTTGTTCGCGCTATCGCGCGTGCAACGGCCAATGATTTGAATGACCTCGGTCAATGATCCACGATAACCAACCGTCAAAGCGTGTTCACAGAACGGCCAGTCAAAGCCTTCTTTGGCCATGCCAAGCGCAATAATCAAATCCATATCCTCTGGTTTTTTTATATTGCGCAAATAAGCAACGATCCTGTCACGATTACACGGAGCGTCATCAACTAAGTTGGCCACCTTGAGCATTTTTCCATCTGAGCGCCGCTTAACAAAAATGACGCCTGTTTTTTCGTCTTGTTTTTGAACTACCCCGATTTTCTCGAGAATATAATCGACCTCCTGATACTTATCCTTTGTGGATTCGCCCGCGTTCACATTCGGAATGTGCAAGATGGTTTTTTTATCGGTATCGAGGATTTCATCGATAGCCGAGGTATATCGCCCCTGATAGAAATGATACCCAATTCCTAGTGACTTGAGGAAAGTATAGCCGTTTAACTGCTCATAATAGTTATAGGTCACCTTGGTAAACTTGTCTTCGTCCGCAGGCGTCAAAATAGCAACGCCATCACCGCGAAAATAAGAACCCGTCATTGCCACAACATGTACATTTGATTTTGTCATGACGGAATGAAGAAGGTTTCCCAGACGGCTGGTATCTTTGTCTGCAGAAACGTGGTGGAACTCATCAATCGCCAGCACAGTATTGTTGAAACGGCTTTCATCTATTTGCTCAAACGCAAAGCGCAGCGTTGCATGAGTGCAGATAAGAATGCGCTCGTCGCTATCCAAGAACCGAATAAAGGCATCAACCTTGCTTTCATCAATGCCGGGGATGCAAAGCTTGTATTCGGCCTTTGGTTCCCAATTGGCAAAAAAGCCGTGAGATTTAAGATCGGTTGTTCCAAACGAACCACCAATAGATCTCTCCGGCACCGCCACAATAACTTTCTTCAGGTCTTGTTTATAAAGTTTGTCGAGCGCAATAAACATCAAAGCGCGAGACTTGCCTGAAGCTGGGGGGGCCTTTATCAAAAGATACTGAGCGTCTCGAGCTGAATAAGCCCGTTCCTGCATCTCACGCATACCCATCGTATTGACGGATGTACTTTGACCCGTTTGGGCATAGGTAACATCAACTATGTTTGGCATTTCAACTTCCTTTGGGCATTTCTTAAAAATGCCAACGCAACCATATTGTCATCTTGAGAAGCTTATCTTTGCTCGTGAGCTCATTCGCTTTTATCTTCTTTTGAACCGCCTTCTTTTTGTTCAGTTTTATTCTCAGATCCTCCGCTCGATGAGGAGCCGCCTTGTTGTTCGACCATCTTTGTGGGCGGTGTAAAAGAGTTATTGATAATGTCTCCCGTATAGATTCTGTTCTGAAGCTTGTCTGTCATTTTCATAGACTCCTTGGCTGGGGTGATAAGTGAAACAAGAATGGAAAAGAGGGCTAAAAGAAAAAGCCCATCCCTCCACGCATCTATTTTTTTGGCTTTAAAAAAAAGTTTTTGGCCCTTTTTCTTATCGCTTTCTTTATATGAGAGGCTGTTGTCACAACCGTTCCTCGCGCATTTAAGAGACCATATCTGAAGGGATATAACCGCAAAAAATCCTATTAAAGAAAAGCCTAAACAAGAAACCGAAAAAGCATCTTGTGCTTTCGGAACCGCCTGAAATAAATAAGGAATTGCTATGGACGAGATTGCAAATACAGCCTTATTCAAAAAGCTTTGGTTTTCTTTATAGAGCTCAATGAGCAACTTTCTATATTCGTCTTTTACGCTTGCCTCCTCCCCTTGTTTCTGAAGGGAGACTGGCGGAGGCGCAGAGTCCTGGAAAGATACTCGTTTTGTATTGCCCTCTACCTTATTCTGGTCATCTTTGATCACGATGCTGCGCCCCTCACCTTCTCAACAGAAGTCATCTCTTCATAGAGCTTAAAGAGATATTCGAGGCGTTCCTCGTCGCTGGTGAATGATTTGGAGCGGTAACAACGTTCAACGGCTATGTCGAGGTTATGATGTGCTTCGCGTAAGCCGTCCGGCATTTTGTCCGGATCATAAAGCTCTGCCATGGTTTTTTCGGAGGAAGCCTCTCGTTCCTCCAGAACATTATAAACATGCCCAACTAGGGTTTCTTTTTGTTTGTCTGACAAAGGGGGAACAGGAAAGGTATTATAGCAAATCTCTGGAGAGTATCTAATCCTTGTTTCTAATTGTCCGCCAACAGTCCTAACCCAGAGAAGGTGCATCCTCGA
>JBAZLX010000033.1:0-15137 GCA_041650075.1 Bdellovibrionales bacterium | reverse complement strand
GAAGCGAGCCGCGCGAGCGTACCGCAGAGCAGTCGCGCCATACTAAAAGGCTGGATAAAGATTCTATTATGGACGAACTCGGCGACGTCCTATTTGCCGTCACGAACCTCGCGCGCAAGCTCGACATAGATCCAGAGGCAGCGCTGCGCGGCACAAACCGCAAATTCGAACGGCGCTTCCGGCAAATCGAAGAAGCGCTCGTCCGACAAGGCAAAAAAATCCAGGACGCCACGCTCGCCGAAATGGAAACGCTCTGGAACGAAATCAAGAAGACTGAAAAAGCCGTTTAAGCTTTCTTCTTGCGCATAAGCCCCAATCCGGCCAATCCGGCCGCAAACAACGGCAGCGCGGCAGGCAGCGGAACGTTTGAAAAGGTGACGTCAAGGTCATCGATCAAAATGTTAAAATCTGCCAACGAGGGGCCCGTTATGCCTGCAGGATAGATATACAGCATATCAATGCCCGTCCAATTAGCCGACACATAGGTTGACCCCTGATCGCTGACGGAAACATAGGAATAATATAAGGTAGTGCCGCCCAACGATCCGATAAGATAAAAATCAACGGAGTCATACGCTACAGAAAAGTATCCGCCGTTCAAAGTAAAAGGCGTCGGAGAATAAATCGCATGAAGCCCAAGAGGGTTCACATAAGCAATATTCGATCCCGAAACGACGGCATTGACACCGCCGGGCCCGACTGAATCGATCAAAGGATTCACGGAATAGAAACCCAGCCAATAGAGCCCCTCATAGAGCCCGCCGTTTGCAATCGTCTCGGTTTTGCTGCTTGGAAGATCATCGAACGTAATAATCGCCGCATTCGAGTCTGTCGGCGCGCCCAAAAAAGACAAAACAGAAATCGCCGCAAGAACCTTCAAAAATATGGACATAAAAACCTTCCTTTGATTCAATAGTTTTCTACACTACCAATGAATCAATCCTAGGCTTTTCTCTTACGGCCTACAAGCCTCAAACCTCCAAGCGCCATCAACCCTCCGCCAAACAACGGCAGCACCGCCGGGATCGGAACCTCATTAATCATGAGGTTATCAATAACGATGCTTCCCCCGTTGTTGGAGCTAATGAACACCCTGTCAATATTGCTCCAATTAAGGGTGACGAATGTCGGCCCCGCTGCAGAAATGGCAAACGTGTCGTTATATATAACGACATTGTCCAAGTATCCCACAATAACAAGCTCGGTATCCATATAGGACGCCGAAAAAGCCCCGCCATTCAGAGTAAAAGGAACGAAAGAATTAATCTCGCCATAAGAAAACGATCCATAAGACCTGGCAGAGGCGATGTTGGACGGCGAAACCCTGCCGTTATATGAACCGCCGCAATAAGGGCTTCCTTCACAGAGCCGAGGATCCATCGCATAGATGTTTGTGAAAATAAGGCCGTTATACCCGAACGGAATTTCGAAACCGACGTTCGAGGTGCCATAAACATTAATATCGTCGAACGTAACAAGGGTCGCATTCGCGCGCGATGGGACACATAGAAACAAAATCGCAACAAGAAGGGTCAAAAATTTTGCCATGAGAATCTCCATGAGGAAAAATAGTTAGAAAAAACTATCGAGATGCCGCGCGGCAGTTTATCCAAGCGCAAAGTGCATGGAAAGCCCCAGTGTCATTTTAAAAACAAAAACAACCGGACACCAACCATAGTGCCTGATGGCGCCAAGGGTCACTATTACTGCTTCAAAAGGAAATCGCTCAGCAGAACACGTCCCGCTTGCCGGAGCGCACTTGCGCAATCAGCTCGCGCGAGAGCTTCTGCCCCTGCGGGCTCAGGTCCGAGATTTCGCGTTCAATGGCTTTCAGCCCGGCTTCCATGGTTTCCGGCGACGCATAGTCCATCAGGTATTCCATAAAAGTGCTGATGGCGTTCGGCGCGCAATTGTCCTTGATCAATCCGGGCTTTGCCAAATCCATGAAGTCAACGCCCGTGCGTCCCAAACGATAACAAGCCGTGCAGAAGGACGGCAAAAACCCTTCGTCGGAAATAGTGCGCACGACTTCGTCCAAGGTGCGATGATCGCCGATTGAAAACTGGCCGGGCTCTTTTTCCGAACCGTCGTCTTTGTCGCTATAGCCGCCGGGATCGGTTCTGCTTCCGGCAGAGATTTGCGAAACGCCCAGATCGAGCGTCGCCCTGCGCATTTCGGGAGTTTCGCGCGTGGACATAATCATGCCGGTATAAGGAACGGCCAGACGCATAATCGCGACAAGCTTCTTGAAATCGGTGTCCGAAACTTTATGGGGCGGATTTCTGGACAATTCGGAACCGTCGGCCGGCTCGATGCGCGGGAAGCTGATCGTGTGGCATCCGACGCCGAAGCGGTCCTCAAGATGGCCGATGTGCTTCATAAGCGCGAGAATTTCGTACTTCCAGTCCGCAAGCCCGAACAAAACGCCAAGTCCGACGTCGTCAATGCCGCCCTGCTGCGCCCTGTCGAAGGTCGAAATGCGCCAGTCGAAATCCCGTTTCGGCCCGCGAAGATGAACCTGCTTATAAACGTCGCGGTCATAGGTTTCCTGAAAGCAAACGTACGTTCCGATCTGAGCCGCCTTCAGCTTCTTGAAATCCTCGACGCTCAAAGGCGCGAGTTCGGCGTTAATGCGGCGAACGGTGCCGTTGTTCGACTTCACGGAATAAATGGTCTCGATGCACTTGATAATGTAATCCAGCCCGCCGGGATACGCCTCGCCCGCGATAATCAGGACGCGTTTATGCCCCTGATTGAGCAAAATCTTGGTCTGCTCGGCGACTTCTTCCTGCGACAGGTAATGGCGAACAAGCCCGCGATTGCTCTTGCGGAAAGCGCAATACGAACAATCGTTGGCGCACAAATTCGAAACGTACATCGGCGCAAAGAAAACGACGCGCCGTCCGTAAATGTCTTCCTTCAATTTCTTGGCGGTTGTGTAAAGCTCGTCAAAAAGGTCTTGGCTGTTTGCCTGCGACAAAGCGGCGACATCGGCGATATTCAGCCCCTTCATCTCGCGAGCCTTGGCGAGAATCTCACGGATTTTGACGGGGTCTTCCTTCTTGTTTTTATCTAATATTCCCTTGATTTCATCGGAATCGAGCCACGGAGCCGAGGTATCGCTTGGATCATCAACCATTTTTTGCGCCTTTTTTTGCCAGAAAATAGATCAGCTTGGGCAGAATGGAATAGAGAGATCTAAAAATAGTGCTCAAGTGCTTTTAGCCTACTGCCGACGCGTTTTTTTGTCTATAAATAATTTCCAAGGTAATCATGCAATGCAGCAAAGAATACGGGCATGAAAGATAACGACAAAAATATTTTGAAAGAAATCGAACAGCTTTTGCGCACTCCTGCCGCCGAACGGCAAGCCTTGTTCGACCGCGCCGACAAGATTCGCCGGCAAACAATGGGCGACGACGTGTACCTGCGCGGCATCGTCGAATTCTCGAATATCTGCGCCAACCGTTGCGCCTATTGCGGCATCCGCGCCGACAATAAAAAGGTCAACCGCTATCACATTGACGCCGACGAAATTCTCGACGTCGCCAAAAAGATGACGGACTGGCAACAGGGCACCATCGTCCTTCAATCGGGCGAAGCCAATTCGCGCGAAGAAAACAAATGGATCGGCGACGTCGTGCGCCGCATCAAAAAAGAAACGCCGCTGGCGGTCACGCTTTCCGTCGGCAACAGGCCGAAGGACGTCTACGCCTTTTGGCGCGACTGCGGCATGGATCGCTTTCTCCTGCGTTTTGAAACAAGCGACCCCAAGCTTTTTTCCGCCATGCATCCCGACTGCACGCTGGATGAGCGCCTTCAATGCCTGCGCGATCTGCGCGATCTCGGCGTTCAGGTGGGCGGCGGCTTTATGATCGGCGTGCCGGGCGAAACGACGGAAATTCTGGCAAAAAACATCCTGCTCTGCCGCGACTTTGATTTCGATATGATCGGCATCGGGCCTTTTATCCCGCACCCCGACACGCCGTTTGCCGACAAGAAAAACGCCTACGCCGACGACAGGGACATGTTCTTCGTCGCCGTCTCGGTCTTGAGGATTTTCAATCCCGACGCGCATATTCCCGCGACAACGGCATTCGACGCCGTTTTCCCGAACCATCAAGGACGCGACCTCGTGCTTCAGCGCGGCGCGAACGTCTTTATGCCCAACAATACGCCGCAGAAATATCGCGGAGATTATTTATTATACCCCGACAAACCTTGCGTAGACGAAGACACCGGCCAATGCTCGCTTTGCGTTCAGGGGCGCGTTACGCTCCTCGGCCGCACGATCGGCGACGGCCCCGGTCACACAAAGAAAAAACGCAAAGAGAGACTGAATGATCGTTAGACAAGAATCCAAAGAAGACATCCCCACGTCTACGATCTGGTGAAAATCGGTTTTCAGACCGCGCAAGTCACGAACGGCAAAGAGCAGGATTTTGCCGACTTTTTGCGTAGCTCGGAAGGCTTCATCTCCGAACTCTCACTCGTAGCCGAAGAAGACGGAAATCTCGTCGGCCAAATCATGCTGACGAAAACGTATATCGAGGACGGTTCAGACAGGCACGAAGTACTTCTTTTGGGGCCGCTCACCGTCGCGCTGGAGCACAGGAATAAAGGCATAGCCTCAAAACTTATCGAGGAGGGCTTGCTTCTCGCGCGCCAAAAGGGTTACGCGTCCGTTATCCTTGTCGGCAATCCCGTTTTCTACAGAAGGTTCGGCTTTAAAACCTCCGAAAGCTTCGGCGTTACAAACACAAACGGCATACCCGGCGAATACGTCCTCGCTTGCGAACTCAAGCCCGAAGCCTTCAAAGGCGTCAAAGGATCTATAACTTTCGTCACGGACGTATAAATATTAGGTTGCCAATAAACTATTATCTTTTCTTTATCCGTGTCTCTCTCCACCGTCATTCCGCAAAATTTGTCGCGTAGCGACAAATTTATGCGGAATCCCATTTGGTTTCTTCCTTTTTACCTCCCCCTCACGCTTCCTAGAAAAGCCCTTCCCCTATCAGTAATAAGCCTCTGGTATAAATTCCAGAACACTTAGGCTATCCTCGCGCCATAGATTCTCTATCAGCCTTTTGGGACGGTATTGACAATGTGTATATTCAAAAAACTACGCAGCGATCCGGGGCTCAATTATTCTTTAGCAGATACTTTTCTCTTTGCCCAAATTCCAAATCTCTATGCCGCCATTCCCGCGTGTCTGACGACGGGATATATTTTTCTGCGCACCGTAGCGACGGGAAAGACGGCAGAGGCGCTCGAACGCTTCGAACGTCCTATCGAAAAATTCTTTTTCCTCATTCATCCCTACATACCGATCATCCATCGAATTCCCGCCGATCAGTATAGAAAAGACAAAAAAGGCGCGGCCACGCTCATGATCGGAACCGCGCAATACGCGATTGCAGCGGCGAGTTTTATCGCGGCAGTCATGGATCCGGCAAATCCGATTGGATGGCTTGCGGCGACAGCGGCGGCCTTTTTCTCGGCCTTCAATCTAATCTTCGGCCTTCAGCTCAATAATCCCGAAACCGTCAAGGCGACAGTGCGCTGGAAAGACGTTCTGAAAAGCCCGCCCTTTCTCGACGCCGCAGGCGTTTGCTGTTCGGGTCTCATGGCGGGACTGGCGACAAGCTTCGGATGGGGCGCATCGGTTCCTATCGGCATTGCGCTCGCCTCCGCCGCCCTGATTGCCATGGGCAAAATCGGAAAAGGAAGATTAAACGCCGGAATTCCGATGTTCGCCATGTTTACGATCGCGGCGCTCAACGTCGTCGTCGGCATCGCGAACGGCAGATGGCTCGCCGCGATTTCAAATGTCTTTGCGGCGAACGGCGAAGGCATCGTTACGCTTTTCTACAACCGCAATTATAGGTCCGCGCGCGCAAAAGCGTTTCCTGAAGCAACGCCGTCGCGTGAAACACCGCGCGCCAAATTCCTCCACCACATCTATTTCAAAGAAACGACGTAACTGCTCCGGCGTCATCCCCACAAAGGCGAGGTTCATCTTTCTTTTCCTCTCCCCTTGCGGGAGAGGTTGCAAAAACTAAGGGCTTGCACAGCAAGCCCTTAGTTTTTGCTGGTGAGGGGTCATCTTTCCGTTCCATTCGCCAAAAATATTTCCACTTATTTTTCCCCCACCCAGCCCTCATAATTTACACACAACAATGCTAACCCATTTCTACAAATAACAAATATACTATTTAACCATACGTTGCGATAAATCCTATTATTATGATATATCCCTTGACAATCGCTTTTGTCCGTATTATATATACCACGCACCCTTAAGAAAGGTGCATCCGGCTTCGTTCCCCCGGCGCCGCATTTGACCGGTCAGTGCGCGGTAACCACGGGGAGAACCGGATAAGGTGATAATTACTGCCGTTTCGCGCCTAAACGAACGCGAAAATCGGGAGTGCGCACTTCCTCTTTTTTTTGAGGTGGTATTGTTTGTTTATTTATTTTGTTTGATTTTTTTGAAGGAGAAAATAACGGTTTAATGGATAAGAATTGACGAAAAGCATTATTATCACGCCCCTCCCCCTCCTTTCAGGCTGGCATCGGCGCATACGGTCAGGTCAATAACCGTCAAACGGGCATAAAAAAACATGCCCGCTATGAGCGGGCATGTCTGAAAAACCGGAAACTTTCTCGGTAACGGAGTTTTACGCTTTTTTGCGCTTGGCAAAACCGGCCATTCCCGCCAGAGCAGGCGCGAACAAAACAATGGCCGACGGAAGCGGCACGTTCGACGTCGAGCTGTTATAGGTCAAGTAAACATTGATCTTCGAGCACGAATTCACGATGATTTCGAAGTAATTGGTGAATTTCACGATAGAATCCGACAAATTCGTGATGACCGTCGTTCCTGTATTGGATTCCAGATCAACCGTCGCGTAAAACAGCAAATCGGGATCGCTCGCGGACGAGCTTGACGATAATTCCTTGAAAACGCCGTTGGTTTTCTTCGTTTTCTCTTTCTCCGTGAGGTAATCGGCAAAATCGGTGACATCGAGCTTCGAATACATTTTGTACGATGTGACCAACGAATAATCGTACGTCATCGTCAACGTCGTGTCCGGAGCCAAATACCCCCAGACGCTATAGGCCGATGTCGAGCTGTTGTATTTGAGCGTTTTGCTTCCCGAGTCCGGATACGCGATGGGGTCGGCAAACGAACTGAGTTGCACATTAACCGTGGATGCATGGGCGGGTGAAGCAAACGCCAGACAAAGAGCAAAGGAAGCGACGATCAATGACGAAAAATTCATGATAAAAATCCTCTTCGATATTTCCGGTTGTTCTCGAGATGACCGCCATAATGCTAGCAAAATGATAAAAAAACGCATAAGAATAGTGAAATAATATGAGTTTTTTTGATGTCCCGAAATTTGGCCAATGGCATAAATAGTAGTATGGTTAAGACTCCCTACAATCTGTAGATTTCTCTAATGGAGAGCCAATAATGTCCGTTCAATGCGAAATCGTTGCAAAGGTTGCATCGGGAAAATCACTGAGCGTCTTCGAACGCTATCTGACCGTCTGGGTTTTTCTTTGCATCGTAGCCGGCATCGTGTGCGGCCAAGTAATGCCGAACATCTTTCAGGCCGTCGGACGCATGGAAATTGCAAAAGTCAATCTGCCCGTCGGTCTTCTGATCTGGGTGATGATTATCCCGATGCTGGTCAAGGTTGATTTCGGCGCGCTGCATGAGGTTCGCAAGCACGTGCGCGGCATAGGCGTGACGCTATTCGTCAACTGGCTCGTCAAACCGTTCTCGATGGCATTTCTGGCGTGGCTTTTTATCCGCACGCTGTTCGCGCCCCTGCTGCCCGCGGATCAGATAGACAGCTACATCGCGGGTCTCATTCTTCTCGCGGCGGCGCCCTGCACGGCGATGGTGTTTGTATGGAGCCGCCTGACGAACGGCGATCCTCTTTTCACCTTGTCGCAAGTCGCGCTTAACGACACCATTATGGTCTTTGCCTTCGCCCCTCTGGTGGCGTTTTTGCTTGGCATCTCCTCGATCACCGTGCCTTGGGCGACGCTGTTTACATCCGTCGTGCTTTATATCGTCATTCCCGTGATCCTTGCGCAAATGTGGCGCAAATCGCTGTTGTCGAAGGGACAGGCTCGCTTCGACGCGGCAATGGCGAAAATCGGCCCGTGGTCAATCGCGGCATTGCTCGCCACGCTTGTGTTGCTGTTTGCCTTCCAAGGCGAAGCCATTTTGAAGCAGCCCTTGATTATCGCCCTGCTGGCCGTGCCGATCCTCATCCAAGTCTTTTTCAATTCCTCGCTGGCCTATCTTTTGAACCGTTTGTTGAAAGAAAAACACAACATCGCCTGCCCTTCCGCCCTTATCGGCGCATCGAATTTCTTCGAACTGGCGGTCGCCGCCGCTATCAGCCTGTTCGGCTTTAATTCGGGCGCGGCGCTGGCGACGGTCGTCGGCGTCCTTATCGAAGTGCCGGTCATGCTGCTGGTCGTCCGCGTGGTTAACAGAACCAAAGGCTGGTACGAAAAATCCTCGGCATAACGGGTTTTGGGGGTATACTCGCCTTGCCGCTGAACGGATGCATTTAACATCGGATGGAGTCTTATGATGAGTTATTTGAACAGGCTGAAAGCGATCAATTCCGTTGCCGATCTTCCCCCCATAGAACCCCTGCCCGCCAAAGCCGTCAATCTCGACTGTTACGCCGAGGATGTTTTCAACGACGCCGCCATGCGCGAACATCTGTCGAAAGACGTCTATAAAATTCTGTCCGACACGATCAACGACGGCGAGCCTTTGGATCACACTATTGCCGGAGACGTCGCGCACGCCATGAAAGAATGGGCGCTGAAGCGCGGCGCTACGCATTTCACGCACTGGTTCCAACCGCTGACGGGCGGAACGGCGGAAAAGCACGACGCTTTTCTTGAATCCAAAGGCGCCAAAGCCATCATGAGCTTTTCGGGCGAAAACCTGATCGTCAGCGAGCCCGATGCGTCCAGTTTTCCGTCCGGCGGCCTTCGTTCGACCTTCGAGGCGAGAGGCTATACCGCATGGGATCCCACAAGCCCGGCGTTTATCAAGCGCCACGGCAACGGCGCGACGTTATGCATCCCGACGGCGTTCTGCAGCTATACGGGCGAGGCGCTCGACAAAAAAACGCCGCTTCTCCGTTCGTTGCAGCCGCTTGCGGCGGCGACCAAGCGGCTGATGAAGTGTTTCGGCATGCGGGACGAAAAAGTAACGATTACGCTGGGGCCGGAACAGGAATATTTTCTGATAGATAAGCGTTTTTATCTGCAACGCCCCGACCTTTTACAAACAGGCCGCACGATATTCGGCGCGCCGCCGCCCAAGCATCAGCAGCTTGAAGACCATTACTTCGGCTCGATCAAAATGCGCATCCTCGACTTCATGACCGAAGTCGAACACGAGCTATGGAGCCTTGGCATTCCCGCAAAGACGCGTCACAACGAAGTCGCGCCCGCGCAATTCGAACTCGCGCCGATATTCGAAGACGTCAACCTTTCCTGCGACCACAACATGCTCGTCATGGAAGTGCTGCGACAGGTGGCCGACCGCAGGGGCCTTGTCTGCCTGCTGCACGAAAAACCCTTTGCAGGCATCAACGGTTCGGGCAAGCACAACAACTGGTCGATTTCGTACGGCAACCTCAATCTTCTCAATCCGGGCAGCGATCCGCATCAAAACGCGATCTTCCTGACGGTTTTATGCGGCATTATCGAAGCCATAGACAAACATTCCGACTTGTTGCGCTCTTCCGTCGCCAGCATCGGCAACGATCACCGTCTGGGCGCGAACGAAGCTCCTCCGGCGATTATTTCGATGTATCTTGGCGACCAACTGGTAGACGTCATCGAGCAGCTTGAAAAAGGCCAGCCGAAGTCGAGCAAAAAAGCCGGAGCCATGCGCATCGGCGTTGACGCCTTGCCGCCGCTTCCGCGCGACGCGACCGACCGCAACCGCACAAGCCCGTTCGCCTTTACGGGAAACAAATTCGAATTCCGCGCGCCGGGGTCAAGCCAATCCTGTTCGGGGCCGAACGTCGTCCTCAACACGATTGTCGCCGAAGCGTTCGACCGCATCGCGAGCGAGCTTGAAAAACTGCCGAAAGCCCGTTTCAACGCCGGGCTGCAGTCCGTTTTGCAGAAAATCGTCAAAAAGCATAAGCGCATCGTTTTCAACGGCGACGGCTATACGGATAAATGGCTGAAAGAAGCGGCCAAGCGAGGCCTGCCGAACGCCAAGACGACGATGGAGTCTTTGAAAGCTCTGACAGCCCCGAAAGCGGTCGCGCTTTTTGAAAAGTATAAAGTCTTCACCGCCCGCGAACTAGACTCGCGTTACGAAGTCTTCGAAGAGGACTTTCACCGCCGGGTTCATATCGAAGGAGAAACCGCGCTTGAAATGGCGACAAATATGATCGAGCCGGTCGCGTCGAACGAACTCGGCGCGCTCGCAAACGCCATCGAGGCCGCCAAGGACGCCCATCTGACGAAAGGGCTTTACGCCCTGACCGAAAGGGCGAAAGTTTTGGGAACGGAGCTAGACACGTTGCACAAAAAATGCGCGGCTTTAAAAACCGCCCTGAAAGGCCCGCACGAAAAAATCCTTAAAGCCATCGAGGATTTGAGGGTAACGGTGGACGCGCTGGAACAGATCGTTCCGGACGAACGCTGGCCGCTCCCTAAATACCGCGAGATGCTTTTCGTATATTAAGTCGGCGACTGCCACAAAAAAACATGCCCGTTATATTTGTAAACGCCTGAACCGAGACACCGCTCAACATCACTCGCTCTGCGCCTGCGCTCGTCGCATGCGGGACTTCGCCTTTATTCTAGCGGCTTATTCTGTCCCGCGTGCGCCTCGCTTGTCGCAACCACTCGTGACCTCAGCTTTGTCTCTTTATGCGCCGTTTGTCTTAAGCGGGCATATTTAATTCATCAAATTGATGTTCGGTTTTACGCTCTCTTGCGCTTGGCAAAACCTGCCAACCCTGCCAGAGCCGGGGCAAACAGAACGATCGCCGACGGAAGAGGAATGGACGACACCGAATAAGCGACGGTGAAATCGCCGCTGACATAATCCATAAACGAAATGCCGAAATCGCTGTTAAAGCTCACAACCGCATTTGAATTGTTGGCAATGACCGCCGTCCCGGAAAGGGGATAAAGGCTTGCCGTCGCCGAAATCAAAGGAGCCGTCGCGCTCGTGATCGTCGTCGAGGACGTCAGCGTAAAACCGGTCGAGTCGTTCATGGAAGACGCGGCTGCGACAATATAGTTCACGTCTTCGTCAAGGCCGGAAACGTTCAAAATCATTTTATACACATTTTCGGCTGTGTAGCTGATCGTAATCGCGGAATACGGCGCGAGATAACCGACGACATTGTCCCAAGTCGTATAGGTGCCGCCCGACACCGTGCGGATTCCTGAATCCGGATAAGCGCTGGGATCGGAAGCCGTGCTGATTTCTACCGTCGCGGCAGATGCGGGCTGAGCAAACGCCAAACACGCAACAAAAGCGGCGGCGAACAAAGAAGATAATTTCATGATGGAATCCCTTTTTCCGATCTTTCGGAAATGCTGGTTGAAAAAATACGTTTCCGCATTCTATCAAATGAAAGAAAAAACGTATACAAACATCAGGTTTCATGCCCCTTTTTGCCGTTCGCCGCAAGAGGCATATAGCTTCGATAGTTATATAGTTAAGCCACAACCCTGCCCCGCACATGCAAGCGCGCATAAGGCTGGTATCTGGTAAGAATGCCTAAGGCTTGGAGCTGATGAGGGGAATCGAACCCCCGCGCGCGTAGGCGCGCAAAACTAAGGCTAGTATTAAAAAAAGGGTTGGGAATTTGGAGCGGATGAGGGGAATCGAACCCCCGCGCGCGTAGGCGCGCAAAACTAAGGCTAGTATTAAAAAAAGGGTTGGGAATTTGGAGCGGATGAGGGGAATCGAACCCCCGTCAGTAGCTTGGGAAGCTACAGCTCTACCATTGAGCTACATCCGCGCCTTATGTCGTCTTCGCCCTCTCGGCGGAGGCGAAATCTAGCATTTACGAAGCCGGTGTCAAACGTTGAAAGATTGTTCTTTTTATCCACAGATTTCAGCCTCAAAAATGCCCGCCAGACAAGTATTAACAGCGTCTTAACTTCTTATTTATCAGATTTCTCTATTTTGTTATCTCCTGTTTGTTCATTAGGGCGTCCCCACACATGATCCGCATCGCTCCCTCCATTCTTTCTGCAGATTTTTCGAAACTCGGCGAAGAAATTCGCGCGATTGACGCCGCAGGCGCCGATTACATCCACATAGACGTGATGGACGGTCACTTCGTCCCCAACATCACGATCGGCGCGAGCGTCGTCAAAGCTTTGCGCCCTCATACGTCAAAAGTATTCGACGTTCACCTGATGATCTCGCCCGTGGATAATTTCGTTCACGATTTCGCGGCCGCCGGCGCCGACATCATCACCGTCCATCCCGAAGCGGGCCCCCATTTGCACCGCACGCTCGCGCTCATCAAATCGTTGGGCAAGAAGGCGGGCGTCGCGCTCAACCCCGCCACGCCTCTGTCGGCGATTGAAAACGTGTGGGGCGACGTAGACCTTATCCTCGTGATGAGCGTCAATCCGGGTTTCGGCGGTCAGGCTTTCATCAATTCGCAGCTCGATAAAATTCACGCCATCAGAAGGCATATCGAAGCCATCAAGAAACCCGTTGATCTCGAAGTTGACGGCGGCATTGACGCGGCAACCGCGAAGCTGGCCATTAAGGCCGGAGCCGACGTCCTTGTGGCTGGAACGGCAACGTTTAAAGGCGGCCCGGATAAATACGCTTCCAATATTGCGGCATTGCGCGGCTAGATGCGGGACAACGGCTAATGACCCAGGCGGCCAAAAAGATCATCGGAAGAGTCAGGCGCGGCGTCCAAAGCGTTGCATACGGGAATCCTCTTTATCAAAAAATTCTGGCGGCGGGCGAAACGCCCGTGCAGCTGCATTTCACGCCCATTGATCCGTGGCCGGGCGACGCCAACGCAGGCATGGCTCTTCTGACCGAACAGGTTTCCATGTTCGATATGGCCGAAGACTCTTCCGTGCGCAACGCCGCGCCGACGTTGCGCAATTTGCGCGCCGTAGGAACCGACGCCGCGCGCGAAATGTGCGTCTGCCTGATTGACAGATGGCTTCAGCAATTCGACGGCTGGGACGAAGAAGAATGGTCGCCCGAAAATCTGGGCGCGCGCATCGCAGCGTGGATCGGGTTTTACGATTTCTACGCGCCCGTCGCCCCTTCCGCCTTTACCCAAACGCTGGTCACGAGCCTGCACCGGCAGTGGAAGCATCTTGAAAGAACGATTTCGACGTCTCTTAAAGGCATCGAGGCCGTTCAGGCCGCGCGGGGTCTTATCTATGGGGGCTTGAATTTTCAGGGCGGCGACGGCGCGCTCGGCCTTGCCTGCGATCTTCTGCAACGCCAGTTGACGGCGGAAATCCTGCCCGACGGCGGCCATATTTCGCGCAATCCGTCCGCGCAGCTTCATATTCTGAGGCATCTTGTGGACATCCGCAACGTTCTCGAGATGGCGGGAATCCAAATGCCTCCTTCCATCGGCGCGGGTCTTTCCGCCCTTATCCCCGGCGTCAAATTCTTCCGGCACGGCGACGGCGGACTGGCCTTATTCCACGGCGCAATCGAAGAATCTCCGCTGATGATCGACTCTGTCCTGACACAGGCCGTCGTGCGCGGCCGCGTCGTGCGCCGCATGCCGGAATCCGGCTACGAACGACTGATCGCGGGTCGAAGCTTGCTGATGATTGACGCAGGATCGCCCCCGCCTGTGTCTTACGGCAAAGACGGCCATGCGGGCTTGATGAGTTTCGAATTCAGCGTCGGGCGCGAACGCATTATCGTCAACTGCGGCGCCGTGCCGAACGGCGAGCCTGCGTGGCGCGCCGCCTGCGCCGCGACGGCCGCGCATTCGACGCTGACCGTGGGCGACACCAATGCCTGCGATATAGACGACGACGGCGGCATTGCGGGACAGGTCATGACATCCTCGCAGCGCTTCGAAGAAGACGGCGCGCAAAGCATCGAAATGGCGCATAACGGCTATTATCCGCGCTTCGGCCTGACCCATACGCGCACGCTGAAGCTTTCTGGCGACGGCGACACACTGATAGGACGCGATATTCTACAGGGACGCAAAGGCCGCGATTTTACGGTGCGTTGGCACATTCATCCTTCCGTGCATGTGTCTTTGTCTCAGGGCGGACAGACGGCTCTTTTGCGCACGGCATCCGGCAGCGGGTGGCGGCTGAGAGTCGAAAGAGGAGAACTCGGCCTCGAATCCAGCATTTATTGCGGCAACGCAACGCCTCGCCGCACCATGCAGATCAGAACGTCGGGGATAACGGTTGACGGCGACACGACCGTGGCGTGGAACCTCGCGCGGGAAAGAAAAATCTAGGCGCCTTACGAAATATAATCCACAAACTTGCGCGCCTTAAGCTTGGGGCCGCCGATAAGCGATCTTACGTCGCCCTGAACTTCCGAAGGTTCGTTCGCAGGCTTGCGAGGAATGAGGGTGGTCTTTGCCTCATTGGCAAAAAAATTCATCGCCACAGTAGACGAGGAAATGCTGCCGTTGCCGTCCTCGGGCAACGTTCGCATGGCTTCCAACGCACCGTACATTAACTGGGCGGCTATCGCGCCGGCTTTTTTTGGAGCATTTATCATGTTAGCCCCCTTTCAAAATATCATTCCTTGTTCTGGCGCTATTATACCACTTTCAACGCCAAACAACATCTTTTGCGCCATTGTTTTTAGTTGCGCCGAATCACATGACGAAGGCGCGTTAATACACTTAAATACAATAACAAAACGTTAAGAATCGCCGTTTTTTAATCCTTTCGGATTTTCCGGCAAAGGCAACGGAACTCAACCGCTGCCGCCGGTTGGATCATACGTTGACTTGGGAACCAAAAATTGGTCTCCTCACCGCCTCACAAGCCACAAGAATCGGGGATTTCATGATCAGAACAGTGTTGTTTCTCGCCGCCGTGTTAGTCGGCTTTATGCCCTCTTCCGGATC
>JBAZLX010000032.1:0-15266 GCA_041650075.1 Bdellovibrionales bacterium | reverse complement strand
AGAAACCAGTTCGAAATCATTCCGGCAACAGCAAGCAGGCCGCAAGGCGACGACAACCGTCGCAGCTTAAGCTTCTGCAACGGAAAAAACGGCCTCAGCGAAAGCGAGCTTTTCTTTCGCAACTACGCAAGAGGCCCGAAATCCTTCAAAGACCTGCTTTTCGAACAAATGAGAATCGGCAACCTCGATTTCTCCGTAGAAATTCTGGAATTAACGCGCAACGCCGACATGCTGGCGCGAAGATATATGGCGCAAAAAGCCGCTTCCGGTTGCATCAAGGAATGCAAGCTTCCTTAGGCTTTATCCGTTCAACTTTATTGGACTCAACGCTTCGGTTTATGATAGCGTTTAGCGGCTTGTTATCGAATCTCTCCATGCCCCGGTTATTCTGATGAATCATTCCATTGTATGCAGACTTTTTGTGCCTTTGGCGTTTTGCGCCCTTCTTGTTGGTTGCGGCAGCCGTCCTTCCGGCGACGACATTGGCCAAGGCGGTTACTATAAGGTCGGAAAGCCCTATCAAATCAACAATCGCTGGTTTTACCCGCGCGAGGATTATAGCTACGACGAAACGGGCATCGCCTCGTGGTACGGAGCGGATTTTCACAATCAAAAAACCGCCAATGGCGAGACTTACAACAAGAACGAGCTGACAGCAGCGCATAAAACGCTTCCCCTGCCGTGCCTCGCCCGCGTAACGAACCTCGATAACGGAAAATCCATCGTCGTGCGCGTCAACGACCGCGGGCCTTTTTCGGGCGCGCGCATCATAGATTTGTCGCAACGCTCGGCGCAATTGCTCGGCTTCGAAAATCAG
This sequence comes from Bdellovibrionales bacterium, assembly GCA_041650075.1. Lineage (GTDB taxonomy): Bacteria > Pseudomonadota > Alphaproteobacteria > UBA9219 > UBA9219 > CAIXLI01. The sequence continues at coordinate 14,449 of JBAZLX010000032.1, read as the reverse complement.
GGAACGGCTAAAGTCCGCGTTCAGGTTTTATCCGACGAAAGCAAAGCGATTGCCGACGCCATGCGGCGTTACGGCAAGCCGGTCAGTGTCGCTTCGGCGGAACAAGCCGAAGTCGTTCCGGCTTCGACGATTATTTCGGAATCTCCTGCGGCGGAATCTTATTCGCCCGAAGAACAGGAAACGCTGCGCCCTATGCACACGACGGAAGAAACGCACCTCGAATTGCTTAAAACGAAGCCCCTGCCGACCGTCGTGCAATTGCCCGTCACCGGCAGAAACCGCATTTTCGTTCAGGCCGGCGCTTTCACTCTTCTCGAAAACGCCCAGAAGATGCAGCACAGCCTGTCGAAGCTCGGCACGGTTTCGATTTCGTCCGCCGTTATCAACGGCACGAAATTCTACCGCGTACGGCTTGGCCCTATTGCCAATGTTCCGCAGGCCGACACCCTTCTTTCCAAAGTTAAGCATGCAGGCGTCAAAAATGCCCGCACAGTCGTTGATTAGAGGTTTGTTATTATGAGATTTGGACTTGCTGCCGTTATTCTTTTTTCTTTTGTCGGTTCGGCTTACGCGCAAACAGTCGCTCCTTTAGATATTGCCGCCAAGCAGGCCTATATCGTTGACGCGGCAACGGGAACCGTCCTTTTTGCAAAGGATGCGGACACGAAGATGCCCACGTCGTCCATGAGCAAGATGCTGACGATGTACCTCGTTTTCGACGCGCTCAAGACAGGCAAATTGAAGCTGGACGACACGCTTCCCGTCAGCGAACGCGCATGGAAACAGGAAGGGTCGCGCATGTTCTGCAACGTCCGCGACAGCGTCAAAATCGAAGATCTTATTCGCGGCGTCGCCGTTCAGTCGGGCAATGACGCGGCCGTCGTTTTGGCCGAAGGGCTTGGCTCAGGCTCCGAAGCGACATTTGCCGACATGATGAACGCCAAAGCCAAAGACTTGGGGCTTACCAACAGCCATTTCATGAACGCTACGGGACTTCCCGATCCGCAGCACTATTCGACGGCGCGCGACTTGGGAACCCTGGCGCTTGCCCTGCAACGCGATTTTCCGGACTATTATCACTATTTTTCGGAAACGACTTTCACCTACAACAAAATATCGCAAGGCAACCGCAACCCCCTCCTCTACCGCAACATGAACGTTGACGGCATCAAGACGGGACACACCGTCGAAGGAGGCTTCGGCCTCGCCGCCTCGGCAGTCAGAGACGGACGCCGTCTGGTCTTGGTTTTGAACGGCATGAAGAACATGCAGTCCCGCGCCGACGAATCCGCCAAAGCTCTCGATTACGGCTATCGCGAATTCGGCCTCTATACCGTCGCGAAGGAAGGCGACGTTTTAGCCAATCCTGCCGTCTGGCTCGGCAAAGAAAAAAGCGTGCAGATCGTCGCGGCGCGGAACATCGCCATTACCCTGCCGAGAACCGCGCGGAGCGGCCTCAAAGCAACGGTCAGCTTTAACCAACCCATCCCCGCCCCCATCGTTAAGGGCGACGCTATCGGCACGTTGACGGTTACGGCGCCGGGAATGGAGGCAAAGACAATATCTCTGGTTGCCGCCGCTGACGTTGAACGGCTTGGGTTTTTCCAACAAATTGCTGAGAAACTGAAAGTGCTTTTAAAGAGAAAATGACGTAGGCTTTCTTAAGTAATATTATCTCATTTCCCCTTCTGAGGCCTCTTGCATAACCCGCTCGGACGAGGTGAATGCGAGGAGCCCACGGAGCGCAGAACCGGAAGCGTACTTTCTTGGTACGCGAGGATTCGAGCACCGGAGCGACGACGCAGTCACCCGTCCGAGTTAGGGTTAGTCAATGATGCGCGGAAAATTTATAACATTCGAAGGCGGCGAAGGCTCCGGCAAGTCAACGCAAGTCCGACTCTTGTGCGATTTTCTGAAGACGCAGGGAATTGACGCCGTGCAAACGCGCGAGGTCGGCGGATCGCCCTCCGCCGAAGCCATCCGCAAATTGTGGCTCGAGCCAAAAGAAGGTTATTGGGACTCCTTAACCGAACTTCTGCTTATCATGGCGGCACGGCGCGAACATCTGGCCAAAACGGTGTTTCCCGCGCTCGATCGCGGCGCTTGGGTCGTCTCGGACAGGTTTGCCGATTCAACCCGCGCCTATCAGGGCATCGGGCTTGGTCTGGGGCTCGACGTCGTCGAAGATTTCTACAACCGCATCGCGCCCGGTTTCGAGCCCGATCTGACGCTGCTTCTCGACCTGCCCGTCGAAGAAGGCCTTTCCAGAATGAAAAAACGCGCCGGACAAGACGATCGCTATCAGCAAAAAGACGTCGTTTTTCACCAGAAACTTCGCGACGCTTATCTGTCGTTGGCCAAAAAGTACGCAACGCGTTTCCACATTATCGGCGCGTCCGGCGACGAGGCAAGCGTTGCCACAGCCGTTCAGAGCGCCGTGCGCAAGCATTTTAAGATATAAACAAGGCCGGATATGGGGAGCGATACGATCATAAAACGCGCGGCGCATAATGAAATGCCGGATTGCTACCGGATCAGGCGACACGTTTTTATTGAAGAGCAAAACGTTCCCGAAGAATTGGAGTGCGATTCATACGACGATGAGGCTCTGCATTTTATAGCCCTGAACGACGCAAAGCCGGTCGCCACGGCAAGAGCGGTCTTAAAAGACGGCGGCAAAACGGCAAAAATAGGCCGCGTTGCCGTTATTAAACCTTTCAGAGGAAAGGGTATTGGAAAGCTTCTTATGATAACAATGGAAAAGTCTCCGGAATTACGGGATGTAACGGCGTTCGTCGTGGATTCGCAAACGCACGCATTGGCTTTTTACAGGAAACTTGGTTACGTATCTTACGGTGAAGAATTTATGGATGCCGGCATGCCCCATTTTCACATGAGAAAAAACAGGGAAAGCGCAGAATGACCGACCGGCCAATCCCCTTTGTCGGACACGCCGCCGCCCTTCGCGAAGTTGAAGAGTCCTTCGCCTCGGGGCGCATGCCGCACGCGTGGCTGATTGCGGGGATCGAGGGCATCGGCAAAGCGGCTTTAGCCAAGCATATCGCGCAATTTGTCCTGTCGAACGGCGAAGGCGAACTCGGCAAACCCGATCTTGCCAGGCATGCGGTCAAGTTGGTCGAAGCCGAAACGCATCCCGATCTTCTGATTATCCGTCGCTCGGTGGACGAAAAATCGGGTGCGCTGCGCGACACCATCCCCGTTGACGATGCGCGCAAGGTTCCTCAATTTCTGCACAAAACGGCAGTCGAAGGCGGCTGGCGCGTTGTCATCATTGACGAAGCGCACGCGCTCAATCGCAACGGCCAGAACGCCATTCTCAAAATTATCGAAGAGCCGCCGTCGCGCGCGCTTATTCTGATTACCGTCACAACGCCCGGCGTTTTGCTGCCCACCATCCGTTCGCGCACGCGCGTGCTGCAACTGTCCCCATTGGGCACAGACGACATGCGCGCGCTCGTGCAAACCACAGCGCCCCACGCGACGCCTCAGGACATTGACGCCGTCATCGCCTTGTCGGGCGGCAGCGTCGGTTTTGCCTTAAAAATCCTGCGCACGGAATCCCTGCCCCTTTACCGCGACATGTTGGGGATTCTGGACGCCATGCCGCAGATAGACATTGCTCGCCTGCATAAACTCGCCGATCAGGTCGCGCGCAAAACGGATATTGAATGTTTCGAAGTTCTCAAAGCCCTGCTCATCGAACGCCTGCGCGTATCCGTGCACGACGAAGCGAAGAACAAGGGGGCAACCGGTATCGCCTTGAAATTATGGGATAAAACGAAAGAAACTTTTGCGACGGCAGAAAACGGCAACCTCGACCGGCGGCTCGCCTTCATCAACGCGATGACCGATATCAGCAAAGCGATGTAACGCTATTCAACTTCCCTGTATTGCTTGGAATCGAAGCGCGGCGCGTTGGCGATAAAAAGCTCCAGATTTCCTTCCCACGCATATTTCTCGTTCGCCGCGACAAAAACCATATCTCCAGCAGCAAGCTCGTGAACGCCTTCGGGTGTCACGATCTTGCCCATCCCTGATATAACATAGGCAAGCTGCTTCACTTCGAGATTGACGACGAATCCTTTTTTTGGATATCGCCCCTCGACGGAGGCCACGGCGCCACCAAGAGCAGGATCCGTCGTGTTATATTCCTGAACGGAAGCGGTTTCCGAAAGAACGTGTATTTGTTTTTCTGAGTCTTTGACAACGATCATGGCTTACATCCCGAATACGTGCCGCCTTGCGGCAAAGAAATTGAAGAACATACCCGCCGCCGTCCCTCCCAGCAGACCGATGATAGGATAATCATACACGAAAGGAAGGAAACAGACCATAAGGCTATACGTTCCGCGGTTAAACACAAGCCCGATAGCGCAGACAACCGCAAATTTCGTCAGTTGCTTCATGGCAGGCACGCGCGCGGCTTCGGAAAAAGTATAAAGGCGATTGCCGATCCACGTCGCCGTCACGGCAAAGGGAAAAGAAAACAGACCCGCCGCGATGCGCCCCAGGCCGAGACCGTGAATGCCGACATAAAGCATGACCGCGTCAACGATAAAGCCGATGACGCCGACGACGCCGAATTTGAAAAACTGCCGCGCCGTCTTTTCCCAATAAGGCCAAATGTCGTTTTTGCCGGTCATTGATCGCTCAACGATTGCGGCGCAGGGATATTCAGGTACCGCATACGCTTCATCTCGCGGCGGCCGCGCGTGACGGTATCGAGAATAAGCCCGCATGTCATAGACAAAAACGCAACGATCATAAGCCCCATGGACATTACAGCCGTCGGCAAGCGGGGAACGTAGCCTGTTTCCATATAGGTTACGACGATGGGGACAATCAGCATCGTCGCAATCGCCGCAAAGCCCAGCGCCAACAACGAAAAGAACTGCATCGGCCGTTCTTCCTTCATCAGCACGATGATCGTCCACAAAATGCGGAAACCGTCTTTAAATGTGCTGAGTTTGCTCATCGAGCCTTCGGGACGGTCTTTATAGGGCGTCGCGACTTCGGCGGTCGGCATGTGCAACTCCAGCGCATGAACGGTCAATTCAGTCTCGATCTCGAATCCGCCGGAAAGAGCGGGGAAACTTTTGACATAGCGGCGGGAAAACACGCGGTATCCCGACAGCATATCCGAAAAACGGTTGCCGAATATCCACGATACCATGCTTGTCAAAAGCCAGTTTCCGAAGCGGTGTCCCGGACGATAGGCTTTTTGAATGTCCGTGACGCGAGCGCCGTTGACCATATCGAGGGACTCCCGGCGCAAAAGCTCGACCATCTTGGGCGCCGAAGATGCATCGTAGGTCGCGTCGCCGTCCACCAGAACATAAATGTCGGCCTCGATGTCCGAGAACATGCGGCGCAAGACATTGCCCTTTCCCTGCAAAGGCTCGGAACGAACGATGGCGCCGGCAGCGCGAGCCACCTCAATCGTACGGTCTTTCGAATTGTTGTCATAGACGTAAATCTTCGCGTCGGGCAAAGACTTGCTGAAATCGGCAACGACTTTGGCGATAGCCGCTTCTTCGTTGTAGCACGGGATCAAAACCGCCGTTTTTGTCATGAATAACCTCTATTGAGAAACGACCGGACAGAGGCTCAAAGGACTATCATTAAATAATTTGTCCGTCACCTGTTTGCATTCTTTAGATGCCACTTTCAAACCAAAATAAGCCGCCGCGTCCTCTGCCGCCGACACTTGCCATAAGGGCACCAGCATCATAAAACGCCCCCCCTTTTTGCGGTGAGCGTCCACACGTTCATGAAGCAACTTATTGATGCCCTTATCCTCTTCGGGGCTTGAAAAGTTGCTTTGAATGCGAACGAAGGAAATTTCGGGCGGAAATTCCGGAATGACATGGGAATAAGGCTCCATCCCGGCCATCAGTATCATCAGGTTCGACGTATCGCCAAGATCGGGAACTTGCGCCTCGACAAAGAGATCGAGCCATGCCTCGCGGCGCGTCCAATTGCCGGGCTGGACGGATAAGGCCACAACGACAAGAAGGCACGCAGCAATAACCGCCCGCTTTTTTACGCCGATGGGCAAAAGACCAACCGCCAGCAGAATCAAAAGCGGCGTCATCATCTCGAGCGTCACGGCGTAGCGATAAATCGAAAACATCACAAGCCACGCGACATAAGCCAGTGCAAAACCGATCAACAGATATTTGGCCTTGTCGGGCGCCGTGAAATCCCGTCTATCGGCACTGCGGCGGTTTAATAACAGGCGCAGCACAAACGCGGCAGGCAATAAAACATAAAGAATGGGGATACGCCAATCGCGCAGCTCGATCTCGCCAACACGGTAAGCCGTTTTGGCAAATATAAACGGAATAAGAAAATAATCGCTCCAGCTGTGCGGCGCGTATTGCATGTCCCGCGCGCTTGTGGGCGGCGCCAAGGGCGAGCCGAAGAAATCGTTGAAATACGGAAACAAAGGACTGCCAAAATGGGCTTGAAGAAAAACCGCCCAAGGCCCGAGCGTCACCGCGCAGCCGATCAACGCGCCGAGACCGAAGGCAAAGGATAAAGCAAAGCCGCGCCGCAAGTCTTTGCCTACGAACAGCAAACCGCCGCACAATCCGACGGCATAAATGGCGGCGGGCAATTTCAATCCCGTCATCAGTCCGACAGGAAGCCCGAAAATAAGGGCATATCGAAAAGCTTTCGCCACCGCGTCGGTCGAAAGATTTTCGATATAACGCAACACCAGCGCCGCCGACAGAAAAACGCCGAGGCTGGTCATATTGTCGCCGAACGTCGTGCCAATTTGCGCAATCCCGCCGCCGCCCAGCATGCCCAGAGCGGACAGCGCCGCGCAAACGACGACCTTATGAAGGGGCTTTGGCACAACCAGAACGGCGTGAGCCATTATAAACAAAAGGATGAAATTCAATCCCTGCACAAAACCCAAAGCAAACCCTGCGACTTTGGCGGGGACGGAAGTCGCCAAAACAAAGAACGGCACGTCCATCAGGGGATTATAAAAATACGGCGTCTGCGAGGGCAGCAAATCCATCGCATAGCGATCGTTCAGGAAGGCATAGGCGTTATAGAAATGATAGTTGCGCAAATCCCAGTTGGCGTCCTGCCCCAGCCCTATCGCCAAGAACCCGAACGCCAAAGGGGCCAAAAACAGAAGAGCCAAAGCCAAAAGCCGCGCGGGTTGCCCCTTTTCGGGCAAAAAACGGGTAGCGGAAGAAACAACCATGGCATCCTTTAAACGCTTTTATTTTTGCGCTTCATACGGCACTGCAACCGGCACAGCCGTCGCGCCATAAACGGGGGGCGCCATCACGAAGCTGGACATATGCGCGCGAATGCTCATCTCGATATTGTCGCCCAAATCCTTCATCAGACCGTTCAACAACGTGGCGTAAGCGTTTTGTTTTTCAAGCTCCGTCGGATTTTCCGGCAAACTTACGGAACGCGTGGCCGTGGCATCGGCAACGGCAAAGCCACGCTGGCCATTGGCCTCGATGGACACTTCGGCCTGACCGACATACTTCATGCTTTGGTCGCGGGTAAACCAACCTTCGATCCCCGTCTTGACCGGCAAAGGCTCGGCCGTCAAAGTCGCCCGCTTCACGAGAACGACCGCCTGCCCCGATTGTCCGTTAGCCTGCAAACGATCGACGGACCATTGCTTGATGGATTCCATAATCGTCGGCGAAAAATTATTTCCGTTGTAGGGAGAATTCGACGGTTGAATGCCGCTGCGGTCAACGAGGCTGATGATTTTCACATCCATGACGATCTTGGGCGACAGGACGCGGTTGATAGAAACGGAAGGCGGCGGCTCCTGCGCGCAGGCAGCAAGGATAACAAGCAAACCACCGAGAGCAGCAGTCATCGTTTTCATTTGAAAAACTCCAAAGGGGGCTGAAAAAGGCTGAATCGTTCGGGCAAGGGTAAAGCAGAACGGAAAGAGATAAAATATGAATCCTTCCGAAAGCTAAAAAATATTAAAAATCAGCAGGCTACCTATAGAGCGCAAACCCCTTCCGCAAGCCCCTTCCCCCCTGAAATCCCCATACGAAAGGATTGCATTAACGATAATTGGTTGCAAAGATGCCTGCCGAAATACCTTACGCACTCATAAAGAGCTTGAATATTAGACACGTTTTATTAACTAAAAGCGAACCGTTTCTTAAGGTAATTCCGGTAGATAGTTTATGATGCTCACTTATTAGGTCAGGCGAAATGTACCTCGGCATAGATCTCGGAACGTCCAACAGTTCTGTCGCGGGAAGCAGCGACGGAAAGGTGCGCGTTTTCCGTCCCGCAGACGGCGGCGAGGTTCTGCCCTCGATCATCTATTTCGACAAGCGCGGCCACCGCCTTTATGGGCGTCGCGCCCACGACCAGGCGTTGGTCTCTCCCGAAAATGTCGCGGCGGGGTTCAAGCGGCTTATGGGAACCTCGACGCCGATCGAAATCAAAGGCGTCGAACTGACGCTGACCCCCGAAGAATGCTCGGCCGAAATTATCCGTCAATTGCTGGGACAAGCCGCGACGGAATCCGGAGACGAAAAAGTCACCGGCGCGGTTATCACAATTCCCGCAGCCTTCAATCAGATGCAATCCGAAGCGACCCTGCGCGCCGCCAAAATGGCGGGGCTGGAACACGTTGACCTGTTGCAAGAACCGATAGCGGCGGCCATTGCGGCTATGGAAGGCGCGAAGCGTTCCGGTCATTTTCTTATATACGATCTGGGCGGCGGCACGTTCGACGCGGCTCTGGCTCAGGCAATCAACGGCGAAGTCAAAATTATCGCGCATCAGGGCATCAACATGCTCGGCGGACGCGACTTCGACCGCATGATCGTCAACGAAATCATCCGCCCGTGGCTTAACGAGACCTTCGACCTGCCCGAAAATTTCCACCGCGACCCGGCCTATCGCCGCCTGATCCGCCTTGCGCAGCTGGCCGCCGAAAAGGCCAAGATTGATTTGTCGTCGCAGGAGGAAGTCACGATTCTGGCTTCCGACGAAGAACTGCGCATGACCGACCAGAACGAAATGGAAATGTATCTGGACGTTCCTTTAAAGCGCGCGCAATTCGAAGACCTGATCCGCGAGCCCGTCAAGCAGACGATTGGCCTGATACGCACGATGCTGAGCGAAAACAACACTTCCGGCGAAGAAATTGACCGCATCGTTTTCATCGGCGGGCCGAGCCGCATTCCGCTGATCCGCCAGATGGTATCGAGCGAACTGGGCATAGCGGCAGACCTTAAAACCGATCCGATGACGGCGGTCGCCATCGGCGCCGCGCATTATTGCGAAGGCCGCCAGTGGGACGCCTCGAACGTCAGCACGCCGAAGCCTACGGTCGCCTCGGCGCCGGTTCCCGAAGAACCCAACGTCACCTATTCTTACACGTCGCGCACGCCAGGCGACAAAACCATCGTAACGGTGCGCGTTTTCGGAGCCGTTTCCGACGACAGAAAAATCAAGATTGTCGGCAAGGGATGGGATTCCGGCGAGCTTCCTTTAACGGACAGCCTGACGATCCTCGTGCCTTTGGAAAATACCGGCGAACACCAATTTACCGCGCACGTTCTGGATAAAAACGGCGTCGTGCTGCCCCAGCACGACCAAACGCTGACCCTTACGCGCCTTGTCGCCTCGACAAGCAGCATTCCGGCCGCGCAGACGATAGCCGTCAAAGCCCTGAACGACAGGAACGCGCAGGAAAACACCCTTCTGCCGCTTGTCAAAAAAGGCGACACGCTGCCCGCGAAAGGCTCGGCCAAGTTTGTCAGCGCAAGGCAGTTGAAGGCGCGCGAACCCGGACACATCAGCTTCGAGCTTTTCCAGATCGAATACGAAGACCGCATTGATTTGAACCTGTGCGTCGGCGTTTTCCGCATCGGCGGCGAAGACTTGCCCGATAATTTTGTGTTGAGGGAAGGCGCGCATCTGTCGTTCGATTGGCAGATGAACGACAGCGGCATTTTGCAGGCGACCGTTGCCGTCGAGGGCGGGAGCGGCGCGCTTTTGGAATTGAAAGCGCCGCGTTTTTACGCGCCGCAAGCCGGACAGGTTTGTTTTTCGGGCGACATCGGCGTAAAGTTCGCGTCGGCGATCGTCAAGCAGGGCGAAGAAGAATGGGGCGATCTGGCGGCGGCCGTCGGCCCCGAAGGCGGGCCTGAGGTCCATTTACTGAAGATGCGCTTGCAGGAACAAAGCGAAGTGCTGACCGAATCCGCCGACGATCCCGAAGCTTTGCGCCGCGTCGCGGAAGAAGCGCGCTTTGTGCGTCAGGACATCGCGCGCATCGGCAAGAAATATCGCGGCGCTTTGCTGCAACGCCGCTTGGGCAAAATGACGGCGGTCTTTAACCGCATCGCCCGCGCGTATGCCGAAAAACCCGAAAACGAACGCTTTGATAATCACGCGACAAAGATTCAGGGCATTATTGATGCCGCCAATCCGCAGGCTTACGACGATGCCGATTTGCATCTGTCGGAAATGCGCGATTTGTTCTTTATTATTGCTTGGCGCGACCATAATTACGTCAGCGCGTGGTTCAAGCGCCTGTCGGGCGAAGCCTACCTGTTCCCCGACTTCAAGGAATTCCAGGATCTGGTCGCGGAAGGCAACGCCATTGTGGACAAAGGCGACGGCGAAGCGCTGCGCGACGTTGTCAAAAGAATGTTGTCAGCCCGCATCGCGCTCGGCGCCAGCGATACGGCTGGCGAACTCGCCACGATTGTGATTAAGGCGTAAGACGCTTTTACGAGCTTCATAAAAATAACCTGCCGTGCCTCTGTTCCGATTTCGACGATCATAGAAGGCTTGACTTTTGCCAATTTATCGTATATACAATAATTGATGAACATTGATTTTGACCCTGTAAAAAGCGCGCGTAATGAGCGTGAAAGACAGTTGCCTTTTGAGAAGGCAGCAGAGTTTCAATGGGAAAGCGCTGTTGTCTGGCAAGATACGCGTAAGGAATATCCAGAAACCCGAATGATTGGTCTCGGCTATCTCGGCAAAAGGCTTCATGTCCTGTGCTTTGTGTCCGAAGACGACGGCATCCGGGTTATTAGTTTGAGAAAAGCCAACGCAAGGGAGCAAAAACGTTATGAAACGCAAACCACTTATTGATAAAGAAGGCGAAGTCCGCGAACTGACGAAAGCGGACATGCGGCGGTTTCGTCCGGCACGCGAGGTTGTTCCTCATGTCGTAAAGGCCTACAAAGCAGGCGCTTTGCGGACGCGAGGGCGTCCCAAATCTTCAAACAAAAGCGCCGTCAGCTTGCGGCTCGATAATGACGTTATCGCCGCCCTCCGAGCGTCAGGCGAAGGATGGCAGACGCGTGTCAACGACCTGCTTAAGGCTGCGATTGGCGTATGAATATGAAAACGCCCCGCATCACTGATGCGCTTTTTATAAGCCTCAAACTTATTCTGTAAGTCTTCGAATTTGTTGGCTTGCTTATCGTTTTCAGCTTTCAGTTTTTGGATGGCTTTAGCCAAAACGGAAATGATTCCGTTGTGTTTCCATTTCACTACCACTCAACATAGACGACGCCTGCTGCACCGCTTGATCCATATTCCGCACTTGACGTATGGGAACTTTCTGCTCCGTTGATCAGAAGTCCGCCTCCCCCACCTCCCCCTATGCCTCCACCGCCTCCGCCGTAACCACCCCCATTACCCGGTCCGGCGGCAAAAGTCGCGCTGCAAAAAGAGGTCGTCATAACAGTTGTTAGACTGAAGAGAAACGTCCCTTGCCCTGCCCCACCACCGACACCGCCCGCCGTTCCGTTCGACCCGCCCGGGCCAGTCGCCGATCCGGTCCACATGCCGCCACCGCTACCCCCGGATCCCCCACCAGAAGAGCTTCCCGCCCCTCCCCCTGCGGATGAAAGATACGATCCAAAACTCGACGCACTTCCTACCGTATCATGTGCTCCTCCACTCCCAACGGTTACGGCTATGCTTGTGTTAGTGGAAAGAGTGATAGTGCTTGCATTCACATATCCACTGCCGCCGCCCCCGCCAAAATAACTATTTTGAACTCCGCCGCCCCCTCCTCCACCGCCGACAACAACAACCTTGACAGTCAAAGGATAACTTATCGTGTCTGGTGGAGAGAATGTACCGGACGAAACAAACGTTTGCGACCCATGCCCTGTAGAGCAATAATTCCAGGTCCCAGACCAAACACCTTGGTTATTACAAAAAACCGGGGAATGATTTGTCAAATCGTAAGCAAAAGCGCCTTCCGTCGAACAGGATCCGCCCTGTGTCACTCCCGTCGAACCCGGGCGGATCGTGCCCGTAAAGTCCGCGTTGCCGCCCACCGATAATAAGTTTGAGGGCGTCGTCGTCCCGATCCCGACATTCGTCCCCGTATCAACCAGCGCGCCCGTGCCGAGCGTCGTCGAGTTCGTCCACCTCGCGACATAATTTGCCGTGCCGGTGCCTGCACCCGGCGATGTCCATGCGGTGCCGTTGCAATATTGCAAGGTATTGCTGTTGTAGCGCAGCAATCCGGCATAGGTCGAACCGCACGTGGCCGACGAGTCGCCGATATAAAATGGTTGAACGATCCACGCGCCGCCTGAGCAGACGTAACACGCATTTTTGTTGCACGAAGAAGCTCCCTCATTAGCGGCAGAGCACGTCTTGGCGGGAGTGTCGGCGCGCGCTGGATTGAGGAAAGCCAGAAAAACAAAAAAGAAGAAAACAAGGAAATGGGATTCCGGATAATCGCGCTTTTTCAAAGCGCGATTTCCGGAATGACAAGAAAAGCGAAAAGCGGAATGACAAGGAAAGGGAGACGTGGAATGACGAAAAAGAGATAGAAAGCACGCGCAACCCATGTTGACTCCCTTCTTCAATCGCTAGGCAAGAAGTATTGAATCTCAGGGCGCACGATTCCTATCGCCCTCGAACGAGAGTCTCGTTGGAAACGAAAAACAAGTCAATTACTGAAATAGAAACGCCATTAAGTAGCGCTATTGTTGTTTTTTATGGTCATTAAACCAGCGTCATTCCGCAAAATTTGCCGCAAAGCGGCAAATTTATTCCGCCTACGCTTAAGCTTCGGCGGACTTTTATCCCAGCCCCTCCGAAGCCTCTTGCGAAGGCGGGGCAGAATCTCATTTGGTTTCTTATAATTATCCGTTTATTGTTTCATAAAGATCAAGCCATTTCGGATTGATCTTTTTAATTAGATCTATCTTCCATATCCTTTTCCATTTTTTAATTTTCTTTTCGGCAGCGATGGCTTCATACGGAGATGAAAACTCTTCGCACCAAACCAACCGCTTCAGTCCGTATTTTTTTGTAAAACCATCATACTGCGCAGTATTATGTTCGGTACTTCGCCGCGCAAGATCGGACGTCACACCAACATAAAGCGTTCCATACGGCTTATCAGTAACGATATAAACCCAGTACTGTTTTTCCATGTCAAAAAAACCAAATGGGATTCCGGATAATCGCGCTTTTTTAAAGCGCGATTTCCGGAATGACTAGGGAAGATTTTTTCCTGTCTATTATCCAGATTTTTCCTTCTTCGTCATCCCGTACAAAGGGCGCGCCCCCTTTTTATTCTTAAAGAGATTTAATGAAAGGACGAATGATTAAGGCGGATTTGATCACGCAATAATATCCGGCAGAAGCTTGCTTTCCATGCGGGTGATTTCGTCGCGAATGACAAGCTTGCGCTTTTTCAGGCGCTGAATCTGGATCATGTCCGGCGTCGCACGCTGCGACAACGCGCTGATCGCGTCGTCCAGATCGCGATGCTCGGCCTTAAGCTGAGTCAGACGCTCTTTAAGTTTTTCTTGTTCGTTCATCTCTTCACTTACCCATTCACAAACACACATATATCAGAAAAACAGGACTGACGCCATGTTCGTCTCGGAATAAAGGGCTCGTTCAACCTCAATGCATAGAAAAAAGGCGGGGAAACCCCCGCCTTTTTCTTTTCGCTATCGTACGAATTATTTCAATTCAACGGCAGCGCCGGCAGCTTCGAGCTGCTTCTTGAACTTCTCGGCATCGGCCTTGCTGACGCCGTCCTTAAGGGTCTTGGGAGCGCCTTCGACCAGATCCTTGGCTTCCTTGAGGCCGAGGCCGGTGATCGCACGGACTTCCTTAATGACTTCGATCTTCTTGTCGCCAGCCTTCGTCAGAACGACCGTGAATTCGGTCTTTTCTTCGGCGGCTGCGGCAGGAGCCCCACCGGCAGCGGCGGCAACGGCAACCGGAGCGGCGGCGCTGACGCCCCACTTGGTTTCCAGAAGCTTCGACAATTCAGCGGCTTCAAGAACGGTCAGCGTGGACAATTCTTCGACCAGTTTTTCAATCTTCGACATTTTACTTTCTCCTTTGTTGAACTCGACTTGTTAATAGGTAAACCAAAACTTCCCCTCCCCCGCGAAAAACGGCG
>JBAZLX010000031.1:0-15422 GCA_041650075.1 Bdellovibrionales bacterium | reverse complement strand
AAGACACGCCCATCGGCCTTTTGCCGATTGACGCTTTGTTCAGCCCCGTCCGCAAGGTCGCCTACAGGGTCGAACACAGCCGCGTCGGCCAAGTGACCGACTATGACAAGCTGATTTTGACGGTCGAAACGGACGGCTCGATCTTGCCCGAAGACGCCGTGGCGATTTCCGCGCGTATTTTGCAAGACCAGCTGCAATTCTTCATCAACTTCGAAGAACCGCACGCCGTGGCGGCAGCGCCGGAAGCGGCGACGGATCTGCCCTTCAACCGCAACTTGTTGCGCAAGGTTGACGAACTCGAATTGTCGGTTCGTTCGGCCAATTGCCTCAAGAACGACAACATCGTCTACATCGGCGATCTGGTTCAGAAGACCGAAAGCGAAATGCTCCGCACGCCGAACTTCGGCCGCAAGAGCCTGAACGAAATCAAGGAAGTGTTGACTCAGATGGGTCTGACGTTGGGTATGCAAATCCCCAACTGGCCGCCTGAGAATATCGAAGACCTCGCCAAGAGAATGGAAGAACCGTTCTGAGCGAGAGTTTTTTCCGCGTACTGATGTCAGGCGCGGAAATTGTGCAATCGGTTTCTGCAAGAGCGCCGGTCGGCGAAATCACAGAGCCAAGCTATATTAGGGAGAACAAACCATGCGTCACGGAAATGCCTATCGTAAACTCGGGGTTACCTCGACACACCGCAAGGCGATGTTCGCCAATATGGCTGTGGCACTGATCGAAAACGAACAGATCACGACAACGTTGCCCAAGGCAAAAGACCTGCGCCCCGTCGTCGAAAGCCTGATTACGCTCGGCAAAAAGGGCGGCCTGTCGAACCGCCGCAAGGCAATGTCCATCTTGCACAACGAAGACGTCGTCAAGAAGCTGTTCGGCGCGTTGGCCGAACGTTACAAGAGCCGTCAAGGCGGCTACACGCGCGTTGTCAAGGCGGGGTTCCGCTACGGCGACGCAGCGGCGATGGCGATGATCGAATTCGTTGATCGCGACACGGAAGCCAAAGGCGCCAAGCAGCGCGCGTTGAAGGCTCTCGACGTTTCGGCTGAAGCGGCCGAAACGAAGCACGAAGCGGCCAAGGAACCTGCGAAAGAGCAGCCCAAGGAAACGTCCAAGAAGTCCGCCAAGGAATCCAAGCCGGTGGCCAAAGCGGCCAAAACGACGGCGCAAACAGCCAAAAAGAGGGTGACGCCATGACGAAAAGCATTCTCATAATTTTTGTTGTGGGAATGCTTTTTGGATGTGTGTCGGGAACTAAACCGGCGGATACATACGTCGGTAGGGACGGACGCACGGTCATTATCGAAAGCGACAGCGAAATGTGCCGCCGCGCATGCAACGAGGATTATGCGCGTTGCATGGACACGCGCGCCGCAGGCGACAGCGGCATCAACGGTTCTTCCGAAATATTCGGCGCAAGCGCCGAATGCCGCACGGCATTGCAAAGATGCCTGTCATCCTGCAAAGCCCGCTAACTCATTCTTTTTCAAGTATAAATTGGCTCTTCCCACGCTCCCAAGGCAAGGCTAGTGTTGCCTGATTGTATGCATGGACGAAATATTGTGTTCGTGTAGCAAGGGGTTAGCAGGGAGACCATGGTATGTCGAATAGTCAGGAATTGTTTAGACAGATCAGCCGGAATATTATCGCCCTCGACGACATCACTTTTCGCATCGAAAAATGCGTACATCAGCCTCCGGCCATCAACCTTGTCCATGACGAAGCGACCGGAAAAGACACCGTAAGAGTTGCCTACTTTCTTTTTCCCGGAGCAAGGTCCGAAGCGGTAGAGGCCATTAAAAAAGACTTTTTTCTGAGCTTTCAGGAAAAAATGGCGCACATGGCGCATTACTTACGCGACGTTGACTCGAGCGAGAGAGATTTTCCGAAAGTCGGCGACAAGATCAAGCTGTCTTCGGCAAAGCTGAAAGTGCCGCTCGTAAGCAGCGAAAACAAGGCCATCGAAGCGGTTATTTTCGACATGCCTCTTTCGGTGGACACGGCCGAGAAATTAAGGCAAGTCCGCTTGGGTTTAGTCATAGAGCTTGGCCAGCGCCTTTTTTCGGAAACCGTTCGCATGATAGACGATTTGACGGGAAATTTTCCCGAAGAGGACGGCAAATTCGTGCGTAAGAAAGTCGTCGAAAGCGGCGTCAAAGAAATTTTGGAAGCTTTTCTTCCGTGACGGATTTTTATCGGCTATTAGTGTTTGCATAACAAGGAGACATATAAATGACCACGACATCGGAATTGTTTGAACAGATTGTACAAGACATTCTTGCTCTTGATGGCAACAGCTATCATTACGAAGGTTGTCCCTCCTTCCCGTCTCCCGAGGTCACGCAATACTATAACGTTCCGGCCGAAAAACAGGTGGTGCGCGTCACCTACTCTTTGCCCAAAGTAGATGTCGGCCCCGAAAAAACGGTAAATTTTCACGCCTTTATTGCGAAAATGAACAGAACTGCGGATTATTTTTGCGACGTCGCGTCGAGCGAAGAGGGGTTCTCAACGGTTTTTGATAAAATTCGTTTTTGCACGTCCGATTATTGCACCGATAACATATTGCCGCCCTTCAAATTCAACCATAGGGGCGAAATTGAAGTCTTATATTTTGAAGTCCCTTTTACGGAAAATACGGCAGCGCAAATAAGAGCTGCACGCGTCGAAGCAGCGGTAACCGTCGGAAATCAATGTGTCAGCGATGCCCTTCAGCGGGTTGATCTCCTTATTTCCGGTTTTCCCGAAGAGGACGGCAATAATGTGAGGAAAAGGCTTGCCGAAAATAGCTCCCGACAAACCATACGGACGTTCTTTCCGAAATAATCCGAGGTTCCTTTTTTTCTCTCCCCTTGCGGGAGAGGAAGCTAAAACAAAGGTGTTACGGAGTAACGCCTTTGTTTTCGCAGGTGAGGGGTCATTATTTGCCAAAAATCCTATTGTTATTCCGATCAACCCGCGCTTTATCTCTTTCTGCCGTCATTCCGGAAAAATCGCTTTTTGCAGATTTGCAAAATGCGATTTTGTCCGGAATCCCATTTGGTTTCTCTTTTGCTTTTTTCCTCGTCATGCCCGCCCCCGCCTTCGCGAGGGCAGGCTCCGGCGGAATCCCCTTTGGTTTCTTCTCTTTTTTACCCACTTTTCCCATAATTCGTTATTGCGCCGCACAAAAAACGGCCTAAGTCTTTGTTTTGCAACAATAGATATTTCCTCTTTTTTACTTGAATTCCTCCCAAGAGTGTGTATGATGGCTCCCGCACCCTTCGATATACGAACTTAAGGAGGGTTTGTCCGGCCGTGGTAGCGCTCTTCGCCTCAACTGCGCAGAAGGGGGAGAAGGAGCCGATCGGCGAGGAATGTTGGAACCTCTTGACGTATCGTGCGTCAGGATCCCGCGGGAGCATTCATTTGAATGCCACACGATGGTTTTTTTAAAGAGTTTTTTTAAGGAAGGTTTTTTTGAAAGAGAATGAAAGAGATTAAATAATTTTATCCTTTACGCGCCCTCTCATAAGCAGCCAAAGCATCGGGGAAGGGAGACAGCGCGCGGCGCAACACGCCCTGAAGAGCCGAAATCGCAATGCCGTAATTCGTCATGGGAACGGCCTTTTCTCCGGCTATCGCCAGCCGTGAACCCATTTCCTGTTTTGTCATCACGCATCCGCCGCAGTGGATGATGACCTTATATTCCTGCAAATTATCCGGAAAATCGTGCCCAGCGCTCGTATCCACGACAATATTTCTCCCGCTATATTGTCGCAGCCAGCGCGGAATTTTTATCCTTCCGATGTCGTCCTCCAGCGGATGATGCGAACAGCCTTCCGCGATAAGAACCTTGTCGCCGTCTTCCAATTTATCCAAAGCGGCAGCGCCCGCAGCCTGCGTCGCCAGATCGCCCTTAAAGCGCGAGAAGAGAATCGAAAATGTCGTCAAAGGCACGCTCTCCGGCGTGTCCGCAACGACCCGCGCGACCACTTGGGAATCGCACACGACAAGGTCGGGCAGCTTGTTCAGCTTCGCCAAAGTGGCGGCATATTCCCTGTCCTTGACGACCAGCGCGGCGATGTCGTTGTCCAGAAGATCGCGCAACGCCTGCACCTGCGGGACGATCAACCGGCCTTTGGGCGCGCCAAGATCAATGGGGACGACAAGGATAACCATGCCGCCTGCAGGGCATAAATCGCCGATAAGGGCGGGGGGCGCGGTAAAAAGCTTCGGCAAAAGCTCGCGCAATCTTTCCTTGAACTCGTTTCTGAAATCTTCCTTGGTGTCGGGCTTTATCGAACTTCCCGCAACCCACGTCAGCTTTTTCATCTCGAGCAGGGCGATGAAATTGTTGGCGGGCTCGCTCAAATCCGTTTTGTTGATGACGACAAGGACGGGGATATTCCGCGCGCGCGCGTCGTTGACAAGTCCGTCCTCATAATCGCTCCAGTCGTTGGGCGTTACGACGATAACGGCGGCATCCATGCGCTGAATGGCTTTTTTGGCTCTTCCGACCCGCGCTTCGCCAAGCGCCGATGTATCGTCAATGCCCGCCGTGTCGAGCAACACCACAGGGCCCAAGGGCAAAAGCTCCATCGTTTTTTCGACAACGTCCGTCGTCGTTCCGGCCTGCGGCGAGGTAATGGCGACATCCTGTCCCGCCAGCATGTTCATGAAAGACGACTTGCCGACGTTCATGCGCCCCATGATGCCGATGTGAAGGCGCAGGGCTTTGGGCGTCTTGTCGGTCACTTTTTGTCGTCCCTTTCAACATAGCCGAGGCCGATAAAATTAGGCGTCGCCAAGACGGCGTTGGCGATCTCGTTGCCCAGTTTTTCGGAAAGAAAAGTCTTTATATAGGCTTCGGCGTTGCGTTTTTTGATTTCGCAGAACTCGTTCATCAGAAGCCGCGTGCGCTCATAGCCGACATAGGGCAGCAGCGCCGTCATCAAAGAGGGGCTGTCGCCCACAGCCTCGCGGCAACGAGAAGCGTCGGCCGTGATGCCCTCGATGTGGGGAGCCAGCATCAGCGATGCGTTTTTCAGAATGCTTATGGATTCAAGCAGCGCGCTCGCGATAAGGGGCATGAACTCGTTAATCTCAAGCGTGCCGTGCGCGGCGCATTCGGCGATCGTAAAATCGTTGGCGCGCACGACAAGGCTCGCCTGAAGGACGCTTTCCATCGCGACGGGATTGACCTTCCCCGGCATAATGGACGACCCCGCCTGCATGGGCGGCAACGCAATCTCGCCGATGAAATGCAAAAGCCGCAAATCGCCCGCGATCTTGGCGATGTTTGCGGCGGCGGCTTTTAAAATGCCGGACACCTCGACAAACGCGTCGGCGTTCGCCGTGCCGTCAACGACGTTTTCGCATCTGGCCAGCCCCATGCCCGTCAGGGTTCGCAAAATCTCGATGACGCGGAAGATATAGGTGCGCGGCGCGGTCAGACCCGTGCCGACGGCTGTTCCGCCGATGTTGACCATGCGCAAACGCTCTTCGCATTTAAACGTGCGCCACCTGTCGCGCGCGATAGCTTCCGAATAGGCCGAAAATTCCTGTCCCAGCGTCATCGGCACGGCGGGCTGCAATTCGGTGCGCCCCATCTTGATGATGTCGTGAAATTCTTTTTCCTTGGCCTGAAAAGAGCCCTGAAGCTTCGCCAGAGCCTCGTTCAGCGACCTTAATCCGCCGATGGCCGCAATTCTTAAAGCCGTCGGATAAACGTCGTTCGTCGATTGATGCAGATTGACGTGGTCGAGCGGATGGACGACGTCGTAATCGCCTTCCTTTTTCCCCATCGCCTTCAGCGCGAGATTGGCGATGACTTCGTTGACGTTCATATTCGTGGACGTGCCCGCGCCGCCTTGCAGGGCGTCGAGAGGAAAGGACGCCGCAAATTCCTTTTCGTTGTTCTCGATTTTGCCGCATGCCGCGCCGATGCTTTCCGCGATATTGGGGGGAAGATAGCCAAGTTCCCCGTTTGCCATGGCGGCCGCATGCTTGACCGTGGCGATGGCCGAAATCAGCGAATAGGGGACGCGCCGCGCCGAAAGAGCAAAGTTACCGATAGCGCGCTGCGTATGGATGCCCCACAAAGCGCCGTCTTCGATCTCTTTATCTCCCAAAGCATCAGCTTCTTTACGCATAACTTTGATATTAAACAATAATCGTTATTTGTCAAAAAGAGTAAAAAGCTCGGCGTTCAACGTAAGGTGAACAAGAACGCTTGCCGCAAACCCCAGCATAATTGCCCACGCCCATTTCAGATGCGCCCCGAAGGTATAGGTACCTCTGGCGATGCCCATAAGGGCGACGCCCGCCGCCGACCCGATGGAAAGAAGCGAGCCGCCGACGCCCGCCGTCATCGTGATAAGCAGCCATTGCCCCAAATCCATGGGCGGGTTCATCGTCAACACGGCGTAGGTCAGGGGAATATTGCCGAAGACCGAGGACGCCGCGCCGATCAGAATGTTGGCGAACGTATTGCCCAGCGACGAGTAAATAAACTCCGACAGGCTCCCTAAATAGCCAAGCGCGCCGATGCCGCCGATGCAAAGCATGATGCCGTAGAAAAAGAGCAGCGTATCCCATTCGATTTTTTCCAAAGTTCTGAAAATATCGAAAGGCTTGGCGATGGAATAACCCTTGTCTTCGTTTTCCGGAAGAGGAGCCGAGACAGCAGGGAACTTGGACAAAAGCCGCGTTTCGACATTGTGAAGGTAAAAGCCGTAGATGTTCAGCGCGCCAAACCCCAGCATCATCCCGAGGAAGGGCGGAAGGCCAAGCTCGTGATTCATGAACACGGTCGCGACGATGGTCGCGAGAAACAATCCGACGACGACATAGCCGCCTTTGCGAACGCGAATGATGGCCGTATAGCCAACGGACTTTTTGTTGCTGATGGTGAAAGAAATCAACGCGGCGGGAACCAGCCAGTTGGCGAGGGTCGGGAGGAAGAGGTCAAAGAACTGGTAAAAGCCGACCACGCCCTTTTGCCAGACCATCAGCGTCGTGATGTCGCCGAAGGGAGAAAAAGCGCCGCCGGCGTTGGCCGCGACGACGATGCTGACCAGAGTGCCGACAATGGCTTTTTTATCCTGGCCGAGCGCCGACAAAGCGACAGTGCCCATGACGAGCGCCGTCGTGAGGTTATCGGCGACGGGGGAAAGAAAGAAAGCGCACGTGCCCGTAATCCAGAAAACGCCGCGCGACGAGAAATTTGCCGCCGAAAGGCGCGAACGAAGCGAGTCGAACACCCGCCGTTCGATAAGCGTGTTGACGAAACTCATCGCGGACAAAAGGAACAAAAACAGTTCCGAATATTCCGTCAAAATCTCGCGAAGCTTGACGTTGACCTCCGCGCCGCGTCCTTCCTGTTGAAAGGCGATGGCGATGAGAATCCATATCAGGCCAGCCGCAAGCATCACGGGCTTCGATTTGTGCAAATGGATCTTTTCTTCCGTAAAAACAAGCAGATAGGCTACGGCAAACAAAACAATAACGGCGAGGCCGATCCATGAAAAGGTCGTTTCAAACATGTAGCACCATCCTTGTCATATCAAACCTTTGTGTATTTACCGGACAACAAAAACCCCGTCAACGACATCAAAAACCGGCAGTGCGGATCGGAAGGATCCGGTTGGGGAAAGAGCTCTGCGGCTTCTTTGGCGCATTCTTCGAGATTGCAGTCGGCATAAAACGACCGGCGCAGAAGAATACTGGCATGAACCGTCAAAAGGTCGGAGCGATTGTGAACCGTGGTGTTGAGGCGGGTATCCGCGGGAACCGAGGTAATAAAGGGAAAGATGGTTCCGGCTTTGATCTGGCCGTGCTGGCAAAGGGTCAGAAGATAAATATCAATCGGGCCGCGCGCGCCGTTTTTCAGCTCGGTTTCATAAAGAGAAAGAAGTTTATCAATGGATTTCGGATTGACGATAAACGAACATGTCGAACAAAACAGGACGTCGCTTAAATCAACGACGGTAAAGCCGAGATGTTCGATTTTGCCATCCTTGTCGCGTTTGACGTGCTGGTCATAGCATTGCTTGAACCGGACAAAATTCAGGTCGAGCATGGACGTGGAAATATCAGTGTAAAGGATGTCGTAGTTATCCAGTTCTTTTCCGCTCAGCACCTGATCCATCACGTAATTGAAAGTCTTCGACAAAACGATGTCGTCTTCCATAACGTGCAGGGGCAGCGCGCTGCCCCTGTTTTCCTTGAGAAGGCGATAGTGCGAGGTAAAGCAGCCGAGCTCGGAATCCCTTAGCCCCACGGGATTGGGAAAGCCCATCGCGTTGCCGTCGGAGGCGGAAAAACGCGTGTATTTTCCGCCAAGGCCGTGGTTTGCCAGCTCTTGCTCGATCTTTATCCGGCGGTCTTCGCAGCGGTCTAGATTGACGTAAAATCCGGCGTATCTCATGGGAAAAACAGGGCGGGGTGTGACAAAAAACTTTACCGCGCAAACAGTAGCATCTTTTTATGCCGAAAAAACACTTTTCGGCGATGATTCGCGCTGCGGCAATCAGGGTCTGGACCTTAAGACTGAAGCATCATGGCGCGCGCGGCCTTTTTAGAAAAGGCGCCTTTGAACAATCCATTGGAACGCAAACGCGGACGGATAAGTCCAATAGACGGAATCCACTGTACGGGGTCAAACCGTCCATCGGAAAACGCGATAAAAGCCGTGTTGTTGGGAAAATAAGGAGCAAAGACTCTTCCCGCTCCTTCATTGTTTTTGAAAAGGCCTGACCAGCAACCGGTGTTTGCGTAAGTGACCTTTTCCGGCCCCAGAGGCTTTCCGTTCTTGTCGCGCGGCGAGGAAACCTCTCTCATGCAGGCGAGGTGAGTATGGCCGCAGACAATCTTGGTGTAATAGGCTTCGGGTTGTTCCGTTCCCAATTCGTTTTTTGCGGCTATTCGCGCATTCGCGGCAAACAGACATTTTAGGGAGGCTCTTTCGAAATGATCTTTATAAGATGTGCACTGATAGGCCTTTTGCAGAGCGGTCGTAAGCGACCACCGTTTGCGAAAACCGACGGAGGCAAGCACGCGTTGAATTTTTTTGTCGGCGCCCCATTTTCTGATGTGAGTGCTGACGC
The DNA here is from genome assembly GCA_041650075.1 of Bdellovibrionales bacterium. Classification (GTDB taxonomy): domain Bacteria; phylum Pseudomonadota; class Alphaproteobacteria; order UBA9219; family UBA9219; genus CAIXLI01. The sequence continues at coordinate 6,324 of JBAZLX010000031.1, read as the reverse complement.
TGCCGATAGCCTCGCAGGCGAGCGCGCCAAAGGGGCTGATTATCAGGTGCCCGAACGGAATGCTGTCGAATTGGTGGCCGTGGAGAACAAGTATGCGTTGTCCTTCCGGCGTCGTATACGAGGCTTCGGGCGTTATCGTTATGCCTCCTAAAAGAAGGGCGTGTCTTTTTGCGTCAATTCTTTCGTCGTGGTTTCCCGGCGTAAGGACGACGTTGACGCCATGTCGCGCGAATTCCGAAAGCTTCAGGCATACATCCGCCTGAAAGGGATCTTTTTGGTGGAGTTTGTAAATATCGTAATTGCCTCTCCATGAATTAAAAAGGTCGCCTCCGAGAAAAATGTTTTTTGGCTTAATGTGACTTAGAAAACTCGAAAAGCTTCGGCTGTTGCAAAACGGGGATATAAAATGCTGATCGCTCACATAGACGGCTTCGCATTCGACCGCATCGTGCAAAAGCTCCGGGGCGTCCGGATTATCGGAAATTATTGAAGTGCCGCGCCCAAGCAATTCTTTGAAAACATGACGATCAAACGGCATAAACCAACCCTGAAAAACCAGCCCAAAAATACGATACGCAATTACGCCATTATAGTCGCCGTCGGCGAAAAGACAAATCTTGCAAGGGCGCCTTTTCCCTTATTTTTGAAGCGATTATCAATGTTTTTGCTTGCTCAATATCTCTTTGGCGAGCTTGTGGTGAAGATCCGCCTTTTCCTTGTTCTTTAATACCGAACCGTAAACGTCGCCGAGCGTCTGGTGCGAGCGGAAATAATCCGGCTGGATTTCAACCGAGCGTTCCAGATTTTTAATGACCTTCTCGATGACTTGTTTTTCCTTGGGGGAAAGGTCGGGCGGAATCGAAAAAGTATACGGCTGCTTATAGATGTCGGTGACGGCGTTTTCCGGCAGATATATTTTCCGGAAGGTTTTGTGCAAATAGGCCGACGCCAGATTGTACCGGGCCTCGGCATAGGCGTCTACCGATGCGATTGATTGATCGAGGTGTTCGATGGCGTCGTCGTATTTGCCGTTATTCAAATAATATATCGCCAGATTGCTATGCGCGCGCGCGGCCGTCGGTTCGTAAGAAAGAATATGAGGATAAAAAGAAAGATGATCTCGCCAGACTTTGTTTTGGTTGTACGTGGCGACTGACAGGGCGATACAAAGAGCAAGCGCCGTTGCCGAGGCAATGATGGGAACCGCTCGCGGTTTGTTTTTCAGGGAAGAGGTCAAAGCTTCTCCCGCGCCCAGAAACAATCCGATAGAGGGCAGGTACATCCAGTGTTCCAGAAGCAGCGCGTTCATCAGCACAAAAAGACCCGTCTGCGGCGCATGCGCGGCCGCGAACCACAAAAGCCCGAAACTGACGGCGAGCGGGCGTTTCAGGTAAAGGCTGCGGACAATGTGCGAGGCGGCTGCGATAACCATGACGGTTCCGCCGATGACGGGCCAATACCAGAAGTTCGTATAGATCGGGAAAGACCTTTCCATGTGAAGGTCGTTCGGCCAGATCAGAAGGCGAAGATAGGAAGGAAGGGTGGCGAGAAAAGTGAAAAACCTGTGTAAGGGCTGTTCGGCATAAGCCTTGGTCGCGTCAAAGCCGGACAGCCTGTTGTAAAAAGAGGCGGAAGAGTCGGGGCTTGTAAAACCTTCGGCGTTCCATCTCCAGTATGTAAAAAGAATGGCGATAATCCATAGAGGCCATGTTCGCAGATAGGTGCGGACGGAAAGCCGGTCGGGGCTGACATAAAACAGGCAGGCCATAACAAGGGCAGGGAGAACGACAGCCGTTTCTTTGCTTAAAAGCCCGAAAAGGAAAAGGGGGATGATAAGGAAAATCTTACGCAGCGAAAAATCGGGCAGCAGAACGAGAAGCGCCGAAAGGCAGAAAAACACGTAAAGCGGATCCGCCGTTCCGCTCATGTACGAGATGGCTTCGGTATGAATGGGGTGGACGCCCCATGCCAGAGCCGCCCAGAAAACGCCCCGCGCGTTGAAGCCGAGCCGCGTGCCGAGCTTGTAGACAAGGCATGCGTTGGCGATATGCAGCGACAGATTCAACAGGTGAAAAGCGAAAACGTCGCCGCCGCCCAAGTTGAACGCGAACAGGTAAAGCAGCATTTGCGCGGGTCTGTAGAAACCGCCGGGAATATTCGCGCCGCTGGACGTCGTGCCTGTCAGAAGATCGCCGATATGTTCCCATCCGCGCAAATGCGCGTTAAGCCGGATCATGGCGATGTCGTCGAAAAGAAAGGTATTATCGAAGATATTTCCGTATGCCGCAAAAACGGCCAGCGCCAAAACCAGATAAGGCGCCAAGCCCCGCATGAACGGGGACATCAAATCGTCTTCACGGACTTGGGCTGAAGAAATCATAAAATAGGGTCGCTATGGTAATTCGATGCGGTTGCTATGCTTCCAACAATTGACGCAATCCTGCGGGCAAGTCAATGGAGGGGCGCCAGCCCGGAAGCGTTTCGTGGCACGTTATCACACGCATAATTTCGCGCGGACGGTATTCTTTTTCTCCCCACGAAATCGTAACGGGTTTTTTGCTTATCTTGTTGTAGATGTCGAGAAAGGCCTTCAATTTCAGCGGGCGGTTCGACCGGAGCATATACGTGCGCTGTTCGCTTTCTCCCATGGAGTGGACGAGAGACAGGGCTTGCTCGTACCCGGCCACGACATCGGAAACATGCACGAAGTCCACGATTTGCTCGCCGGGGGACATGGAAAGGGGTTCTCCGCTCTGAGCCGCTTTTTTCAGCAACGTAAGCAGCTTCGGGCGCGTATCGTTGGGGCCGTAAGTGTCCGTCAGTTCGAGCGTCAGGGCTTTAAAGCCCGCGATCTCCACATAATAAGTCAGAATATCGGCGAACGCCTGCTTCGTCGCGGCATATAAATTGACGGGCGCATAAGGGGCGTTTTCGTAATGCTGCCAAGCCGTGCCTGTGTTGATGAACTCGCGGCACCCCGCCGCAAGGGAGGCTTCGATAAGCTGTGTCGGAAAACGCACGTTGCTTTCGATCAGGTGATCCACGTCTTCGGGCTTGTGCGTTCCTAAAAACAGGCTGGCGAGGTGAATGACGACATCGGGCTTGAAGGACATAACCTGCGTGCGCAGATTATTGTATGATCCGTCCAGAAGAAAAAGCTGCCCGAAAGCGGGGAGCTTGCGCCCCGATGACGCGCGAAGCAAAAACCCGACTTTGTGCAAAGACGCCAGCTTTTCGGCCAAATGGCTGCCGATAAAGCCGGTTCCGCCGGATATGAGGATGCGAAGGCCGTTCATGCCTTATGGGTATAAGCCCGATCATTCACAAATCAAGCCAAGAGTGATAAAGCCTGTAAGGTGGATTCCTGATCTTTTGCAGGCCAACGGCATGACTGACGACGTTCGATTCTTCGACGATTTGCCCGATGCGGCTAAGGCCGTTGCCCTTTTGCGGGATATTGAAAAAATGAAACCGGCTCTTCCACACGGTAAAATCGATAAGCCCCTTTATCTTTACGGCGCGGGAAGCCTTGGCCGTCTGGCTTGGGATTATTTTAAAAAAGTCGGCGTCAGCGTCGCGGGCGTCATTGATAAAAACGCCGTGAAAGCCAGGCAAGACCCTTTTTGGAACGGGGTGCCGGTTGTCAATCCGGAAGAAGTGCCGGAAGACGTAAAAAAAGACATTCTTCTGGCTGTTTGCGTGGTGACGTCGCCGTGGGGCGAGGTCACTCATCCACTTCGCGCCGACGGATGGCAAGACATTGTTCCGTTTTATACCGTCTGCGCTTCTTATCTTGATAAGCATCCGCTCGATAACGGATGGCTGACGGGGCCTTTGACGCCGAAAGATGTGAGCGAGATCGAAAACGTTCTGTCCTGCTATGCGGACGATATATCGCGCGCGCATCACCTGATGTTTCTGGCGTGGCACTGCCTTCAGGAAGAATGGATCTTTAAAAAAGCTCCTGTGACGCTGGACGATCGTTTCTTTATTCCGGAAATCGTCTCAAAGCTTCATGACCGCGAATCTTTTGCCGATTTGGGGGCGCACCACGGCAATGTAATCCTGAAATTCTTGGGGACGGTCAAAAGCAAGTTTACCGGCGTGACGGCTTTCGAACCTGATGCGGAAAACGCAAAAGAACTGCGAAAGACGGTTGACCAGTTGCCGTCCGACGTGAAAACGAAAATCCGTATCGAAGAAAAGATACTGGGCAGGACTTCCGGCAAAGCGAATTTCGAATCGGGGCTCGGCTATGCGTCGCGAATAGTCAAACAGGGCGGCACACAGGCGCCTGTTTTTTCGCTGGACGAATTCAACCTGTCGCCGTCCTTCATCAAAGCGCATCTGGAAGGCGGCGAGCTGGACGCTCTGCTTGGCGGCCTTCGGACAATCAGGCGGCATAAACCGATCGTCGCCTTGACGGTCTATCATGATCGCGAGGGGCTGTGGGGCGTTCAAAAAGGATTGAAAGACGCTTTGTCGGGCGAGGGGTACCGCTTTATATTCCGTCAGCACGGGTGGCAGGGAACCGGCGGCGTTCTTTATCTTATTCCTGAAACAAGAGAATAGGGATAGACGCCCGAACGTTCTGCGGGTTATTCTGGATTCCGGAAGAGGTTTTTATGACGGCAAAGCGCGAGCCCAGAATTAATGTGCATGGCAGGACACGTCTTGAGACGGTTATTCCGCTTTCGACCCCTTTCATTCTGTTTGTCGATCCGTCCAGCGCGTGCAATTTCCGGTGCACGTTTTGCCCTACCGGTGATCACGATCTGATCCGCAGCATCGGGCGTTATCAGGGGCCTTTGGATTTCGAGCTGTATAAGAAAATCATCGATGATTTGAAGGAATTCGACCAGCCGCTGAAAGTCCTTCGCCTTTACAAGGACGGCGAGCCTTTGTTGAACAAGCGGTTTGCCGACATGGTTCGCTATGCCAAGCAAAGCGACCGCGTGCCTTATGTCGATACGACCACGAACGGCGTCTATCTGACGAACGAAAAGGTGCTCGAGATTATCGATGCAGGCATTGATCGCATCAATATCTCCCTGAACGGGCTGTCGGATGCGGATTTTGTCCGTTATTCGCAGACCAGGGTCGATTTTAACGCCTATCTGGAAAATATACGCTTCCTTTATCGTAACAGGAAAAATTGCGAGATTTTTATCAAGATGCCGGGCGATTTCCTGTCCGAAGGCGAAAGGGACTTCTTCTATAAAACGTTCGAGCCGATTTGCGACAGAATCTCGCTTGAGAATTTTTCTCCCTGCTGGCCGGAATTCGGCGTGGCGGACAGGATAAACCTCGAGATGAAAAAGGGCATCTATGGCAACGAGCTTACAGATACCGATACGTGCCCTTATATATTCTATGCCATGTCCGTCAATTCGGACGGCATGGTGAGCCTGTGTTTTCTCGATTGGTCGCGCAAGCTGATCATCGGCGATGCGCGCAAGGAAAGCCTGCGCTCGATATGGGAGGGGGAGGAGATGTTCAAGCATCGCCTCGCACAGCTTCGAGGACAGCGGAAAAAAAACAAGATTTGCGCCGAATGCGGGCAGCTGACCTACTGTATGCCGGACAACATTGATCCTTATGTCAAAGAGCTTGAAGAAAAACTGATCGCCCGACACAAAACGCGTTAAAGACCATGAACCGCACGCGAGTCCTGCACATAGCGAGCCACCTTGGAGGCGGGGTGGGGCGTGTTTTGTCCGCGCTTGCCGCTTTCAACAGGAAACAGGAGGACGGAGTCGAGGACGTCTTTATCTGCCTTGAGAAGCCGCGCGATGCCCGTTTTGCCGATAAAATCGCCGCTTGCGGCGCAACGTTGTTTATCGAACCGGATGAGGCCGTTATTCGCCGCGAGATCGAGGCGGCGGATATAGTGCAGGTCGAATGGTGGCATCATCCGCTGATGGCCAAGGCGCTGTGCCGTTTCGGCGGCATTCCGGCGCGGTGGGTCGTTTGGGCTCATACGTCGGGGCTGCATTATCCCATTATACATCCGGATTTCGTGAACCTGCCGCAGGCTTTTATCGCGACGACGACGGCGACCATGCCCTTGTTAAGGGGCGCGAAAACCATAACGGAGTGCATCCACAGTTCGGGCGATTTTGACGATTTTCCGATGCATAAAATAAACGAGGGACAATCCGTAAGGTGCGGTTATTTAGGGTCGTTGAATCCCGCCAAGCTGCATCCCGAAATCGTTCGGTATTTGAAGGAGGTCGGGCGGCCCGATTTCAAGGTCGATTTTTATGGCGACAGTTCCGTCAATCCCGAATTGGAGGCCGAAGCGCGCGCCGAAGGAAGTCCTGT
>JBAZLX010000030.1:0-15822 GCA_041650075.1 Bdellovibrionales bacterium | reverse complement strand
CTCGACGTCTGAGCCTTTTCCATAACCTGACCGGATTGCTCGCCGATAATTGTCGCCGCTTGCTTCAAAAGTTCGACAGCTTGCGCCGCGCGGCCATCGAGACCGGAGACCTCGCGTTGCAGACGATCCGACACTTCGGAGAATTGAACGACGGACGCGCGCGCGGCTTCTTCCTGCGCGGCGCGCGCTTTGGCAAAACGCTCGCTCAAGGATTCGAACGCACCGGCGGATTCTGCCGTAGCGCGGCTCATTTCCTGGCTCATATTGCCGATGCGGTTGTGGAAATCCTGCAAACGTTCCACCTGCACCGAAATTCCTTCGCCATAGGAGCCCAACGTCTGCAAACCATGATTGGCGCTGGCGTCGAGGCGTTCCACCGCTTTCTGCACGGGCGTGACGGCCTGTTCCGCAAAGCTTTGAAGCTTCTTGTCCGTTGCGGCCAACTGGCCTTGAGCTTCGGTCAAAAGGTTCATGAGGTTGATCGTCTGTTCGCGCAACCCCTTGCCCGTAACTTCCGCCTGCTGACGCAACTTCTGCATGGATTCCATAAGCACGGCTTCGCTGGCGCGAGCCTTGCCCAGGATTTCGCCTTCCTGGCGTCCCAGATTTTCGGCGGCCGTTCCGATGGCGCGTGCGCCCAGCTGCGCCGTTTCGTTCAGGCGCTGCATCATCTTTTCGTTTTGAGCGACGGCGTCGCTGATTTCCTTGACGAGAGACTGGCCAACATTCTGCGTCGCATCGCGAGCAGCAACGACACGCTCCAAAACCTGCTGCAGGTTCTGCATGGCAGAATTGGCGCGCGCTTCCACTTCTTCGCCTGCCTTGGTCGAGGCGGCGTTCAGTTTTTCAAACTGGGTCAAGTGAGCCGTGACCTCTTCGGTCAGCGCCTTCATGTGCGCGCCGCCATCAGCCGACATAGCGTTCATGCGCTTGACGGCATCTTCGTACTTTCCGGTCGTTTCGTTCAGATGCTCGGAGACAAGCTCGGCATTGCGGCGCGTTTCGTCGTTGACGACGGTAAACCGCAGAAGCGAGTTGCCCATACGATCATTCAGATCGTCAATGGACTTCTCCCAAGAGCCAAAGAATCCTGCCGTCGTCTTATTGATGTGATCGGCCAGATTTTTCAGATCGTTCTGGCGGCCATCAAGCCCCGTGCCGACTTGGCTGAGCTGATCCGTAAAGCGGGACATAAAGCCCTGAAGCCCGTCAACCTGCTGCGACAGTTTCTCGCTAAGATTGACCGCTTGTTCGCGCGCCATCTGTTCGCTGGCGTACAGGCGATCCGCAACGCCGCGCAAAATAGATTCCGCTTCGCTGACGCGCGACGGCAGCGTAATGCTGAAATCGTCCAAAGTACGGGTCTGCGCATCGAGAGCCTGAGCCAGATGCTCGGCTTCTTCGCGCGCGCTCGAGGCGCGTTCCAGAAATTGAGAGACACTAAGATCAATCTTGCTGGACAGCCCGCCCAGCGTTTCCGCTGCAGCTTCGGCCGCATTGATCATGCTTGATTCCTGCAGACGCGACGTTTCGGCCAGTTTCTGGCTGTCGCGTTGGGCGCGATCGAGAGCGTCGGCGATTTGCCCCGACGATTGTTCGACCTTATCGAGCATCTGGGAGACTTGTTCGGTGACGGTTCCGACCTGACGCGCAACTTCTTCGCCATTCTGCTGCAATTTGCCGTCGAGAACGCGCAACATCGTGAATTTGTCGTCCATCATCTGTTCAATCTGGAACATGCTGCGGCGAACGACGTCCTGAATTTCCTTAACCTGCTGCCCGCTGACGCTTTCAAAACGTTCAAGCTCGGCGCGATGCTGCTGCACGCGATCCATGATCGCTTCCATGTCTTCCTGGCTGATGCTTTGAGCATTGCGCAGCAAATCAATTTGTTCGCGGATAGCTTGGTTAAAACGGCGAATGCGCGCATCGGCGGCGCCGGATTCTCCAGTAATGAGCGTCAACTGGCGGCGCAGGGGATCTGTAATCGACTTAATGTCGGCCGCACGCTGCAGATACGCGGTTATCATCCACACCATTGCGACAGGAGAAATCGCGGCGGAAATGCCGACGGCCCAATCGGCCAAAGCGACGCCACCAAAAACCTGCGAAGAGCCCGTGTTTGCAACAACGGCGATCACGGCGGAAACCCACGCGAGAGAGATTCCCAACCCGACCCAGAACGGCGTAGAGCCGGAACCGGAGGTTTTAACAACCGGTTTCTTAACGACAGCAAGCTGCGGTTTGGCTGGCGGTGCATCGACGGCAACAGGAGCCGGAGAGTGTATGGGGGATGAAGTGAGGGGAGTCTGCGGATTCTTTTGCAAAGCCATTTGATCCTCTGATTCCTGTTTTTAACTACTTGGATGAGACTCGTTTCGACAAGAGAACAAACCGTGTCCCATCAGGGTGCAACTTGAGCCTTTCACCATAACAGTTTTTTGGGGTGGAATGGAAGCGTTAACAGAATGTAAAAGAAAAAAATTTGTGAACAACTCTAGGAACCTAAGGGAGCCAAAACGATTCGAATCCGAAATAAACATCAGGGGAGGAATGCCGTCTAAAAGCTCGAAAATTCTGATTTTGGGTTCTTACGAGCCTTTTGATTTGAAACCAATTTTGGGTAATTTTCCGACTGCCGAGGGTTTCATCTGGGCAGCTTTTGTCCCTTTGCCCCATTTTTTGAAAGTATTTCGCCTCGCCAATCGGAAAAATATCCGAATCACCTAGACGATATCGCAGCCTTTGTGGCTTGCGGAGCGAAACACGTCAAACTGTTGTATAAAATTGGTCGTTGAAGGAGTTACGGCTTTTTCTTCAATTACTTTCTTGAGAGACTTTTCAAAAAGACAACCTACGATCGTATTTTGTTTTTGCGATCTTGCGTGTGTCAAAGCTGACGCGCACTTAATGATCTTACTCTCCGTTATTTCAATTTCTTACGCTTAAATGAGAGTTAACAGGTCTTACACATTTGAGGTGTGTAGTATGGGGTCACATAATATTCATCGTTTTATGTTTGAAAGCCATCGTTCATGCATCACTCTTTTTTCCTAGTCGCTGCTTTCGCCTTGTTTACTGTATTCTTCAGCCCCTCTGCGGCACATGCGGAGAGCGTAGGTGATGCTTGCCCAGCTTCCTCTCTAGGCACGAGCAAACTGGACTCCGATAAAACCAATGTCATCATTTGTTTGCATACCAGCAAAACGGTTGCGACAACAAAATGGAAAGCCATGACAAGCGAAGGCCCGGCTCAGGGACAGCTATGCGGCCTTACCTCGTGGAGTTGCGGATATGTTCTTGGGCATTCTATATGCAGCGAGGGCACTGCTATACAATGCAACGGACAAAACATCGTTACATCAACGCCCTCAGGCTGCGCAATCAGCGGGTCTCACGGATGCTTACAAACATCGTATACATACACGATTGTTTGCCCTTCCGGATACACCGCCGTCACGCTTGGAAACAACATTCATACCTGCGCAAAACTATAATATCTGCGTTATGCGCGAGATAAAAAGAGCAACTTAAAGCTGACGCGCGATTTCTTCGACCTCGAAGCATTCAATAACGTCGCCTTCCTTGAGGTCGTCGTAATTTTCGAACGCCATGCCGCATTCGAGGCCTTCGCGAACTTCTTTCACTTCGTCCTTGAGGCGCTTGAGAGTCTTGAGAGACCCTTCGTGAATAACAACGTTGTCGCGCAACAAACGAACCTTGGCGCCGCGCTTGACGATGCCTTCGGTGACTTTGCAACCGGCAACTTTGCCGACTTTCGTAATGTTAAAGACCTGCAGGATTTGCGCATTGCCAAGAAACTTTTCGCGCAACGTCGGCGACAGCATCCCCGAAAGAGCCTGCTTCACGTCGTCAATGACGTTATAAATGATCGAGTAATAGCGAAGCTCGACGGCATCGCGTTTAGCCATTTCGCGCGCTTGCGCATTGGCGCGAACGTTGAACCCGATAATCATAGCCGTTGACGCCTTGGCCAAAGTCACGTCGGATTCCGTGATGGAACCGACGGCGGCATCAAGAACGCGCACTTTAACTTCCGTGTTTTCGTCCGTCAGCTTGATAAGCGAGTTTTTAATCGCTTCAACCGAACCATGCACGTCGCCCTTGATAAGCACGGCCAATTCTTTCGCCGCACCCGTTTTGATGTTCTGCATCATCTGTTCAAAATTGCCTCTGGGCGTCGAGGCCGCCGCTGCAATGGCTTTCTTGCGGCGGATGCGGAATTCGGCAATTTCGCGCGCCTTGGCTTCGTCGGTGACGACCAAAAGCTCGTCGCCCGCCATCGGCGTGCTGTTAAGCCCAAGAACTTCGACGGGCATTGACGGCAACGCTTCGGTAATAGTCTTTCCATGGTCGTCAACGAGCGCACGCACTTTACCCCATTCGCTGCCCGCGACGAAAATGTCGCCGACTTTAAGGGTGCCGCGCTTGACCAGCACCGTCGCGACGGAACCACGGCCTTTTTCAAGTCTGGCTTCGACGACGGAACCCTCGGCCGTGCGATCGGGGTTAGCTTTAAGATCAAGAATTTCAGCTTGCAACAAAATCGCATCCAAAAGCTTATCAAGACCCTTTTTCGTTTTTGCGGAAATTTCTACCGACAAAACTTCGCCGCCCAATTCTTCAACCTGAATGTCGTGCTGCAGCAATTCCTGACGCACGCGATCGGGCTTTGCCGCCGGCAGATCGCACTTGTTGATGGCAACGACTATTGGCATGGCGAATGGCCTCAATCGTCTGAGGCATGATGCCGTCGTCCGCCGCTACAACGAGGATGACGATGTCGGTAATTTGCGCACCGCGAGAACGCATCTCGGTGAAGGCCGCATGTCCCGGCGTATCAATAAACGTCACGCGATCAAAACCGTGCGTTTTCTCGGGAAGAACGATTTGATAGGCGCCGATATGCTGCGTAATACCTCCTGCTTCGCCCGCCACGACGGCCGTATGGCGCAACGCATCGAGTAACGACGTCTTGCCGTGGTCAACGTGTCCCATAACCGTAATGATGGGGGCGCGAGGCTTCAAGTTTTCTGCCGTGTCTTGAATGCCGCTGATGTCGGATTCAATATCGGCTTCCGTAACGCGCTTGATGCGGTGACCGAATTCAGTCGCGACAAGCTCAGCCGTATCGGCGTCTATTGTCTGCGTAATTGTCGCCATGACGCCAAGTTTCATCAATATCTTGATCACATCCACGCCGCGTTCAGCCATACGGTTGGCAAGTTCTTGCACCGTAATCGCTTCAGGTATCGTGACATCGCGCGTAACTTTAACCGGCTCTTGATGCTGCTCCATAGCCTCGCGGCGGTGGCGTTCCGCTCGGCGGCGCATTGACGCAACCGAACGGCGGCGTCCCTGGCCTTCTTCGTCAGAAAGCGCTTGCGAAACATTGACTTTGTGTCCGGTGCGGCGCTCGTCGCCCGATCCACGGCGCAATGCCAGCGCCGCGCGTCCTTTACGACGACCGGTTTCTTCGTCCTCATCCTTACCGGCAGCGGCACGATGCGCGGGACGTCCGGACAAGCTTTCGCCCGGGCGCGCCACGGCACTGCGGCTCCGGTCATCGGTCGCAGTCCGGCGAGAAGCCTGAAGATCGCGATGACGGACTTCGTCTTCCTGTTTTTTCCGCGCGTTTTCTGTTTTTTCCTGTTCCTGAATATGACGCAGTTCTTCCAGTTCGCGCTGACGCAAAGCGTCGCGAGTCATGGGCCCTGGGGGGGCTTCTGCTTCGACCGGAGGACGAACGACCTCGGCCTGAAAATATTCGTGTTCTGTCCGGCTTGGTTCTGCAGATGCGCCTCTCAAGGCACGTGCGCGCGCTTCGCGTTCTTCTGTCGTAAGGGTACGCAGAACGGCGCTTGTCGAACGGCCGCTTCTGTTGACCTCGGACGTTGATTTCGTTTTTTCTGTAGCGCGCGATGTTCCTTTGGCGGCATCTTCGCCGCGCTTGACGGGTTTTTTGGCTTCGACAACGACAGCTTTCGACCGCCCATGCGAAAAGCTTTGCCGCACCGTTTCGGCGGCAGTAGAAGCGCCAGCCGAGGCTACCGGCTTCTTCAATTCCAGCTTAGGCCGCGCAGCGCCGCCAAGACTTAAAACTGATTTTTTCTTTTCTTCCGCCATCTTATCCTTCACTCTTTCCAACGGCCGATTGTACTGTCATAGACTGGAGCCGTCTAATTTCCATCATTAATTTTTCCGTCAATCCGTGGGGCGCTAATCCGGCATAGACTATTTGATCGTACCCGAACGCCGCCCCCATTTCGTCGCGGGAGAATATCGCGCATTCAGGGATAGAGTTGCGATTATCAAGCGCAGAAGTTGCATCCGGCGCATGGAGAAACAGCGCTATTTTATTGGCACGTAAGGCAGATTCGGTCTGTTTTTCGCCCAAAACGGCAATCCCCGCTCCTTTAGCCAAGCCCAAAAACGTCAGGCACCGCCTCCGCAGCAGACCCTCAACATCGCCAGCCAAAGTATCGGTCGGACGCTCTGCCTTAAAAAGATTTTTCTTAGCCGCTTTCTCCACGGCTTCGGCCTTTGCTGTAACCCAAAGTCCGGAGCCGGGAAGATTTTCGGCTAAATCGGGAACGACCTTGTTATCGGGCCCAATGACAAAGCGGATCATCTCCGCGCGCGGTTTCATTTCGCCCGAGACAAGGCAGCGCCGCAGACTTTCGGAAACTTTCGTTTCCGGCGCGGTATCCGCCTTTTCCTGAGCACGTTTGAAAACTGCTGTCATTGTGGGTTCTGTACCTCATCTCACGACGTCGGTGTTTCTTCGGTAAACCAATGGGCGCGCGCTGCCATGATAATCTCGTTGGCTTTGGCTTCCGTCAGTTCATCGTTTCCGACAATTTCGCGCAGTTCATCGCTCGCCAAGTCGGCAACTTCGTCGAGCGTCTTAATGCCCTTCTCGCCGAGCTTGACCGCCATCTCGACGCTAAGCCCTTCCAAGGCAATGACGTCGTCGCCGACGCCCAATTCCTTGCGTTGGGCTTCAAGCTTGGCGGCATTTTCGGCCAGCCAGTTGCGAGCGCGTTCTTGCAATTCGCCTGCGACTTCGGCATCGAATCCTTCGATTTCCGCCAGTTCGTCAACCGGCGTATCCGCAATCTGTTCGACCTTGGTAAAGCCCTCGGTCACAAGCAAATGCGCGATCACGTCGTCAACGGCCAGCGCTTCGATAAACAAAGCGGTGCGAGTCGAGACTTCCTGTTGACGGCGTTCGGATTCTTCCTTCTCCGTCAGAATATCGATGTCCCACCCCGTCAACATTGAGGCAAGGCGTACGTTCTGTCCGCGGCGGCCAATGGCCAAAGACAACTGTTCGTCCGGAACGACGACATCCATGCGGTTGTTTTCTTCGTCGAGCACAACCTTGGCGACTTCGGCCGGAGCCAAAGCATTGACGACAAATGTCGCCGGATCCGCCGACCACGGAATGATGTCAATCTTTTCGCCCTGCAGTTCGCCTACAACAGCCTGAACGCGGCTGCCGCGCATGCCGACGCACGCGCCGACAGGATCAATGCCGCTATCGTTCGATACGACGGCAATTTTGGCGCGGCTGCCAGGATCGCGAGCGACCGACTTGATTTCGATGATGCCGTCATAAATTTCCGGCACTTCCTGCGTAAACAATTTGGCCATAAATAAAGGATGCGTACGTGACAGGAAAATCTGGGGACCGCGCTGTTCTTCACGCACGTCATAGATGTAGGCGCGAACGCGATCGCCGTTTTTGAAATGCTCGCGCGGCAAGCTTTCGTCGCGACGAAGCATCGCTTCGGTACGGCCCAGATCAACTGTAATATTGCCGTATTCCACACGCTTGACGATGCCGCTGATAACTTCGCCGATACGGTCCTTGTATTCTTCGAACTGGCGATGGCGTTCGGCTTCGCGCACTTTTTGCACGATCACTTGCTTGGCCGTCTGCGCCGCGATGCGCCCCATTTCAATGGGAGGAAGATCGTCAACGATAAAATCGCCGACTTGCGCGTCAGGCTTTGTTTTTTTTGCGGCTTTGACCGTTATTTGCGTGAATTCGTTCTCGATGGGGTCCGCGACCTGAAGCCAGCGCTGCAAGTGCACCTCGCCCGTTTTACGGTCAATTTCGGCGCGAATATCGTGTTCGTGACCATACTTCGCGCGGCCTGCCTTTTGAATGGCCTGCTCCATCGCGACGAGCACTTCGTCACGCTCGATCCCTTTTTCGCGGGATACCACTTCGGCAACTTGCAACAATTCCATTTTATTTTCTCCTTAGCTTAATCCTTAGTGACTAACCTTGCTTCATGCTGCTTTTCAACAGTTCGTCCGTCAAAACCAGCTTGGCGTTCACAATGTTCTCAAACGCCGTCTTCAAAACTTTTTTATCAACAAGAAACTCTATCTCCCCACCGCCGACGTTTCCGATCTTCCCCTGAAAACGCTTTTGACCTTCTACCGGAACATCCAATTCAACTTTCGCAACGTGACTCTGGAACCTCTCAAAATCCCGAATCCTCGTCAGGGGCCTGTCAATACCGGGCGAGCTAACCTCGAGATCAAACCGGTTCGCCAAATCCGCATCCGCTTCGATCTTTAAGGACACAACGCCGCTGAGCTTTGCGCAGTCCTCAACCTTCATGCCGACGCCGTCCTTGCGTTCAGCCATGATCTGCAACGTTGCATATTTTCCCCCGCCATTAATCTTTACGCGAACGAGGTCGTAACCTGCAGCATCAATTTCGCCTGTAACCAGCTCCGTTATCTTGCTCTCAATAGCCTTCGACATTTGCTCCGATATCAAAACGTTTCTCGTGGACGTGACAAAGGTAATAAAAAAGGCGGGCTTTCGGCCCACCTCCAAAACCACCTCTATGACGCGAGGAGAATAGCGTTTTGAGCTGAAATTGCAAGGAGAAAGGCACTAAATAAGCCACATTTCTGGGCTTTTTTTGTGGATTATTTATAAAAAAATATTTTTTTATGAATAATCTCCTCCCCCAAAAACCCAGAGAGTGATGATTCTGAAGGATTATTTTCGTAACCCTTCATTCTGTTTAGTTTTGGGGTGTACCCCCCGTTGGGTTTGCTGGATATTTTCGATCATGCCGTCCGGGGCCCGCTGGATGGTTTGCAATCAAACCAATAACTTTTTTATAAGCATCATCGAGGGGTTTATCTTCAATTCCTGACTTTTTAAAATTTGCGTATAGGTCGGCGATGGTTTCTTCCGGCGCTTTGCCTTTTTTGACTCGTTTACCCAGTTCTTCCGAAACCATTCTAAGTTTTTCAGCTGTATTTTTCTGCCCGGCTTTTTCCATCGCCCCGCCAGCCATATAATATAGTTCGCAGGCGGCTAGCTTAAATCCGGCTATGGCTTCCGCGCCTTGCTTATTTGCTGAACGAGCTTCGTTATTAAAAAATATTTGGGCTGCCATCCACATGCCCTGCGCGTATTTGACGCGCGGGTCATCTCTCTCGGAACCGACAAATTTGAAGACATTATCCGTTGGTTCGACGCAACCTTCAGTTGGGGCTGGCTTTCCTTCGTTTAGCTGTTGAGAAATGTTTTCCGCTCTTTCGGCAAGGCGCTGAGTTCTTTCTGCCGCCTGAGCAACTAAAATGGCGTTTTTAATATCCGGGGGAATAAGTCCTAACTTCCCGGCAATCTCAAATACAGGGCCTTCCATGGTCCCGCGAATAAAATCATAAGTCTTTTGATCAAAAGGCGGATCAGCCATAATGCGCGTCTTCTACAAAAATTTCTTTCATGCATTTTATCATGAGAAAATATTTTCATTTATCGCTTTCCATATACGAAAATGGCCTTGGCGATCAAAATTTATGTTTAAAAACAAGGGAGAATTGGAAGATTATTGCCCATAAGCAAAGTGAAGGATCAGACGTTCAACCTTACTAGGCAGCTTCCCTCTTGCGTTATATGCAAAAAGAGTGCCAAATCGTTAACACGTCAATGATTCGTTAAGATTCACCCAATTACCTTCCTCCCATGAATCTCTCTCAGCGCATCGAACAAAAACAGACCCAAACCCTCGTTATGACGCCTCAACTGCAGCAGGCGATCAAACTGCTGCAAATGACGAACTTGGAGTTAGGCGCATTTGTCGAAGAAGAGCTCGAGAAAAACCCGCTTCTTGAACGTGCGGACGTGAATGACGCCGAATCTTCCGTAGAAAAAATCGCCTTGCAGCGGCTCGAAAACATTTCCAGATCCATCGCCGAAGACGCGCCCCTTGCAACGACAGCCTCTTCTCCTCAGGAGGCCCCTTCCTTGGCCAACGACGGCTATACAGAGGGAGATCGTTTTTCCGGTGCAGGCCTTGGCGGTTCGTTTGACGACGACGACTTTTCTACAACGCAAAACGTCGCCGAAAAGCCCAGTTTGCGATCGCACTTACTCGAACAGGTCAATGTAGACTTCATTGATCCCGCAGAACGCCTTGTGGCGCTTTCGCTGGTTGACGCTTTGGACGAAGCCGGATACCTGCCGGCCGATCTTGACGTTTTGCGGCAACAATTCGGCGTTACGCAAAAATATCTGGACTCCGTCATCGCACGTTTGCAGCGTTTTGATCCTTGCGGAATTTTTGCGCGCTCTCTGCACGAATGTCTGGCCCTGCAATTATGCGAAAAAGATCGGCTCGATCCCCCGATGGCTATTCTTTTGCAGCATTTGAATCTTCTGGCGCGCCATGAAAACGCAACATTGATGCGCTTGTGCAACGTCAGCGCCGAAGATTTGTCCGGCATGATCGCGGAAATTCGCAGGCTTAACCCGAAGCCGGCTCAGGCTTTCGCATCCGATGCCGCAACGCCGATCGTGCCGGATGTGTTTCTACGGCCTCAACCGGGCGGCGGCTGGCATATCGAACTGAACACCGAGACTTTGCCCCGCGTTTTGGCGAATGAGCGTTACTATTCCCAAATTCAGGCCTCGGCTTCAAAAAAGACCGATAAGGAATACATTACCGATCATTGGCAAAAAGCGAATTGGCTGGTCAAAGCCATGCACCAACGCGCAACGACTATTTTAAAAGTTGCGGGAGAAATCGTTCGCCAACAAGACTCCTTTTTTGTCAGCGGTGTTCATCATCTGAAGCCTTTAATCCTGAAAGACATTGCGTTGGCCGTCGAAATGCACGAGTCAACCGTAAGCCGCGTTACGCAGCACAAATACATTTCGACGCCACGCGGTACGTTTGAGCTGAAGTACTTTTTTACGACCGCGTTGGCGCGCAGCGACGGCGGCGCGGATATGTCATCCGAAGCCGTACGCGCCCGCATCCGCGCCATGATCGAGGGCGAAAAACCGACTTCAATTTTGTCTGACGATCATTTGTCCATGAAACTACGCGGGGAAGGCATAGATATAGCCCGTCGCACCGTCGCCAAATACCGCGAAGCGATGCACATTCCGACTTCGGCACAGAGGCGGAGAGAAAAAAGAATTTAGGCAACAGCCGCCGTTTTGCGCGGCAACGTCCGAACAAGACAAAGCCCCATCAACGCAACAAGCAACGGCGGCGTAAACGGCAAATAATGCGATCCTGAGGCGCGAGCAACAAGCGGCAATATCCACAAAGCCGCAAGCAACGGTTTTTCAAAGCGCTTGTACCCTGTTTCCCCCCCCTGACGCGTCAGAAGGGCAATCGGTACAGCCAAAATTACAAGATCGTAATCCAGAAGATACGGCGTCGTGAGAAGTATAGCTGCGCATAAAGCCGAAGCGCGGGTTTCTATTGACGCTTTATGACGCCATATCCATGCCGCGCACGCCAATGCCGCTATCATGACTGCGATCTGGAACGCATAGGCTGCAGCAACCCCGCCCCCCCATATACGCACCATCGAAAAGACACTCTGAATTTTTTCCCACCCTGTCGATCCCTGCTCCAATACAATGTGTTGCGTCAGCTTCGTGCTTTCGAAAAAAGCTCTCCATGTTTCCGTGCCAAAAACAGCCCAGGATAAGGTTGCGCTAAGGGCAGCTGTGGCTATCGTTGAGAAAAAAGCGCGCCCATAACCGCCTATAGCCAGCATTAAGGGAATAACGATAAAAAACTGCGGCTTGTAAGCCAAAAGACCAAAAGCAGCTCCGGCTAATAAAGGTCTTTTTTCCAGCTCCAGGAATCCTGCGCCAAAGAGAGCCGTCGTAATAAATCCATTTTGTCCGTTGGTGGCATTTGCAAAAACGCCCGGGAAAACAGCCATCATCCACAATGCGTCTTTTGTCTTTGCGGCCATTTTGCGGATAATCGCCCAATATCCTGCAAGACCCGCCATCGTATAAAGGGCTAAGGCTCCCAAATACGGCACACAGGCGACAAGCCCTGCCACGGCAAGAAACATCGGTGGATAGTGCCACGCAAAATATGGCGATGCGTAACCGGCAACAGTTTGTTCGACCTGATGATGAAGCGCCCAGTCATAGGCCGCACCGGGGCTGCCCTGAAGCACAAGAACTCCCGCAGCATATACATTGATAAAATCGGCACCTATGGGCGTGCCGGATAAATCTTTAAGCCCGTCGGCAAGCGCGCACCACGCCACAATGCCAATCAAGGCCTCGACAGCAAAGATTTTATAGAAAACACGGAGAGGTATAGCCGCTTTTGTTTCCAAAATGCGGAGAATTGAAAATACTGCACTTCCTTTTTTACCCGGCTTTTTTTCTGGCACGAAAACTTGCCCCCTGTTTCTATATACAAGGGTTAGACATTAAAACAGATAGTGCCAATGACAACTTATTTTGAAGAAACGGTGTTCGACGAAACCTTGATCGTTTCGGCAGAGGGTTTCTTCCCGACGAGGCTCGTATACTCGTCATAAATACGCGCCTGCCCGCTCTTGAATTGAGCCAATTGCTGGCCCTCCAGAACGCGGCCGACAGGCGTTTTAATGCTCAGCGGGTTTGTTTGCCTGCCATTCATCTTAACTTCATAGTGTAGATGAGGCCCCGTCGAACGTCCCGAATTGCCGACGTACGCAATGACTTCGCCTTGGTTGACCTTCGCGCCGCGATAAAGATGCGAATTGAAACGGCTCATATGGCCATAAGCCGTCGAAAGGCCCCCTGGATGACGAATTCTAATAAAGCGGCCATAACCGCCTTTAAAGCCGATTTCCTCGACAACGCCGGAACCGGCGGCAAAGATCGGCGTCCCGATCGGCGCGCCGAAATCAACGCCCTGATGCATTTTGCTGTATCCCAAAAGCGGATGCATACGCATACCGTAACCGGAGGTAACCCTTGCGGCAGCAAGAGGCGTACGCAACAGGGCCCGGCGGGCGCTGCGTCCGGTAGCATCGAAGTAATCAACTGACTTGTCGGCAAAGGTCACGCGGTAAATCGGCTTAACCTCTCCCCCGATATGCATGGCGGCATATATAATGGAGCCTTCGCCAACGGCTTTGCCTTGAACCGTTTTTGGTTGATCGTAAAGTATCTCGAAACTGTCGCCCGAACGAATGTCACGTTGGAAATCTATGCTGTGGGCATAAACGCGGATCATTGCCGCCATAACCGCATAAGGAACGCCAGCGCGTTCGCCCGCTTCGAAAACGCTCGACCGAATTTCCCCACGAGCCGCAACGCGTTCGCGGATAATCGGTATCATCTTGATATTAGCAGCAAAGGTATTGTCAGCCTGACGAGCAATTGAGATTTCTTTAGTGTCTTCGGGCTGAAAAACAGCCTGTGTCAGAGTTTCAGCCTGCGGCGTACGGCTAAAGGTCAGAGTAACGTTTTGTCCCGCGTGAAGCTTTTGCAGAGAATAAACTCGAGACAAGGCATTCATAGCCGCCTTAGCATCCGCATCGTTAACGCCGGAATCGCTTAACATATCTGAGAAGTCCTGCCCGCCGCCGAGTTCGGCCTCACGAGCAACAATTTCAGGCGGAACGATAACCTGAGAGACAACCTTGTTAACCTTTGCGACAGCCATTGCAGGCGCCGACTGCTCAACAACGCGCACGGCCTCCTGAACAACAGGAACCGCAGCAGCCGTCATCACAGAGGCCTGACGTTTCAAGTAATGACCGCTCAGACCAATGCTGAGAGCCAAAGTACTAACGACAAGCATCCGAAAAACTGGAGCGGCGTGCAACGAGTCAGCACGCACAAGACCCAAAGGAGATTTCAGCAAGAACTTACCTTTTGCTGGTTTCCATTCATAACCTGGCGCGGAGGGTGTCCATAAGGGGGGCTTGTGTCAATCACATTTTTCCTCACGGGATGTTGTTTGAACTACCTTTTTTAGGTAGTTATGATGACGTTAAATTCTTTGTTTTTGATAATACAGGTATTTTTCTAAACGGACGGGTCGTAATAACTGAATTATCAACAGCAATAAAATGTCCACATTAAATTATATATTGTAATTTTATTACCCGTTAAAAAGGTTCTTTCTTAACGAATCCCCAAAAAATAACCTTATCTGGTTTTAGCATCCATTCTACCCCTAAATATTGTGAGAGAGCTTTTTTGCATAGGATTACAAAAGTATTGACTGGCCATGTTAAGCACCCCCATTGAAAGAGAACAATATATGCATTCTTTTTCAATATGTTGCTTATTCTTCAACAATATTTGAGCATCTGTGGTTGACTTCCATCCCCCCCAACCGTAAGGGTCTAGACCAATCGCAGTACTATCCTGCGTTTTTGCGTTCACCTTTGGATACAAGGCACAAAATGACCGATAAGGATAATTCGGCTGTAGAAAACGGCAAAGAAACTCTGCGCATGATCGTCTTTGCGCTCTTGATTGCGCTCGTCGTGCGCACTTTTGCTTATGAACCTTTTAACATTCCGTCCAGCTCCATGGTGCCGTCCCTTCTGGTCGGAGATTTTCTATTTGTATCGAAATATTCTTACGGCTACGGCTCGGAAGGCACGTTCCTCGGATTCATTCCCTTTTCAGGCCGCCTCGGAGGCAGCGAGCCCCAACGTGGCGATATTGTCGTTTTTAAACTGCCCCGCGATACGTCGGTAGATTACATCAAACGCCTGATCGGGTTGCCCGGCGACACGATCCAGATGCGTCAAGGAACCTTATACGTCAACGGCGTTCCTGTCGAACGTTCCCGTTTGCCGACGCTAACGGCGGAAAGCGAGACAAAGCCCCCGTCCAATGCCGTTGACTATATTGAGCATCTTCCCCAAGGCTCGGATCATATCATCCGCAAACTTGGCGACGATCAGCCCCTCGACAATACGGACGTTTTTACCGTGCCTGCACATCATTACTTCTTTATGGGCGACAATCGCGACAATTCTCAGGACAGCCGCACAAAGAACGTCGGCTTCGTCCCTGAGGAAAACCTGGTTGGGAAAGCCCAACTTCTTTTCTTCTCGATTGATGAGAAATCTCATTTCTGGGAATTCTGGAAGTGGCCTTGGTCCGTGCGGTGGTCGAGGCTTTTCAGCAGAGTTAACTAATGGCAGCTGCATCGGAAAAACCTAATCCAGGAGTCTTAGCCGAAAAGCTTGGTCATGTTTTTGCATCCCCAAGCCTTTTAGAAGACGCTTTGACTCACCCCTCTTTGTCGGGTGCGAGACCGCGTCAAAAAGGCGCGCCCTACGAACGTCTGGAGTTTTTGGGCGATCGCGTGCTTGGCCTTGCGATTGCCGAGTGGCTTTACGAAACCTTTCCAACGGCCTCCGAAGGCGAAATGGCCAAACGCCACGCCGCTCTTGTGAATCGCGACGCTTTGCGCGTCGTAGCCATGGATATAGGGCTGGCCGCCTTTGTGCGCCTTGCGCGCGGCGAAGATGCTCAGGCAT
>JBAZLX010000029.1:0-16093 GCA_041650075.1 Bdellovibrionales bacterium | reverse complement strand
AATCCGAAGGACTTAAAGCGTTTCTTTCGGCAATCGAAGCCGCCAGAACGCCAAGCTCATCGGGTTTCAATTTCAACAGATGCGACGGATGATCGGCCGGCAACTCAAGACGCCGCGCCGCTTCCCTGTTGGCGTGGTCAATTTCGGCGGAGGTGTCGAACGCGCAAGGAACGGAATACGTGACGCCCATATAGCTCACATATTCAAGGCCGTTTGCGAACGCGCCGACGGCAAGCAAGTCGGCCATAATCGAAGGCAGGCGCAAGGAGCTGGTTGATTGCGCGATCCAAAGCGCGGCTTCGGCGTCAATGCGCGCGCGGTGACGATACAGTCCGTATAGTTCCGCGAGAGGCGACGGCAGGTCTGTCTGAGCCGTCAAAAAGTCGCGGCTGACGTGATTCTCCGTCCCGCGATGATTGCGGCGGAAATAATCTATCTCGGCGGCAGTAAGGGGCAGGGAAGACCCGGCGTCGAAAAAATCCTCGAGCGTGTAACCGCATATATGAGAAATCGTATTCCAATCGTCCGCATGCGGCTCTTTATCGACCGAAGGGATGCCGTCCCTTCGTCCAAAAGGAGAAGAAATAAGGTCGATGGGAAATTCCTGTCTTGTTAAGCGCGCCAGCCATTCAAGCAAGTGGGGGCCGCGCGCCGAGACAGCTGAAGATTCCGTCGGAGCCTGGTTGGTGTTAGCGGCGGTCAATCGCAAATTCATAACAAGTCCCGCGATGAAAGTTTAAGGATTCGATTCGACGGCACGAGGAGACTAAAGAGATGATTGACTTGACATATCGCGTGAATCTTTTAGCCGATGAAATACTTTCGGGTAAGCGAAAATTTACGATGATGAATCAAAATTAAGTTTATCTCGTGCGTTGTGCTGTCCGAGTCACACATTGTTTCGATAGGGCAATGGTGAAAAAATTATGTGTCGCAAAATTTTTTCTGCGGCGCGTCGCTCGATTTATAGAGTCATTTCCGCGCGTTGCGGAGTCTTCCGGTAGCGGAACGTTACGATGTTTTTGCCGTTTCGAGTCCGGGAACGGGAAAACGCTCGCACATCGTTCTTGTCTCTTCGCGAAGTTTTGCCGAAAGAGAGTCATCGTTCGGTGTGCGTAAAACCTGAAGCATGATTCTTGCGAGTTGCTTCATCTCAGGCTCTTTCATGCCGCGCGATGTCGCGGCGGGCGTGCCGAAACGGATTCCGCTCGGTCTCATCGGCGGATTCGGATCGTCGGGGATGACGTTTTTATTTAGCGTTATGCCGACGCGATCAAGCGCGCGTTCCGCAATATCCCCTGTGATGCCGAAGCCCGTTGCGACATTGATGACGATCAGATGATTTTCCGTGCCGCCGGTGATCAAATGCGCGCCGCCCACCATTAGCTCTTTCGCAAGCGTTTGAGCGTTGACGAGCACTTGTTTCGCGTAAGCCTTGTAAGCGTCGGTCTGAACCAATTTCAACATCACGGCCATGGCCGCGATAGCATGCATGTGCGGGCCGCCCTGCATGCCGGGGAATACCGATTTGTCTATGGCCGCGGCGAATTTCTTTTTGCACAAGATCATGCCGCCGCGAGGGCCGCGCAAAGATTTATGCGTCGTCGTCGTGACGACATCGAATCCGAAATCGAGAGGATTTTTTAAAGCGCCGCCCGCAATCAGTCCGCCCAGATGGCTGACGTCGGCCATCAAGAGAGCGCCTGCCTCATCGGCGATTTTTCTGAAACCAGCGTAATCGTATTCGCGCGGATAGGAAGAATGACCGCAAATAATAAGTTTCGGCTTTGTTTCAAGCGCGATCTTGCGGACTTTGTCGAGATCAATGACGCCGCTTGGAATTTCGGTGCGATAGCGGGCAAATTTAAAAATCTTCGCCATATTGGTGATGGGATGGCCATGCGAAAGATGCCCCCCATGAGTCAAATCCATGCCGAGGATCACATCGCCGGGTTCCAAAAGTCCGAAATAAACGGCTTCGTTCATCGGACAGCCGGATAGGGGTTGAACGTTGGCATGTTCGGCGCGGAAAACGGATTTGGCGCGTTCGCGGGCAAGCGTTTCGACGGTGTCCGTGTTTTCCTGTCCGCCGTAGTAGCGGCGACCCGGATAGCCTTCGGAGTATTTGTTATTAAAAACGGAGCCGAGCAGGGCATAGACTTCGGGGAAACAGTAACTTTCGGACGGTATAAGCTCGATTCCCTCGCTTTGGCGCTTTTCTTCGTTCATCAGGGCGTCGAAAATCTCGCTATCGGATTTTTGCAGGCGGTCTAGAGCGGCAGATGAATAGGTAAAATTTGTCATTCATAGCTCCCATAAACGCAATATTTAGCCCCAAGCCTGCTTAATTGAGGATGGGTTCCGAGTAAAGAAGGATTATTCTTAATGTGTTAGGCGAGGTTGGAGGGCCAAGGGTTCTTCTTGCCATAATAAGGCCAAAACCTTAAAGTCCCCGCCCATGAAGGAAACGACGACACCCATTCCGGCGGACATCGCCGCCCTTAGTTTTGAGGATGCTTTGGCTGAGCTTGAAAAGCTGGTTAAGC
Organism: Bdellovibrionales bacterium; assembly: GCA_041650075.1. GTDB lineage: Bacteria > Pseudomonadota > Alphaproteobacteria > UBA9219 > UBA9219 > CAIXLI01. The sequence goes on along the minus strand of JBAZLX010000029.1, from coordinate 13,547 downwards.
AACTTGAAGACGGCAAGGCGAAGCTTGATGATTCGATCAAGGCCTACGAACGCGGCGCTTTGCTGAAAAGACATTGCGAAGCAAAACTGCGCGAAGCTCAGGCCAAGATCGAACAGATTGCCGTCAACGCCGACGGTACGATTTCGTCCAAGCCCTTTAATACGTAACCTCAACCCCCTTTCATTTCATGCCCTCCATCAGCCCGTCACTTGCTTCCGCGATGTCCGAGTCCGCCAATGCCGTCGTCGAGGCTTTAGAACGTCTTTTGCCGATATCCGAATTTCCGGAAAACAAGCTGTTCGAAGCAATGCGTTACGCAACGCTTAGCGGCGGCAAAAGGTTGCGTCCCTTTCTGGTGATAAGCTCGGCGCGTATTTTCGGCGTGAGCGGGGAATGCGCCCTTCGCACGGCAGCGGCTGTCGAGTGCGTGCATTGTTATTCGCTCGTGCATGACGATTTGCCCGCCATGGATAATTCCGACCTTCGCCGCGGAAATCCGACGGTGCATAAGAAATTCGACGAAGCGACGGCCGTTCTTGCGGGCGACGCGTTGCTGACGATCGCCTTTGAAATTCTTTCCGATCCTCGCACGCACGAAGACCCCGCGGTTCGTTGCCGCCTTGTCTCGGCTCTTGCTCGCGCATCCGGCATGCAAGGTATGGTCGGCGGGCAGATGCTCGATCTGATTGCCGAAACGACGCAGCTCGACATCGGCGCTATCACGCGCTTGCAAAGAATGAAGACGGGCGAGCTGATCGCCGTTTCCGCAGAAGCAGGCGCCATTCTGGGCAAAGCCTCCAATCAACATAGCAATGCGCTTCGCGCTTATGCCCACGATCTGGGTCTCGCGTTCCAGATTATTGACGATTTGCTGGATGCGGAAGGCACGGAAGCCGAAACGGGCAAGCCGGTCGGCCGGGACGAAAAAGCAGGCAAAGCGACGTTCGTTACGATTTTAGGCGCCGAGCGCGCGCGCAGCCAGGCCAAGCTTTTGTCCGAACAGGCTATCAGGCATTTGCAGATATTCGGGGATCGCGCAAAACATCTGGAAGATGTGGCGCGGTTCGTCGTTGACCGGAGAAATTAAAGAAGACCGGTATAGTTTTGAGAGGTTGCTTTGTCTTTAGCTCTCGCACCGCATGTTCTTGTCGTTGACGACGATACGCGTTTGCGCAGTTTGCTGGGCCGCTACTTGAGCGAACAGGGATTTATTACGGCGACGGCGCGCAATGCGGAAGATGCGCGCGCCAAGCTTAAAAGCCTTGCCTTCGACCTTATGGTTCTCGACGTCATGATGCCCGGCGAAAACGGGTTTGAGCTGACCCGCAGCTTGCGCGAGGCCGATCAAAGCGCGCGGCCTTTGCCCATTTTGCTGCTGACGGCCAAAGGCGAGACGGACGACCGCATTTGCGGCCTTGAAGCCGGTGCCGACGACTATCTGATGAAGCCGTTCGAGCCGCGTGAGCTGCTTTTGCGCATCAATGCCATTTTGCGTCGTGCGCCGAAGCCAAAACCTGCCGCCAAGAAACCGCTCCGTTTGGGCGCGTGGACGTATGATTCCGAACGCGACGAACTTAAATCGGCGGATGAGGTCGTTGTATTGACGGGAATGGAAGCGGCTCTTATGCGCGCCTTGGCAAGCGCTCCGGGGCAGGCGTTAAGCCGCGAAGCATTAGTCGAGCGCAGCGCGGCGGGTCAAGCCATCAACGATCGCACGATTGATGTGCAGGTGACGCGGTTGCGCCGGAAGATCGAAGCCGACGCCAAAAATCCCCGCTATTTGGTTACTGTTCGCGGCGAGGGGTATAGCCTTCGCCCTGACGCAGAATAAAGTTATTTCACCCAACTTAGTCCTTCGCGGCCATAGTAAAAGCCGTTCATGTACGGCGTTTTTCCCGTCAGTTTTTTAAGTTTTGAAAGAGCTTCTTTGGGCGTCGTCTTTTTGTCCAAGACCGCGCGATAGAGCGCGGCGACTTTGACCATGTCTACATCCTGCGGCGAAAGGCGGAAATGCGTGACGCCCATTTTCTGTAGAGCGCCGAGTTCATTCATGTAAACGCCATAGCCGTGCGAAAGGGTTTGCGTGCCGTTAATGGTCAAAATCGGCTTTCCGTCCACCGTGTCCGCCGAAAGGCCGTCAGGATTTTTTCCGCAGACGAATTGGCAGGAATCCTTTGTCAGTCCGTGCGCGCGTGCGTGATAGCAACGCATGGCGACGGATAAAGGTTGGCGCCCGAAAACCATGACTTCAATGGCGACTTTGCTTTTGCCCGCGATGATTTTGATCGAAGACGCCGGAATTTCGACGGGCAGAACGATGCGTTCGGCCTTGTTGCGGATCAGGAAATCACGGCTGCTTTCATTGAAGACATTGATGAAAGGTCCGATAACGTGAGGTTTGCCGTTCAGGGCTTGCAGGCAGGCGACATCGTTGGCTTCCACCAAATAACCTTGTTTGATGCGCCCCTTTATCGCTTTCATCTCGCGTTCCGATGTCACAAGCGCGAGCGTCGAAAGAACGACTTCTTTTCCTGACCGACGCAGACGTTCGGCGACTTCGGGAATATCCTTGTCGAAGAATAAGTCGCGTTTCGAGCAAACGACTTCGCCCAGATAAACAACGTCAATATCGGTTTCATCCGCAATGCGATAATAGAAATCGCGCCGTTTCTCGACGGGCCAGTTGAAGAATAGGGGGCCTAACGTAAGGCGGCTTTTTGCAGTTTTTTTCATCGCCAGCCCTTTTTATATGCGCCGAACGTTTCGCGACCGCCTTCGGCGACGTTCTTCAGGTCATTGGCGTAAGACTTTGTGCTTCCTTTGGCCAGAGCATCCAAAGCGTTGCGGAAAGCGCTGACGACTTCGGCAACATAGGCGCGGCTGCGTTGGCGGCCTTCGATCTTTAAAGCCGTAACGCCCGCCGCTTTCAGTTGCGGCAAAATGTCTATGGCGTTGAGGCCGATCGGCTCTTCGAACAAATACGAAGCTTTGCCTCGCGTCACATAGCGGCCTTTGCACGGCGTGGGGTAGGGAGCAGGTTCGTCTTTGGCAAACTGGTTGAGCGTCACGCAGCCGAGGCATGATTTCATGCAGTCGCCGACTTCTTTATAGGCGACATGGCTTGCGGGAGCGCAGACGCCTTCGCTTGTCGGAGACAGTCCCGTCATGTACGACGACAGAAAGCATCGTCCTTCCGACATCGGCCCCACGCTGCCGAAGGCAAAGACTTCGGTTTCCAGACGTGTTTTTTTAATTAACGCCGCAATATCCTCGATGGATAAAACGCGCGGTAAAACGACGCGCTTGATGCCGAACCGTTCGCGGTAAAAGCCTATGGACAGAGCGTTGGCTGCCGATGCCTGAACCGACAGATGGCGACGCAGGGACGGTTGATGCCGTGTCGCGTAATCCAAAACGCCTATATCCGCCAAAATGATGGCGTCGGCCTTGGCTTCCGCCGCTTCGTCAATGGCCTTGTGCCACGGTTTTTCGTCTCCGGCACGGGGAAAAGTGTTGATGGCAATAAGGACTTTTCGCCCGCGTTCATGCGCGTAAGAGATGCCTTCGATCATTTCGTCCTGATCGAAATTGAGGCCGGGATAATTGCGCGCGTTCGTGCAATTGCGATAGCCGCAGTATACCGTATCTGCTCCGGCATCAACGGCGGCGCGCAAGGCTGCCGGGGTTCCCGCTGGGCTGACAAGTTCAAGATAACGCGAGGTCATGAGGCTGCGGCTCTTTGGCTTTCAAACCGTTGTCGAAGATGGCGAGCCACGGCGTCCGCGAGCAAAACGGTTTGGCGAGCCGGATAGGCGAAGGGGCCGAACAAAGAGGCAATGTCGTCGAGCATATTTATTTCTTCGCGGTCGAGGGTGTTGCGTAAGGCGACGACGACATCCGTTTTGCCCGATATTTCTATGTCGCGGGAGAAAAAGAGTTTGTCTCCGTCAATGCGGCCTTCGAGCATATTGAGCAGAGCCGCGACGCTTCCCTTTATGCATGCATCGGAGGCTTTATCCGCGACGGTTAACGAAACCCCGTTTTTTCCGAAAGAGATTACAAACCGGTGAGCGACATCCGAAGGTTCAATCCGCACTGTCGCGGAGTCCAGACGTTCGAGGTTTTTGAATAAATGAGGGTGTTGCGAGCGCAGCTTGCGCAGCAGAACGTCAATCATCCGCTGCAAAAGGGAAGAAGGAATCGCTTTCAGCGCCGCACGGGCAAGGGGAGGGGGAAGACGATCTTGCTTCATAGGGCAACATCCTTCACATAACCTGTTGCTTCGTCTGGCGTAAGCCAGCCGAAGCGGTATTGAAGCAAAGGCTGGCTCCCTGGGACGGGATCGAACCGCCGACCCGGTGATTAACAGTCACCTGCTCTACCGCTGAGCTACCAGGGAATCGGGGGGTATGTATATAGGGCAGGGAAAAGAAGCGCAACAGCGTAATTTCGTTGAATTATAAGAATTTTTATGCCCAAAAAGCCCGGAATGAAAAACAGGCTCCGCGCGCAGGTTTTTCAAAAAGTCCCGCCGAGCTTGAAAAGAGTGACCGCTATAACGGTTCGGTATATACCTCCGGCGGGGACGCGGACTCGTCATCAAACCCGATCAATGCGTGATTTTTGCCGAATCTTATTTTTCCTTTTGTTTCCACCTTGCAACAAGGTTAAAACCCGATAAACTCCCGCTGTTACGCCTGTCTTCGATTCGCGCTGATTCCCCAGTTTGAGAGAAACCAATGGCTGAAGATACTGAGGCTACTGCCGATCCATCGATGGAAGAAATTCTTGCTTCGATAAGAAAAATTATTTCTGACGATAATCCTCCTGCCGATGCGCCAAAAGAGCCCGAAGCCGCGCTTACGCCTTCGCCGGAAGAAGTACTTGAATTAACTCAAATGATTCAAGAGGATGGTTCTGTGAAAGATGTTAATGCGCCTCAAGAAGAGGCAGCCCCCCCACCGCCACCTCCGCCGCCGCCACCACCGCCTCCTCCTCCGCCACCCCCTCCGTCCGCTCCGCCGCCGCCAGTCGCCGCGTCGGAAACTTTGGTTTCAGAGCCTGTGGCAAGTACTGCGGCCTCGACCCTATCGTCTCTCGCGAACACCATTGAGGTTGAGCGGCTCGCTTCCGCGCCGAGCGGCGCAACGTTTATGGGCAACGGCCACCGCACATTAGAGGACATGGTGATTGAATTGATGCGTCCTCTTCTTAAAGACTGGCTCGATAAAAATCTTGCCGGCATCGTCGAGCGGTTGGTTCAAAAAGAGATTGACCGCATCTCGAAAAAGGCCTGATAGGCTTATCGCATTAATTGTATCGGGATTTGCAAGGATCAGTGCAGCGTTTGTCCGCCGCGGTGAGTTTCCGTCTGCGCGCTGGTAAGGCGGTTCGAGACATTCGATATTTCCTGCTGAAGCCGCAATCCGGCTTGCGCTAACGTCTGAACCTGCTGGGCGTAATTATCCTGCTGCTTTTGCAGACGGGCGATGGATTCGCTCAAATGTTGCGCGGTTAGAATCTGCTGCCCCGCCGTTTCCGTCAACGTTGCTATAACGGTTTCGCGCAATTTGCGCAGCCATATGACGGCAATCAGGACACATCCCGCCGCAGACAAGGCGGCAACTCCGGCAAAAAGGATAACCCACTCGGCGGTCATGGTCTTCTCCTGACGCGGGATTTTATCAAAAAAGGAGGGGCGAAGAAAGCCTGCCCTTTCCTTCGCTAAAGAAAGGAGGTTAGCGCTTCAAGTCATTGATTATTAAGAGCGGGGATCGTCCTCCCGCGAGCTTTGAGCGATAAACTTGCAGGCTTTCGATAATTCTTTGAACGTAATTGCGCGTTTCCTGTATCGGGATCAATTCTATCCAGTCAATCGGATCCGTTTCTTCGCTCCGCGGGTCTCCAAATTGCTCAATCCATTCGCGGACGCGCGCAGGGCCCGCGTTGTATCCTGCCAAAGCCAGAACATAAGACCCGTCGAAGCGGCCAATCTGCCGGGTTGCGAAGGCCGTGCCGAGCTGAAGGTTATAGGAGGGGTCTTTCAGATGCCATTCTTTGAAACGGACGCCGATTTTCCTGCTGATTTCTTTTGCCGTGCGCGGCATCAGTTGCATCAGGCCGCAGGCTCCGGCTGCGCTTTCGGCGTCAGGATTGAACATGCTTTCCTGCCGGATCAGCGCATGCGTCAAGGCCGGTTCGGGAGGAGACGGCACTTGCATGGTAATGAGCGGGAATCCTCCGTTCTGGACGAGGATGTTTTTCTGATTGGCGGCTTTAACGGCCTGAATGCTTAAATCGGGGCGAAAGATGCGGAAGGCGACTTCGGTCAGCAAGATAAAGTCTTCGCGCTTTGATGTGTTTTCAAGCGCGGCGCGGAAAAAGGATGCGGCGCGGCGCTCCGCCCCGATGGAGGCAAGGCGTTCGATAGCGCGGACATAATCCTGCGCAAAAAAGGACGATCGAAATACTTCGGGCGGCGGCGGATCGGCGCGGGCGACCAAAACGGGTTCGGCTTGAAGGCGTATGATCGCCAATTGTCCGTAATAGGTGGTGCTGAAAGCCGCTGCGTTGCTGTAGGCTTGCTCGGCTTCCGTTCTTTGGTTGAGAGCCTCGTAGGCACGCCCCATCCAATAGGAGCCTCGTGCGCGGGATATGGGAGTCGAGGCATGGTCATAGAGATTCTGAAAGTGCCGGAGAGCGTCGCTTGGCTTATCAAGAAAACGTAAGGCAAGCCAGCCGCCTAAAAATTCCGCCTGAACAAGAGTAGACGGATTTGTTTGTCCGTGGCGCGAGGCCAGACGATAGGCGAGGGAATAGTCGCGATCTTCGATGGCGCGACGCACCATGATATGTCGTTGTTCCCACCACATTTCGGGATTGCCCAAGTCAACCGGCGCATTGAGCAGAATTTCATAGGCATCGTCATTTTCGTCGTTTTTGACGTATAGACGCAGTTGCTGGTACATCAATCCGGGATCGTTTTCCGCGTCGGACGGAACGCGAGACAAGGCTTCCTGCGAGAGGTATCTTCTTCCTGCAAGATCAAGCCGGACTTCGGCAAGGGTTTTATGGGGCTCGTTCAGATAAGGAAAAAGACGCCGCGCAAGATTTTTTTCGTTTTTCCAGAGTAAACGGTCAACGCGCGCCCACGTATCGGCCTCGCTTAGTATTGAACCAAAACGGGCGTAAAATGCGGTCTGTTCGCTTGAGGTGAAATCGCCTTCGATCCAGCGCGCGCGCACGGCCTTTTGCGCATTGTCGGCAAAGCCGGATTGATCCAGCGCGTCAACATAACGATAAAAACCGGAAAGGGTTACCGGAGGACGTTGCGAAAACCACGCAATGATTTGTGACGGAGAGACTTCATCGGGGATTTTTTGTTCGGCGGATATCTGGATGCCTTTAAGCCCGGGCCAGTTCGGATTGCTGGCAATAAAGGAGCTTAGCTGATTAAACGTGTAATTATTGCGGGGAAGCGCCATTGCATAACCCCGAAGGACTTTGTTGAGAATGGGATCGGAGCCGCGTGCGGCTAACGTTTCGGCCAGATCGGGTTTGTTGGCGTCAATCGCGGCAAGAGCGTGTTTGTAGTAGGCGTCGTTGTTGCCGGCCGCATAAGAGGGAGCAACGGAGAAGAGAAAAGAGAGGAAAAATAAGGTTAAACGCAGCATTTTTATCGGGCAGGGGAATCAGGAACGACCATCTGACTTAACAGATTCAGCCACAGTCTGCGATCATTTTGTTTAGGGGCGAAAACGCCCATAAACAAAATGTGAATCGCTGGATTCAACCTAAAAATGAGAGCGCGACCGTTAATAGATCGCGCTCTGGACGCCACCCTTTCTGTCAGGTAAATATTCTTTATGACTACCAAGGCTGAAGAACGCGCCATGGCGCAGAAATACGTGTCGCTCAATCGTCGGGCGAGACACGATTATTTCATTACCTCAACCGTCGAGGCCGGCATCATGCTGGCCGGGACGGAAGTAAAATCCCTGCGTACCGGCCAGGCCAGCATTCAGGAAGCCTTTGCCATGCCCAAAGACGGCGGGGTTTATCTGCTAAATGCTTATATTCCCGAATACAAACAGGCGGGCGTTCATCTTCAGCACGAAACGCGTCGTCCGCGCCAGCTTCTGCTTCACAAGAGAGAAATCAACAAAATGCTGGGGGCTGTGAAAAAGGAAGGCATGACGCTTGTGCCTCTTGGCATCTATTTTAACAAGCGCGGCATTGCCAAAATTGAAATCGGTCTTGCGAAAGGCAAGCATCAGCACGATAAGCGCGAAGCCATCAAGCAGCGTGAATGGAAAAGGGATCAGGCGAGGTTGATGAGAGAAAAACGGTAAGTTTGGCAAACCATTGCGAGTACGGAGGCTGTATGAAGGTATTAAGAAAAGCCCTTTTTGTCATCGCCTTGGTTATATGCGGCGCGATGTTGGTTCTTATCGGTCAGCTTTCAAGCAAACCATCTTTAGAACAGGCCTCGAGCATGCAACGCGTTCGAGAAACCGGCGTGTTAAGATGCGGTTATTTTGTCGAGCCCCCCTTTATTGAAATGGACGTTAAAACCGGGAAGTTGACAGGCATTATCCCGGATCTCATGGAGCAAATAGCTCAGTATGCAGGCATCAAGGTTGCGTTCACTAACGAAGTTTTAGTGTCCACGATGATTGATGATCTTAACCTCGGAAAATGCGACATGATATGCGCCAGCGCGGGGTACAACCCCATTCGTTCTAAACAGGCCTTGTTTGTCGTTATATTCAGTTGTAAGAAGCGATGAAACACGGATTGCTTCCGATTTATCTAACCTTGAAACAAGCGGAGTTGTTGTCGGAGCTTTGGACGGCGAAGTCGGCACGCTTACGGCGCAGGCGCGCTTTCCTAAGGCTAAGTATGTTTTCTTGCCACAAATGTCCGATATGGGGGCTGTATTACAGGATGTTGTCTCTAAAAAAGCGGACATTACGTTCGTGTCGCCGCAGGTTTTCGTTAATTACGACACCAACAACCCCGGAAAACTTAAAGTTCTCTCACGTGAGTATCCTCTTGCGACTTTTCCGGGAGGCTTCATGGTTAAAGCCGGGGACAGAGAATTGGCCGATTTTATCTCTCATTCTCAGGCGTTTTTAAACAGCGTCGGCGTGTTGGATAGAATTCTCGATAAATACGATCCGGGACGCCAACTTATTTTAAGGCCGGCAAAGCTGTATCGTATCGAAAACGAGAGATAAATAGCATTCAGTCATATGCCTGAATGACGAAAGAGGCTAATGCTTCACGACGTCATCCGTGCCGTCGCCTTCTTTTGAAGGCGCGACGGCCGGCGTTTCCGAAGCTTCGTCCCATTCAATCGGCACGACGGGGCGGACAAGCGCATGTTTCAGCACGTCGTCCACCGTGTTCATGAGAAGAATGCTCATGCCCTTTTTGACGTTATCCGGAATTTCGCTCAGGTCCTTTTCGTTTTCTTTCGGAATAAGAACCGTAGCGATGCCGCCACGCAAGGCCGCGAGCAATTTTTCCTTCAGTCCGCCGATAGGCAGGACGCGTCCGCGCAGCGTAATTTCACCCGTCATCGCCACGTCTTTGCGCACCGGAATTCCCGTCAGAACGGAAACGATAGACGTTACCATGGCGACACCTGCCGATGGCCCGTCTTTCGGCGTAGCGCCTTCGGGGACGTGAACGTGGATATCGCGTTTGTCGAGCGATGTCGGTTTGACTCCGAACGCAATAGCGCGGGCTTTGACGTAAGACTCTGCCGCTTGAACCGATTCCTTCATCACGTCGCCAAGTTTACCCGTTGTCGTGACCTTGCCTTTGCCGGGCATGCTGACGGCTTCGATTGTCAGCAGCTCGCCGCCGACTTCTGTCCATGCGAGCCCCGTCGTGACGCCGACCAAATCTTCGGGTTCAACCTCGCCGAACCTGAAGCGTTTGACGCCGGAATATTTTTCCAGATTGCGGCGTGTGACATGCACAGATTTCATTTTGCCCGAGACAATTTCTTTCAAGGATTTGCGGGCAAGATTGGCGATTTCGCGTTCAAGATTGCGCACGCCGGCTTCGCGCGTGTAGTAGCGGATCAGATCGCGCAACGCATCTTCGGACATCGAAAATTCGCCCTTCTTGAACCCGTGATCTTTTTGAATCTTGGGAATAAGGTGGCGCGTAGCGATTTCAATCTTTTCGTCCTCGGTGTAGCCCGACAGACGTATGATTTCCATGCGGTCGAGCAGGGGTTGGGGCATCTTCATCGTGTTCGCCGTGCAGACGAACATGACATCTGATAAATCGTAATCAACTTCGAGATAGTGGTCGCTGAACAAATGGTTTTGTTCGGGGTCGAGAACCTCGAGCAGCGCCGACGAAGGGTCTCCGCGCCAATCCGCGCCCAGCTTGTCAATTTCATCAAGCAGGAATAGAGGATTCGACGATTTGCCCTTTTTCATGCCCTGAACGATTTTGCCGGGCATCGAGCCGATATACGTGCGACGATGGCCGCGGACTTCGGCTTCGTCGCGCACGCCGCCCAGCGACATGCGAACGAAATTGCGACCCGTTGCGCGGGCGATGGACTTGCCGAGCGAGGTTTTGCCGACGCCCGGAGGGCCGACGAGGCATAAGATCGGTCCTTTGATCTTATTCTGGCGCTGTTGAACCGCCAGATATTCGAGAATACGTTCTTTGACCTTTTCGAGGCCATAGTGATCCTCATTGAGGATTTTTTCCGCGCCTTTCAGGTCGCGGCGAACCCGCGTGCGTTCCTGCCACGGAATGCCCAAGACCCAATCCAGATAATTGCGCACGACGGTGGATTCTGCCGACATGGGGCTCATGCTCTTGAGCTTTCTGAGTTCGGCTTCGCATTTTTCGCGCGCTTCCTTGCTCAGCTTCTTTTCGCCGATGAGCTTTTGGTATTCGTCGGTTTCGTTTTTGCCGTCTTCGCCTTCGCCCAGTTCTTTCTGAATAGCCTTCATCTGTTCGTTCAGGTAATAGTCGCGCTGGGTCTTCTCCATCTGCTTCTTGACGCGCGTGCGGATTTTCTTTTCGACTTGCAGGACGTCTATCTCGCCTTCCATAAAGCCGAAAATGCTTTCAAGCCGCTTGTTGACAGACGCCGTTTCGAGCAAAGCCTGCTTTTCGGGAATCTTTAAGGCCAGATGCGCGGCAATGGTATCGGCAAGCTTGGCTGGTTCGTCAATCTGGTTGACGGTAACAAGCACTTCGGGCGTAATTTTTTTGTTGAGGCGGATGTATTGGTCGAACTGGCCGACGACGGCGCGCGCAATGGCGTCAACTTCGCCTCTGTCGCCGACGAATTCTTCGATCGGTTCGGCGAAGGCTTGAAAGAAATTCGGGTTCTGCGCAAATTGCGTAATCTTGGCGCGATGCGTTCCTTCGACAAGGACTTTGACCGTTCCGTCGGGCAGCTTCAAAAGCTGCAAAACAACGCCGATAGTTCCCACAGTATAAAGATCGTCGGGCGAAGGGTCTTCCTGCGTCGGCGTTTTTTGCGTGATCATCAGGATATGCTTGTCTTCCTGCATCACATCTTCGAGCGCGCGCACGGATTTCTCGCGTCCCACGAACAGGGGCACAACCATATGCGGAAACACGACAATGTCGCGCAACGGGAGAACGGGGTACATGGCGCCGCCGGGAGGTGGTGTATCCATTCAAGCATCCTTGGTAAAAAAAAGGGTTTCGTATTGCCTCGTTTATATGGGTACGCAAAATGACCATATCAAGGTGCGAAAAACAAGATTAACCAAGCGTTTGTGAACATATCGCAGGCGGAAAGGGTTTGGTTCTCGTTAGAGGAATTTGTGAGGAAATATGGTTAAGTGTCTTCTTTTGCTTCTGATTTTTACTTCTTCATTTATTTGACGTTTCTGCGCTGCAAAAACCTGATAAAAAGGATGAAGTGAGATCATTTTTAAAAATGAGCATTTTTATGCCGTCGTCTTTGTATGAATATATTGATGAAGCGCCGTCTTGTGAAGTTGGATCGGATTATGTCGTTAAAAGTGTAAATGCTGCCAAGGCGATCATGTCTTTGCCAAATCCGAAGGGGATTGGAAGGGCGGCCAGCCGGATTCCCGATATTCCTATCAAAGTCATTCTTTCAACGACGCCACAGGTTCCTGAACACATCATTGATATTTTAAAAACATCAAAATGCAAAAATTTTCTGCTTTCGGGGTGTAAATGTAGTTTTTTAGGGTGGCTGTGGCCATCGAGATTTTCCAACAGTCTTTATGGATTGTGCCTGAATGGGCGCGGTATGCCGCCGAAAATTTTTGTGCATCGGGAATATATTGATGGGAGGCCAAACGCGGAAGAGTTGTTCGAAGAAGTTTTCTGGCATGAGACGGTTCATGGTGCGGAGGGCATCGTTAAACGTGGGCATAGATTTAGGCGGATGCCAGAGCCGTGGTCTTTTCGAGTTCAAAACCTCCTGCTTAAACTCGATGAGGAAACGAACGATTCATGCATGCGTTTGTTGTCTCAGCGCCCCATTAATCTTGAGCTATACGATTATATGCGTTGCGGTTTAGACGTGCAGGGAAACGTATCGGAACTGTTTGCGGATGTGGCTGTTCTGATGTTAAGGCACATCAGGAATGGCGGTGAATTGCCGCGAACTCCAAAGGCGGTTCATGAATTATTCGCCAAGGACGTTGGCAACGGCGAGTTGCCTTCGCAAAAGCAGCCTTGGGAAGTGCAAAGAATAAAGGCGTCATTCATATTGCACGGTAGCCACGCAAGAGAAATGATGTGGTATTTTTTTCCGGAGATGCTGAACCGAACGGCACTGATGTATGGATGTAATCCGCCATTGCGGCTTCCGCGACGGATGTCGTCTATACGTCCACATCTCGTGCAAAACGGGCGTTTTCCTGGATAAACTGGAAGCGTAATTCGGCTTTGCGCCCCATCAGGCTTTCGACGAGCGTTTCCGTTTCCCTGATCTCTTCCTGACTGTCCTCGGCGCCCCTTGTGATCACGACGCGAAGCAATGACCTCGTTGCGGGATCCATTGTCGTTTCCCGCAATTGAGCAGGCATCATTTCGCCCAAGCCTTTAAACCGGCTGATTTCGGTTTTGCTGCGATTGTTAAAAACCGTGTTCAGCAATTCGTCCTTGTGCGCGTCATCGCGGGCGTAACGCGTCGTGCTGCCCTGCGAAATGCGATACAAAGGAGGCATTGCGAGATAAACGCGTCCGGCAGCGATCAATCCCGGCATTTCGCGATAGAAGAAGGTCATCAAGAGAGATGCAATATGCGCGCCGTCAACGTCGGCGTCGGTCATAATGATGATGCGGTCATAACGAAGCTTGTCGAGGTTGAATTCCGATCCAAGGCCGCATCCCAAGGCTTGCGCCAAGTCCTGAATTTCCTGATTGGCGCGAAGCTTGTCCACTGAGGCGCTCGCAACGTTCAGAATTTTCCCGCGCAAGGGCAATATGGCTTGTGTCTCGCGTTTGCGGGCTTGCTTGGCCGAACCGCCTGCGCTGTCGCCTTCGACAAGGAA
>JBAZLX010000028.1:0-16210 GCA_041650075.1 Bdellovibrionales bacterium | reverse complement strand
CTTTGCATCGGGCAATTGTATAAATGGAAACCCTTCCGCAGCAGAAAATGGCTGGACATGCAGTTGGGGCCAAATTGTCGGACACACCGGCGGTTCGACAACGCAATGCACCACCCATACCGGCACCATTACATCAACCGTTTATTGCCTCGTCCCTGAAGAATAATAAATTAATCGCCGATAATTTTTGTGGGGTCCGTGGGCTTGCCATCCCGACGGATTTCGAAATGCAGCTGCGGCGTTGCGACGTTGCCCGTTTTGCCGACGGTGCCGATCATGTCGCCCTGCGACACGACGGCGTTCTTTTTGACGAGAATGCGCGCCAGATGGGCATAAGCCGTCACCATATCGCCGTAGTGCTTGATCAAAATCATGTTGCCGAAGCCTTTCATGTCGTTGCCGACATAAACGACCGTTCCAGCCGCCGAAGCGACGACGGGCGAACCTTTAGGCGCGCCGATGTTGATGCCGTCGTTCTTCATGCCGCCCTTTTTAGGGCCGAAACCGGACAAGATCGGCCCCTGCACCGGCCAACGCATAGAGGAATCCGAAGAGTCATATGACGAGGTTTCCTCGGCAACGGGTTTGGTCTCGACTTCCTTCTCGACGGCTTGTGCCTTGTCTGCTTCCGCCGGTTTCGACGGCGCTGTTTCCGTTGCCTGAGGTTGCGGGCTGCTGAAACCGCTTGTTTTTAAGTTCGTCTTGGCCGTTGACGGAGGCGGAAGCTCTTCCGACGTGACTTCAACGCCGACTAACGGCGGAAGGGTGGATTTTGTAACGGGCTCAAGCGGGGAGGATTCAGGAGGTTCCAGATCGCCGGTGAAGCTTGAGCCTCCCGCAGGTAGAATGATTTTTTGCCCGCGGCGAACGTCAAACGGCGGCTTCAAATGATTGAGAACGATGATTTCGCGCATCGAAACGTTATTAGCGTGCGCGATCGAGTAGATGTTTTCGTTGCCCTTCACGGTAATCTTTTTGCCGGGGATAATATCTACATAACGCGGCAAGTCGGGAGCCGGTGGTCGAATAAGCGTGCAGGCGGAGAGAGACAACAAAGCAACAAGTAAGAAAATGGGATTCCGGATAAATCCGCTGCGCGAATTTTCCGGAATGACGGCGGTTGTTAATCTACGCAACAAATTAAACTTCCTCATCCGATACGCTCCAGTCCGTTCATGTACTTGCGCAAGGCGACGGGGACGACGATGGAACCGTCGGGTTGCTGATAATTTTCGACAATTGCGATCAGGCAGCGGCCAATGGCGATTCCGGAACCGTTGAGCGTATGGACAAATTCGGACTGCTTATCGCCCGCCGCGCGGCAACGCGCGTTCATGCGGCGCGCCTGGAAATCGCCGCAGTTCGAGCAGCTTGAAATCTCGCGGTACGCATTCTGTCCCGGCAGCCAGACTTCGATGTCGTACGTCTTTTTGGACGCGAAGCCCATGTCGCCCGTGCACAAAACAATCGTGCGGAAAGGAAGCTCAAGGCGGTTCAGAACGGTTTCGGCGCATTCCGTCATGCGTTCGTGTTCGGCCAGAGATTGATCGGGCGCCGTAATGCTGACAAGCTCGACCTTATAAAACTGATGCTGGCGCAACATGCCGCGCGTGTCTTTGCCCGCCGATCCGGCTTCGGAACGGAAGCACGGCGTCCGCGCCGTAAAGCGCAAGGGAAGCTTTTCGCGCTCGAGGAGCAGGCCATTGACGAGGTTCGTCAGCGGCACTTCCGCCGTCGTAATAAGCCACAAGTCTTCTTTCGTCGGCGCGCGTGAAATCGCGTCCGAGACGACGTCGGCAAGTTCCTTTTCGCCCTTCTTCAGGCCTTCGATTTCGGAAGGCAAAGCGTAAGACAGAGCGTCGTGCAGTAATTCTTCGCGGGATTTTGTCCGGCAAGCGATAAACATATCGTCGGCGAATTTCGGCAACTGGCCGACGCCGTAGGTGATCTCGTCCTTCACAAGCAGCGGCGGGGACACTTCGGTGTAGCCAAATTCATCCGTGTGAAGATCGAGCATAAAGTCGCCGAGCGCCCTCTCCAGCCGCGCCAAAGCGCCCTTCAATATCGTAAAACGCGCGCCCGACAGCTTGGCCGCCGTTTCGAAATCCATAAGGCCGAGCTTTTCGCCGATTTCAAAATGTTCGCGCGGAGAATCCAAAAGCGGCGGACAACCCGAACGGCGCAATTCCTTGTTGTCGTGTTCATCCTTGCCGTCGGGAACGTCCGCGGCGGGCATATTCGGCAACGACGACAGGACTTCCTGCATGCGGCGGGCAAAAAGTTTGTCCATATCTTCAAGCTTGGTCAGGCGGTCTTTGATTGCCCCGACCTCTTGCATCAGGGCTGCCGTGTCGCCCCCTTTGCGCTTGATCTCGCCGATTTGCTTGGAAATCTCGTTGCGCTTGGCTTGCAGTTCCTGCATTTCGGTCTGCGCCGCGCGGCGTTCGCTGTCCATCGTCAGGATTTCAGGAGACATCGGCGACAGGCCTCTGCGCTTCAAAGCATTGTCAAACGCCTCGGGCTGTTCGCGAATAAAACGGATGTCGTGCATGTAAGTCCCCTAGTTAATTTTTTTCTTCTCGACCCATTTGGCGCCGAAAATGGAAAGTTCGTAAAGCAGCATCAGCGGCAACGCAAGGCTGACCATGCTGATAAGATCGGGCGGGGTCAGGATGGCTGCGGCCGTAAAGATCAAGACAATAGCATATCGCCGGAAAGAGGACAATTTTGTGGCGGACAGTACGCCTGCTCTTGCGAGAAGAACGAGCACAACCGGAAGCTGAAATGCCAGTCCGAAGGCGAAGATGATCGTCATCGAAAGCGATAAATATTCGCTGACGCGGGCTTCAAGCTGAATGGGCAGAACGCCTGCCGAAGCCGGAATCTCGAAGCTCAGGAAAAACTGCCATGCCAAAGGAAAAACGACGTAATAGGCCATGGCCGCGCCAAGAAGAAAGAAGACAGGCGTCGCAATCAAAAACGGCAAGAAAGCTTTGCGTTCGTTGTCGTATAGCCCCGGCGCCGCAAATATCCATGCTTGCGCAGCGATGATGGGAAAAGCCAGAAGGCAACCCATCCACAAAGCAAGCTTGATATAGGTGACAAAGGCTTCCGTCAGTCCCGTGTAGATCAACCGGCGGTGTTCGTCCGCCGAAACTTCGGCCAACGGACGCACCAGAAATTCGTAAATCTGGGGCGCGAAGGCATAGGAAACGATAAAACCGGCGATTATCGCGATAAACGAATAGATGAGCCGCTGGCGCAGCTCGGTAAAATGCTCAAGAAGCGTTTGTTTTTGGAAATCGGGACTATCGCGCACGGTCATTCCCCGCCGGAAGGTGGAAACTTCAGTTTTTCGATTTTCTCGTTAAGCTCGGCCTCGTGCGATATTTGCTCGAACGCACGGGCGAAGTCGCGGACAAAAAGGCGCGCCTTCCTTGTCCAGCGGCCCAGCGCATGCATCACTTTGGGCATGTCTTTCGGCCCGATAGCGACCAACGCCACCGCCCCCACGACAAAGACTTCAGGCCAGGCTACGTCCAGCATAAAATGCCTCAGGCTACGGGCGGTTGTTTATCGGACTTGTCCTCGATCTTGTCGCCGTTAAGGCCTGCCTTGAAATTGCGGATGCCTTTGCCCAGATCGCCCATCACTTTCGGCAGTTTGCCTACCCCAAAAATGACAAGGACAACGATCAAAAGCAGTATGACATGCGTTAAACTTAATCCCATTGTTTCCCTCTTGTTTTTTAGTGGCGTGACCGACTATAGCTCGTTCGTAACAAACTGAAAGCCCCATGTTAAAGCAAGCGATCATTCTTATCGGCGGCCCGACGGCTTCGGGAAAATCGGCCTTGGCCATGCGTTTAGCGGGGCAGAGACAGGGCTGCATTATCAATGCCGACGCGATGCAGGTCTATGCGGGCTTGCCGATTCTCACCGCGCAGCCTTCGGCAGAGGATCGCGCGGCCATTCCGCATAGGTTATATGAAGTTACGGATGCCGCAGAAGCTTCGTCGGCGGGTAAGTGGCTGGTTTTGGCTCGCACGGCTATCGAAGAATCAATCAAGGCCGGGCGCGTGCCTATCGTTGTCGGCGGAACGGGGTTATATTTTGACGCGCTGATGGGCGGGCTAGCGGATATTCCGCCCATTCCCTACGAAGTGCGCGCCAAAGCCGCCAATTTCTATCTTGAAGTCGGAGAAAAAAAGTTCAGGGCGGAATTGGCGAAGCTAGACCCCGATAGCGCCGCTCGCATCGCCAAGAACGACAGGCAACGGCTGGTTCGCGCCTATGAAGTCGTCAAGCACACGAAAAAGACTTTAAGCGAGTGGCACAAGAATAAAGGCTCGAAGGAACATTTCTCGGCCGAGTATCATTTGTTGCTGCCGCACAGAGAGGAATTATATGCCGCGTGCGATAAAAGATTTCTCTCGATGATTGAGCGCGGCGCGATCGAAGAAGTAAAAGAATTCCTGAAGCGAGGGCTCGCCCCTACTCTGCCCGCGATGAAAATTCTGGGCGTGAGAGAAATCGCTTCTCACCTTCGCGGCGAAAAATCTCTCGACGAATCCATCGCCAAAGCTCAGCAGATGACCAGAAACTATGCCAAGCGGCAGGTGACATGGTTCAAGAACAGGTGGAGCAAATCCTGCCTGTTTGGCAAAGAAACAATTAACGAAAATCCTTTCTAAGCGTGAAAGTAATTTTGCGTTAATCCTAAAAAATCCTTTCTCGACTATTGCATAAAATGCAATCTAATTTTAAGCGTTCCTTAAACAGAAAAGTGCTAGTAAGTGCTTGTGCCACAGCGGTTTTTTCTAATTAGTTTCGCGATTTTGTGGTACGATTTAAGCAATGGAGAAGGCCATGAAAACCCAACCGATGAACGAAGAACAGATGGTGTTTTTAGTTCGCAATGCGCTGCTTGTCGCCGGACAGGAAATGGGCAGAGGCGACGAATGGCCAGTCGTGAAGGACACTATATATAAGCTGATGAAGGATTGGGAAGACCTGAAGATCGAAAGAAACGTGGACGACGTTTTGAAGACGAACATTTACGAGCAGATCGGAATTATGGAAGCTTCGCTTAAAAATTGCGCTCCGGAAGTCCGCCCGACGCTCGAAGGAAGAGTCAAAGAGTTTCGTGAAATTTGCGACGCGTACTTTGCCGATATTGATCCAAAGGCCGTCGTAGTCGACGAAGAAAACGAACCTGAACATATTAAACGCATGAAGGCTATTTTAGGAACGATGGAGGATGAAAATGAAGAATAACGATTTTGCAAATCCAGTTCGCGGTGGCGTGAATGTCCTTCGCGATATGATTCAGGAATTGACCGGCAGAAAGATGGGCAAGGAACCTCTTTTCGAAAAAGCCGGGGAGCTTGCTGCTGGACTTAATAAAAACCTTATTGACCCGCTTTTCCTTGCCGCAGTGGGCATCATTACGGGTATGGGCGATGCCAATAGATTCGATGCTACGGCAGCGCCCGTTGCCGCGCGTCCCAATTACGGCAATGGACAAGTCTTTAGGTTGGTTCCGGGTAGAGGCGCTGAAAAGTACACGCATAGATAATATGTAAGTCCGTTAGGTTGTAGTTAAGACCGGCTCGGAGGGAGAACGTCCTCCGAGCCGTTTTTTTATGCCCATTAATTGGGTTATTTGGGTTCCTACTTCCCTTTCCTTTAAAAATGCACGATAACGGAGCCTTGTTTTAACAGGCAGATTCTTGCTCCATGCATAGTTCAGACAACACCGTCATCACCAATATCCTCCACCTTATGACAGGCGGGGGCATCGGCTTGATTTCAGCCAGCCTCGCCATGTCTTTCGGGTGGCGATCCGCCGACAGGCTGCCCGGCGAAAGCCGCAAGCCCCAATGCGTTTATTGCGCTAGGCCGTCGACGTGGCAGGAGAATTTTCCTCTTATCGGGTGGCTGCTCAGGCCAGATACGCTGTCTTTTCCATGCCCATGCGGACAGAAAAAGGGTCTTTGGCAACAACCTGCATGCGAGATAGCGGGATTTATTCTGGGCGCGCCCGCTATGTATTTTCAGGACTGGTCGCTGGCCGCCCTGCCCTTATGTATCGGCATCGGGCTTATGCCAGCCATTGCCCTTATTGATTTTCACTTTGGCGTCATTCCGGACGAGTTGAATATTCTTCTGGGCTCGTGCGGGTTTTTGTTCATCCTGACGCGCGGCAGCGACGTCTTTATGGGGATGATCGTTTCAGGCGCTTTGCTTTTGATCGGCCTGTTCTTCGCCCTTGTTTACAGCAAGTGGCGGGGTCGCGAGATGCTGGGGCTGGGCGACGTCAAATTCTTCGCCGCCGCAGGAATTTGGATACATGCGCATACCGCGCCGACTTTCCTCGCCTTGTCGGGCGCGTTCGGACTCGTCTTCACGCTGCTTTGGCGGCGCATCAGCGATGAAAAGCAATTTCCTTTCGCGCCGGCGTTGTGCCTTTCGCTGGCTATATGCATTCTCTATCGCGCGGCAACGACACCATGAGCTTCGCACGTTCCCTTTTTACGGTCAGCGGTCTTACGGTCATCAGCCGCATCGGCGGGTTTATCCGCGACTCGTTGACCGCCATATTCTTGGGCGCAGGTCCGGCTGCCGACGCTTTTTTCGTCGCGCAGCGGCTGCCCAACCTTTTCAGAAGCCTGTTTGCCGAAGGCGCGTTTTCGGCGGCTTTTGTTCCGCTTTACGCCACGGAACAGGAACGCAACGGCAAGGAAGCCGCTCAACAATTCGCCGGACAGGCGTTGATGCTTCTTCTGACGGCCTTGATACCCTTTTCCGTCGTCGTGATGATGTTTATGCCGCAAGTCATGCTGGCTTTGGCTCCCGGCTTCGAGCGAGGGACAGAACGGTACGATCTTGCCGTCACTTTCAGCACGATTACGTTTCCCTACCTTACGTTGATTTCGATCACGGCTTTGCAAACCGGCGTTTTGAACGCGCGCGGAATCTTCGGCCCCGGCGCCGCCGCGCCGATCGTCCTTAACATCGTTTTGATTTTGGCTTTGATAGCCACGCACTTCTTTGACTGGCACGTAGGTTATACTCTGGCGTGGGCGGTGACGTTTTCGGGCGTCGTGCAATGCGCATGGCTTGCGGCAAGCTGTTATCATGCGCGGGCTTCGATACCGATTTTAAAACCCCATTTGAGCGAAGCCAGCGGCTTGCTTTTCCGCCGCATCGGCCCCGGCGCCGTCGGCGCAGGCGCGGCGCAGATTAATCTGCTGATCTCGACCATACTGGCGTCCACGCTGCCGACGGGCGCGGTGTCGTACCTGTATTATGCGGACAGGCTGAACCAGTTGCCCTTGGGCATTGTCGGCATCGCCGTCGCCACGACCCTATTGCCTCTTTTGTCGCGGTGCATCGAGCTTGGAGACAATGAAAAGGTCAAACATTATAACAGCCGCGCTATCGAGTTTTGTTTTCTGCTGGGGCTGCCTGCGACGATCGGGCTTATCGTTCTGGCAAAACCCATTATCGAGACTTTGTTCCAGCACGGCGCGTTTATGCCGGAAGACACGGAAATGACCGCCCAGGCTTTATGCGCCTATGCGTTGGGCGTTCCCGGGTTTTTGCTCATTAAAGTCTTTGCCGCCGGTTTCTTTGCGCGGCACGATACCAAGACTCCGGTAAAAATCGCCGTTATCGGTATGGTCGTGAACGTCGTTTGCTCGATCCTGCTTTTGGGGTGGCTGCAACACATCGGCATTGCGCTGGCTAACACCATCGCCGTCACTTTTAATGCGGCGGCGTTGTTTTGGACGATGCGGCGTTTGAACATCTCTATCGGCGACGCGAGATTACACGGCAACCTGAAAAGAATATCCTATTGCGCCGCGATTATGGCTGTCGTGACCGTTCTTTTGACGTATTTCGGCTGGGATGCCGCCGTTGCGGCGGGAAATATGCGGAAAGTCGTCAGCCTTGGCGCGTTGATTGGCATATCCGGACTGGTTTATGCCGTCGCGTTGCATCTGTCCGGAGCCATGAAATGGCAGGATGTGAAGATGCTTTTGGGAAGGGAATAGTGTACTGTAACGGATGAATATAATTAAGTTGGGGACTAAGGAATGGCCGAGCAGGAAAATTCAGAAAATCTTTCTTACGACACCTTTGCCGCGTCGATTCAGCGCAGCAAGGCTTTGGAAGAAGACTTAAAGAAAAACCCGAAGAAGCACCGCGTCATGACCGGCGACAGGCCGACGGGAGATTTGCACATCGGGCACTATTTCGGCTCGCTGCAAAACCGCGTTCGCCTTGCCAAGCTGGGAGTCGAAAGCTTTATCCTGATCGCCGATTATCAGGTTCTGACCGACCGCGAGGTTTTTGACCGCATTTCGGAATGCACGATCAATCTTGCCACGGATTATATCGCCGCAGGGCTCGACCCGAACGCGGGCAATGTCTTTATTTATCCGCACAGCTGCGTGCCGGAACTGAACCAGCTTATGCTGCCGTTTCTGACTCTGGTCAGCGTTTCGGAACTCGAACGCAATCCGACAGTCAAAGAAGAAATCGAAGCCGCCAAAATGACCCGCATCAATGCGGGTATGTTCACCTACCCCGTTCATCAGGCGGCCGACATTTTGTTCTGCAAAGCCACGACCGTGCCGGTCGGCAAAGATCAGCTTCCGCATATCGAGCTGACGCGCACCATCGCGCGGCGCTTTAACGCAAAGTATGCGCCCAATAAGCCGATATTCACCGAACCGCAGGGGTTGCTCAGCAATGCGCCGACGATTTTGGGATTGGACGGCAGCAATAAAATGAGCAAGAGCCGCAACAATACTATCCCGCTTCGCGCGACCGAGGACGAAACGGCCAAGATCATCAAAGCCGCGACGTCGGATTCCGAACGCCTGATAACTTATGAACCCGAACGCAGGCCGCAGGTCGCCAATTTGTTGCTGATCGCGTCATTGGCGAGCGGCGTAGCGCCTGAAAAAATTGCCGCCGACATCGGCAACGGCGGCGCGGGCAAATTGAAAGAATACCTGACGACGAGCCTGAATGAATTCTTCCGCCCTCTACGTACACGCCGCGCCGAGTTGGCGAAAGACGTCGGCTATGTGCGCCGCGCGCTCGACATCGGCATTGAAAAAGCCCGCGACGTGGGCGCCGAGACTCTTGCCGAAGTGCGCGAAGCCATGAATATGTATAGGTAATCAAACATTTAAAGCTTTATTGTATAATTTTATTGCTGAAATTAATTGCGAAAAATATAGTTTTCTACCTATTAAAACTGAAGGCATTTTTTATGTTTTTGCTCAAATTAAAATATAACTTACTCATATGTGCGCTTGTATCTTTGGACACGCCTGTCAGATGTCTATACAAACATGCCAGAAATTATGAAGAAGACGCTTACACAGTAGTGAATTCTACAGAACTGAATGTAAAGAACGCCAAGATAGCCGCTAAAAATTTTGATGCTGCGTCTATTTGCTATAAATTGGCAATGAGAGAAGCGACTTGTTGGAGAAGAAGATCCGGGTTTAGAGAAGCACATCTCAGATGCGAAGCGCAGGCTGCCGCTATTCGCAAAAATTTTGAGCTTAATTGACAGAGGACGGAGATGACGGAACGCCCCAAAAATCAAAATCCGGACGACATTGATGTCGGCACGTGGTTTTTGGACGTTGATCCGGCGAAGGGCGTTACCAATCCTCTTGAGGCGGCGAAAATTGCCGAAACCGAAAAAAATTACGGAAGAGCTTCGACGCTCTATCGCGCCGCCGCCGAGCTGGCGACAAACCAGCGGCAGTTGGACGAGATTATTTCAGCAGGCGTCAGGTGCGAAAAAATGGCCAGAAAACAGCGCCCGTTTTGCTGCCAAGGGCTTGAGTATCTATAAGTAATGCTTATGAAATTATTATAATTTCTTGCGCCCCAGCGTACCGTTAATGTATTATAATCGCTACGTTTTTAAAGGGTTTTCACATGTCTATTATGCCGGGTTCAGGGGTTATATGCGGAAGGCTATCGAGAGATATCCTGCCTGTTATTTCTAACCATCATCATGTGAGCAGGACGTGGGCACTTGTTAAGAGGCTTGTCACTGCTGCCAAGCATGGGAAACTAAAGGCAACAATTGATAATATGTTGAATAACAGAAGTTATTTTCAGCGGCTTGAGTGCCTCCCGCCGTCTGAAGTGTTTGCTTTCAAAACGGATGAAGCACCCTCTTTTCCCTTTACGTCACATTCAGGTTCTATGCATGCTGGCACATCGGATTATTATATGCCTCGCCATCCGGTAACGAGTTTCGATAACAAGGCTTCGGAACGTTCCGGCAAAAAATTTCAATCGTAAAATTATAGCATTCTATTTATTGGAAATCATTTTGATCAAGGCCATAAAGCTGACCGTTGTCGAATTTAGCAAGAGCTTGGTTGTTCCCGGACAAGAACAAGTCAACGACCTTGTTGGGCGTGCCGTTGATGCCGAAAGCAATCGCCAATATGATGACGCCGCTGATTATTTTGGGATTGCGGGTGTTGTCGCGTCAAAAAGAAAACCAATGTTATACAGGGCGGAAGAGCTTGTGCAGGCAAGCGTACGCTGCTTGGACATAGCGCATGAATCGAAGCGCAGACCGGAGAAAAAATTCAAGACCGGATACTTACGCTATTTAGCCACGAAAATTGGTTATATAATTTAGAGGGTATTTTTTGATGGGAACGTTTGACGTTAAAGGCGGGCTTAAAAAACTTTTTGGCGATGTTGCCGAAGACGCTGCCAGCCACATCAAAAAAGCGGAAGAAGCTGAGAAAAAAGGCGACCTTTTTGAAGCCTCCAAACAATATAAAGAGGCCGAGAAACTGACAACGTCAGGAAAAAACGCCCTAAGAAACAAAGCAAAAGAATGCGAACGACGCGCCATGAATAATTTCGCAAATAAACACAATATTCGGTCACATTCTTCGAAATAATTTTCTATATGACGGCATAGAGCGAGTGTTCTATACTTGTTCTTATGGCACGTACTGCTCCAAACCTTTTCGATAATGCCGCTGTCAGGCCCCTGCCCGACAAATTGCGTCCGCGCACTTTGAGCGAGGTCGTTGGGCAAGATCATATCCTTTCACCTGAAGCGCCTGTCGGGAGGATGGTCGCCGCCAAACGGCTTTCATCCATGATTTTGTGGGGCCCGCCCGGATGCGGCAAAACAACCATTGCGCGGTTGCTCGCCGACGCTACGGGTTTGTATTTCGATCCCGTTTCCGCCGTCGCCTCGGGCGTTGCGGAGTTGCGCAAGATTTTCGAAGCCGCCGATAACCGCCGCGCGACGGGGCAAGGCACTTTGCTTTTTATTGACGAGGTTCATCGCTTTAACCGCGCCCAGCAGGACGTTCTGTTGCCTTATGTTGAAGATGGAACGGTGACTCTGGTCGGCGCGACGACGGAAAATCCGTCGTTCGAGCTTAACGGCGCTTTGCTGTCCCGTTGTCAGGTTTTTGTGCTGAACAGGCTCGACGATGCGGCGCTGGAGTCGCTTTTGAAACGCGCCGAGGACGACGCTGGGCATAAGCTTGCGTTGACACAAGACGCGCGCGCGGCGTTGAAGGCCATGGCGGACGGCGACGGGCGGTATGAGCTGGTTATGGCCGAGGAAATCCTGTCGTTACCGAAAGACAAGAAGCTTGACCCAACTCAGCTGGCGGCGTTCGTGCAAAAACGCAGACCTCTTTATGACAAGGCGCAGGAAGGCCATTACAATCTGATTAGCGCGTTGCATAAATCGCTGCGCGGCAGCGATTGCGACGCGGCGTTGTATTGGTTTGCGCGGATGCTGGCCGGAGGCGAAGACCCCCGTTATATCGCGCGGCGTTTGACGCGGTTTGCAAGCGAAGATGTCGGGCTGGCCGATCCGCAGGCTTTACAGATCGCGCTGGCCGCATGGGAAGCTTATGAGCGCATGGGAAGCCCCGAAGGCGAGCTGGCTTTAGCCGAATTGGTGATTTATCTGGCGACCGCGCCGAAGTCGAATGCGGCTTATGTGGCGTTGGGCGCGGCGCACAGGGCTGCCGGTGAATACGGCTCGTTGATGCCGCCAAAGCATATTCTGAATGCGCCCACGAAATTGATGCAGGAAATCGGCTATGGCGAAGGGTACGAATACGATCACGACACTGCTGAGGGCTTTTCAGGGCAAAACTATTTTCCGGACGGAATGGCGCGGCAGGAGTTTTATCGCCCCGTCGAGCGCGGATTTGAGCGCGAGGTACGGAAAAGGCTCGATTATTGGGCGGAATTGAGGAGGAAGAGGGAGACGAAGTAATTTTCGTCTTCCTTGCAAATAGCCCCATATTTAGACTAAAAACGCGTTTGAGCGTTTCAGTAAGAAAACAAAGGGGATGCCCGCCTTCGCGGGCATGACGAGAGGGTAAATGGCTTCGTATCAGTATATCTATGTGATGAAAGGCCTTTCGAAGGCTTGGCCCGGCGGCAAGAAGGTTTTGGACGACGTTTGGCTGTCTTTTTATCCGACGGCGAAGATCGGCGTTCTGGGCCCGAACGGCGCGGGTAAATCTACGCTGCTGAAGATCATGGCCGGGCTCGACACCGATTATTCGGGCGAGGCGTGGGTTGCCGAAGGCGCGACCGTCGGCTATCTGCCGCAGGAGCCGCAGCTTGATCCCAAACTGACGGTTCTGGAAAACGTAGTTGCCGGTTTGGGCGAAAAGAAGGGCCTGCTCGACCGCTATGAAGAGGTCAGCAACGAGCTTGGCAAAGTCGAAGACCCCGACGAGATGCAGGCTCTTATTGACGAGCAAGCGGCGTTGCAGGAAAAAATCGAAGCCGGAAATCTATGGGACTTGAACCGCTCTATCGAAATCGCGCTCGACGCGCTGCGGTGCCCTCCTCCCGATGCCGACGTAACAAAGCTTTCGGGCGGCGAACGCCGCCGCGTGGCCTTGTGCCGCCTGCTCTTGCAAAAGCCCGATCTGCTTTTGCTCGACGAACCGACGAACCATCTGGACGCGGAATCCATCGCGTGGTTGCAAACCTATTTGGCGGAATATACCGGCGCCGTCGTTATGGTCACTCACGACCGCTACTTCCTCGACAACGTCACGGGATGGATTTTGGAGCTCGACCGCTCGAAGGGCATTCCTTACGAGGGCAATTACACCGCATGGCTTGAACAAAAGCAAAAACGCCTTCTCCAGGAAGAACGCGAAGAAACGGGTCGCCAGAAAACCCTCGCCCGCGAATTGGAATGGGTCAGGCAATCGCCGAAAGCCCGCCACGCCAAAGGCAAGGCGCGTATTACCGCTTATGAAAGCCTTCTCGCTCAAAGCACTGAAGAGCTTTCGGATGTCGCGCAGATCGTCATTCCGACGCCGCCGCGCCTCGGCAACACCGTCATTGACGCCGAGCATCTGGGCAAGGCCTTCGGCGATAAGCTTTTGATTGACGATTTATCGTTTATGCTTCCTCCGGGCGGCATCGTCGGCATTCTGGGCCCGAACGGCGCCGGCAAATCAACGCTGTTCAAAATGATTACGGGACAGGAAAAGCCCGACAAAGGGACGATCAAAGTCGGCGATACCGTCAAGCTGGGCTATGTTGACCAAAGCCGCGATAGCCTGCACGACAATAAAACCGTGTGGGAAGAAATCTCGGACGGGCTCGACATCATTGATTTGGGCAAAAAGTCCATGCCGAGCCGCGCCTATGTCGCCGCGTTCGGCTTTAAGGGCGTTGACCAGCAGAAAAAGGTCGGAATCCTGTCGGGCGGCGAACGCAACCGCGTTCACATGGCCAAGATGCTGAAATCCGGCGCGAACGTCCTTTTGCTCGACGAGCCGTCGAACGACTTGGACGTTGATACGCTGCGCGCTTTGGAAGACGCGATTGTCGCCTTCCCCGGCTGCGTCGTCGTCATCACCCACGACCGCTGGTTTATGGATCGCGTCGCCACGCACATTCTGGCGTTCGAGGGCGACAGCCAAGTCGTCTGGTTCGAAGGCAATTATCAGGACTACGAGGCCGACAGGCATCGCCGCCTCGGCACGGATGCCGATCAGCCGCACAGAATCAAGTATAAGCCTTTGGAACGTGGGTAGAGATGGCCTCTCAAGCTCTCAATGCTTTGGCCGTTTTGAAAAATGTAAAATGGGAAAGGTGGCCTGCGGACGCCGACTATATCAAGGGCAGAGATCCGGCGTTGACCGAAGAGGTTATGCGCAAAACAGGCTTCGAGATCGGAAAAGAACTCTTTTATACGCTTCCGCAAACATATTCCGGCGATGAATTCAATAAATGGCCGTCGGTTCTTTTTCCGGATATGCGTCTTACTGGCGACGATATTATATGGAAGATTAAGGGGCTTCAGGCGTTAAAAACGCTGGCCAATCTTGACGTCAAATTTCCCTTCTACGATACATTACAATCCGATGTGGCTCGCGAAGCCTATCGCCGCGTTAGAACGCTTCCCTCCCGGACAAATCCGGCCAAAAACCCTGTGCCCAAACGCGGGTAAACGGCAGAGTAAAACTACCTATTTTTGGTAACAAAATCAGAAGGTTTTGGTTTTTACTTTGTAGTCCGTTTTTTATAGAGTGCGTTAAGTAACAACTCGGAATAAAGGATCATAAAATGAGTTTATCTTTTGGAACGGCTTTAAATATTTTACGCGATGCAAAATGGGACAGAGCGCCTGCCGGCGCTGCCGTCCTTTGCTGTTGCAGCAGGACGCTAAGCGAAGACGTTATGCGCGCTATGAAGTATGTCCCCGGGGAAAGCCTTTTTTATACTCTTCTCAAAAGCGAAAACCCAAAGGAAGAATATGGCAATTGGCCATCGGAACATTTTGCCAAAAGCGGCGCCAGCATGCCGCCCAATGAATCTATCCAATGGAGAATTGTTGGACTGAATGAATTAAAATTATTGGCCAATCTTGAAGTGCCTTTTCCGGATTACAAGAAACTGCAAGATGTGGAAGTTGCCAATGTCTATCGCCGCCTTGAGGTTGGGAGCATGCCAACAAAGCCTCAGGGATTAGAACCCAAGTAAAGCCGCTATTTTTTGAGACAGCGCCGCAGGGTCGCCAACGACCTCGACGATCTTGAGGCGGCCTGTTTCGCCGGATTTGATCGAGATCTGTTTTTTCGTAAGGCCAAGTTCTTTGGCGAGCCTTTCGATCAGGGCTTTGTTGGCTTTGCCTTCGCGGGCGTCCGCCGCGACGGATACTTCGACCGCTCTTTTTCCGTCGCCTATATCAACGATTTTGATGGTTCTGGAACGCGACAAGCCGGGCTTGGCACGTATTGTCAACCGTATGCCCCCCGCAAAAGGAGTAAGAATATCCGCGTTGCTCATGGCCGTTTGTCTTTGACCTCAAACAACGAAAAATTCGGAATGCCCTTCAAAGGTACTCGCGTCAGCCAGAAAGGCGTCTGCCGCCTGATAAGCTGGACGGCAAACGTTTCGTCCGATTGGGGCGATAGAGTGTGTTCTGTTTGCGGCTTTTGATTTCTTAGATACATCGTCGGGACATAATGGCACAGAACGACAAGGTCTATACCGTCGCGCGTGGCGATCTGCCGTGCTTCGGACGGAACGGTTGTCGAAAAGAAATCGAGAGAATCCATGTTCCCGCGCACGTTCGTATGATAAGGCGCGGACATGACTTCGTGCGGCGTGTAATAGATTAGACCCGCGCCCTCGCCTATCATGTTCATGATGCGGAGCTTCTTATCGCCATAGGGAGGTGCTTTGAGGACGCCTGAAATCCGGCGTATATCGCAGGAGTTATCAACGCTCTGCGCCGAAAACAGCAGCACGCCGACGTTGAACGATCTGCTGTCCATAAGCGCGGGCAAAAACACGACCGTCAACGGCCCCAAAAGAAGGATAAGCCCGATTTCCGCCCAAAAACGCCGCCTGCCCTCATATTTTTTGGCGATCAAAGGCCAGCCAAGAGAGGCAACCGCCACAAGCGGGATGATCGAGAACAATTGGGCGTAAATCATCAATCTGATCTGATAGAAGAACGCCAAAACGACCGACGTCGTCAAAAACAGCGCAAGAAGAAGCCAGTTCCATCTTTTGTGGTCATTGGCCTTATGCGCCATAAAAAGGCTGGTCGCTACGCCGATGACGATCGTGACGGCATATAGTAGCGCTTTGATAACGCCGACGCGCTCGATCATCGGCACGGCTTCTTCGAG
>JBAZLX010000027.1:0-16370 GCA_041650075.1 Bdellovibrionales bacterium | reverse complement strand
TTTGACGCCAACCAGCGGACGCGGAACATGCCTCGGCTACGATCTTTTAAAGCAACCCGACCTTATCAAGCGTCGCGTGGGCTATATGACCCAGAAGTTCAGCTATTGGGACGATTTGACGGTGCAGGAAAACCTTCTCTTCGTCGCCGACATGTTCGGCCTGAGCGATTCCAAAAAACGGGTCAAGTCCCTGCTGGAGAAAATGGGACTTGAGGCGCGCGCGAACCAGCTGGCCGGAAGCCTTTCGGGCGGGTGGAAACAGCGGCTCGCTTTGGCGGCCTGCACGCTTCACGAACCGGAGCTGCTTCTGCTCGACGAGCCGACCGCCGGCGTCGATCCGCAGGCGCGGCGCGAGTTTTGGGACGAAATCCACCGCCTTGCCGCGACGGGGCTGACCGTCCTTGTCAGCACGCACTATATGGACGAGGCCGAAAGATGCCATGCCATCATTTATATCGCGGACGGACATCTGGTCGTGGAAGGATCCGTAGACGACGTTATTTCAAAGGCGGGGTTGACGACGTGGTCCGTGCGCGGCCCGAAAATTTCCGAAACCGTCGAAAAGCTGAAAAATCATCCCGCCGTCACGACGCTCGCTTTGTTCGGGGGAACCTTGCACATCAGCGGGACAGACGCGGCGGCTTTGGAGCTCGCTCTTGCTCCGTATAAAGCCGAGCCGGGCACCTTATGGGCTAAAGAGCAACCCTCCCTTGAAGACGCCTTTATCTATTTCATGGCGCGCGGCAAAACGAAGGAGGCGGCCTGATGTTTCAGAAAGCGTCCTCTTTGCGCCGCATCGGAGCCGTTCTGGTCAAGGAACTGCGCCAGTTGCGCCGCGACAGGCCGACGCTTTCCATGATCGTCATGATTCCCCTCGTGCAGCTTCTGCTGTTCGGCTACGCCATCGATACGAACCCCAAGCACATGCCGACGACGCTTTTGATCAAGGACGACAGCCCTTTTGCGCGAAGCTTTGTCCAGGGTCTGAAAAATACGGAATATTTCAAGGTGGACGGCGATACGTTTTCGGAAGACGCGGCGAAGGCTTTGTTGCAAAAAGGCTTGACGCAATTTGTCATCACCGTTCCAGAAAACTTCGGACGCGACCTCGTGCGCGGCCAAAAACCCGCCGTTCTTATCGAAGCCGACGCCGCCGATCCCACCGCATCGGCCAGCGCGCTTGCTTCCGTTTCCGGCGTCGTCGATGCCGTTATCAGAAGCGACCTTTCGGGGCCTTTGGGTTATTTGAAGACCAAGGAACTCCCTTTCAGCGTCATGACGCACAAGCTGTACAATCCGGAAGGGTTTTCGCGCTACAATATCGTTCCCGGCCTGATGGGCATCGTGCTGACTTTGACGGGCGTGATGATGACGGCGCTCGCCCACACGCGCGAGAGAGAGCGCGGCACGATGGAAAACCTGCTTTCCATGCCCATTCGCCCCTTTGAGGTCATGATCGGGAAAATCGCGCCCTATATGATTATCGGGTTTATTCAATCGGCGCTTATCGTGGCCGCCGCGCAAATTCTTTTCGGCGTGCCGATTTTGGGAAGCCTTTCTTTGCTGAGCGCGGCTCTTCTTATTTTTATTATCTGCAATCTGGCTCTTGGTTTTACCGTTTCAACCGGCGCCCATACCCAGATGCAGGCCATGCAGTTTTCCTTCGCTTTGTTTTTGCCGTCCGTCATGCTGTCCGGGTTTATGTTTCCTTTTTTCGGCATGCCTCATTGGGCGCAGGTTATAGGTCAGGCTTTGCCCGTCACTTACTTTATACGCATCGTCCGGGGTATTCTTTTGAAGGGGGCTACGTTCGCGGAAGTGCTGCCCAACATGTGGCCTTTATTGATTTTTATGATCGTCGCCGCCATTGTCGCTTTAAAGCTCTATCGCAGCACGCTTGACTAATGCCAAACGACCGGTGAGCCCCGACGAGTTTCTTTATGCGCCGGTTGGTATAATGGCTAAAATTTATCTACCCAGTCGCCGCTTTTTAAGGATATTATCCGAAGCATGCTCACGCTTCATGACGGCTCCCGCAATTACAAAAACATCACGCCCGTTCTTACGGGGTCGTCTTTGCCCATTCGAGTCAAATGGGTGGATATTCTGGACGGCACCAGCGAGGAAATCGCTTTCATCGAGCGCGCGATAGGCCATCACGTTCCGTCGCTCGAAGAACTGAAAGAGATCGAGACTTCGAGCCGTTTGAGATTCGATCGCGACGCCTTTTGCCTGAGCGCGACGGTCGTGTCGCATATTCCTTCCGGCATGCCGAAGCCGACCCCTATCGGCTTTATTCTGGCAAGGGATCTTTTGGTCACGGTGCGGTTCGATCTTTTGACGTCTTTCGCCTCTTTCGAGGAAGAATTCGCGAGCCCGTCGCGCGGGTTTTCCGGAGGCTTGGGCGCTTTTGTGGGCCTTATTGACGCGATCGTTGACCGTTCGGCCGACGTGCTTGAGTCCGTCGGCAGCGAGCTCGACCTGCTGTCGCAGAACGTTTTCCACGGCAAAGGCAATTCTTTCTGGACTTCCAGACGGCCGGCGAGACAAACCGCGGGATTGAGGGAAATTTTGCGCCGTATCGGCTATAACGGCGACCTTTCTTCCAAAATCCGCAACAGCCTTTTGAGCATAGGCCGCGCCGTGGCTTATGTTTCCGGCACGCGCCCCGAGTGGTTTTCGACAGATTTGCGGTCTCATCTGGATTTGCAGCATCGCGATATTACTTCTTTGTCCGATTATGACGTGTTTTTGTCCAATAAAGTTCAGCTTCTGCTGAGCGCCACGATGGGCATGATCAATATCGAGCAAAACAATATCATCAAGGCGCTGACGGTCGTTTCGGTCGTCGGCGTGCCGCCCACCCTTGTCGCCAGCATGTACGGCATGAATTTCAAGTTTATGCCGGAACTGGGATGGACGCTCGGCTATCCTTTTGCTTTGGTTCTTATTCTGTTGAGCGCCGTCGGCCCTTATATCTGGTTTAAGGTACGCGGTTGGCTATAATCGTTCTCTTACAAGGAGGTGCCCCATGCCGTATCAGGAACCGTCTAACGATCTTTCTCCGGAAACGCGCGACATGCATCGCGCCATCGAATCCTTGAAAGAGGAATTTGACGCCATCGATTCGTACAATCAGAGAATTGACGACGCTTCGGATAAAGAGCTGAAGGCTCTTTTGGCTCATAACGCTAACGAAGAAAAAGAACACGCCGCGATGCTTATCGAATGGATTCGCCGCAAGGATCAAAGCTTTTCAAAAGAGCTGAAGGACTGGGTGTTTTCAGACAAGGCTTTTGTTCATAACTGATTTCTTCCGCGTCACGAGCAATCCGGCAAAAGCCAGCGACGTAAAAAGGGCGCCTGCCATAAACGTTCCTTGGGGGCCGCTGACGTCCCACAGGTAGCCCGCTATGGCGCTTGCCGCAAGAAGCACAAACCCGCTGATAAAATTGAACAGGCCGAACGCCGTGCCGCGCCATTCCTCGGGCGTCGCGTCGGCAATAAGCGTTGCGAGCAGCCCTTGCGAAAGCCCCATGTGAAGCCCCCACAAGCCGACGCCCAGCATGACTCCGCCTATGCTTCCGGCGAAAGCCAGAATGAGATCGGCAAATATCAGAACCCCGACGCCGATCATCAATATAAACCGCCGATCCATCCGATCCGATAAAACGCCCGCGGGATAGGCGGCCAGCGCGTAGACGACGCTCATGACAACCATCACGATCGGAACCCATGTGGCGTGAAGCCCTGCATCCTGCGCGCGCAAAATAAGGAACGCTTCGCTGAACCGCGCCAGCGTCAGGGCACTGCCGACGATGACGACCCACCAGTAGGCGCGCCCGAGTTTTTTCAGTTCGTTTTTGTTGATTGCGAATTTTGCGGCGCTGCCGCTCTTTTTGCGATTGGGCTCGTGCACGCCGAAGATCAAAAGACCGACGCATAAAAAGGCGGGTATCGCCGCAAACCAGTATACCGCGCGAATGTCGCCCGCAAAAAGGAGCATCAGAAAAATCGCGAGACCGGGGCCTACAAAAGCGCCTACCGTGTCGAGAGACTGGCGCAAGCCATAGGCTGCGCCGCGCAGTTCGGGCGGCGCGATTTCGCCAAGCAAGGCGTCGCGCGGGGCGCCACGGACGCCTTTGCCGACTCTGTCAATAATACGCGCAGCAAAAACCCATTCGATGCTGTGCGCCAAAGGAAAAAACGGTTTCGTGATCGCGGACAGGCCGTATCCGACGACGGCTAGCGCTTTCCGTTTGCCGAGCCAATCGCTTAAAACCCCCGAAAACATTTTAGATATTGCCGCCGTTCCTTCGGCCAGTCCTTCGAGAAGCCCCAAAGACATTGTCGACGCGCCAAGCGTCGTCACCATGAATATCGGCAGCAGGCTATGAACAAGTTCGGACGATACGTCCATCAGAAGGCTGACAAAACCGAGAGCCCAGATAGCGCCAGGGAGCTTTCTTTTCGGCTGCGTTATTTCCACGTCAGAATTTCCGGAGGCTTGCGCGGCACGACGGACGCTTCTCCGTCAGGCTCGCCGACGATGAGGGGGGCGACAGCGGCGCTTCCGGCCGGTATGCCCAAGGCTTCTTTCCATTCCGGCGTATTGAGCGCGCCTACCGCAAGGCCGATAACGCAAGAGCCCAAGCCCTTCGCGCACGCGGCAAGCATCAGGTTCTCTGCCGCCAGCCAGCTGTCGGCGACGCCCGTCGTGCCCGGGTTTTTGCAGCAAATGACGATCAGCGTGCCCGCATTGTAGA
This sequence comes from Bdellovibrionales bacterium, assembly GCA_041650075.1. Taxonomy (GTDB): domain Bacteria; phylum Pseudomonadota; class Alphaproteobacteria; order UBA9219; family UBA9219; genus CAIXLI01. The sequence goes on along the minus strand of JBAZLX010000027.1, from coordinate 11,604 downwards.
AAAGATGGAAACGTTCGTCGTTGACCATTTCCAGCATATGATCGGCCTGAACGGATTCTTTTCCTTCATAGTCGTGGCGGATTTTTTCCTTGGCGCTTTCGGACAGACGGTCAAGAAGCTTTTTGTCCTGAATGACGACAAACGACCACGGTTCTTCGTGCATCGCCGTCGGCGCGTGGATGGCCGCGTCGAGCAAGGCGCGGATGGTGTTCTGGTCAAGGGGTTTCGGTTTGAAGTTGCGCACCGAGCGGCGGCTGTAAAGAACGTCGAGAAAATTCTGGGCGGGAGAGGCAACTGTCATAAAAGGCTCCATCGGGAACTAAGACTCTGCCGCGTAATCTACCACTTCCGGACGAATCCCGCCACTTTTTAAGAGGGGGAGAGGGAGGCCATCAATTCGTCAACAAGGACGGGGAGCGTTGTGCCTGCCGGGCCGGTGCGCTTTTCGTGAAAGGCCGGAGAGCGCTCGGTTTCCTTGAGATTAACCTCGATAGCGTAGGCTCCGGAATGAACGGCAAGATCAACGAAACCCGCCGCCGGATAGACAAAGCCCGACGTTCCGACCGCGATAAACAGATCGCAGCCGGAGAGCGCGGCGATCGTTTCATCGAGATGATACGGCATTTCGTTGAACAAAACGATGTCGGGACGCAGGAAGCCGGTTTGCTTGCATCTGGGGCACGGCGTTTCTTTCAGAACGTCGTCAAAAAAGTCGAACCTATGGCCGCATGCGTTGCATAACGCGCTGTGCAGTTCGCCGTGCATGGGATAGAGGTTCTTGCTGCCTGCGCGCTTATGCAAAGGGTCGACGTTTTGCGTAACGAGGAAGAGGTTGTTCCGGTAGCCGTCTTCGAGCTTCTTGAGCGCGAGATGCGCCGCGTTGGGCTGGATGTCTTTGACAAAGCGGCGCAAGCCGTTGAAAAAATCGTTCACGCCCCACGGATCGCGGCAAATAGCTTCGTGCGTCGCCACGTCTTCGACGCGGCGGCCGTGCCAGAGACCGTCGGGGCCGCGAAATACGGGCACGCCGGATTCTGCCGATATGCCGGCTCCCGTCAAAACGACGATGTTCTTAAATTTTTTTTGCATTCGCTTTGACGGCCTTTCGCAGTGCTTTGCGCCAGCGCGCCAGTTTCCGTTCGTACCTCATGCCCGCATAGGCCGGACTGGTTGAGGGTAGGATGCAAAAATCGAAATTTCTACCGGAAAGTTGCGGCCATACGAAACGGCGGAATTTTTTGGCCGCCGGTTGGCCGTTGAAACATATCAGCGTGATCTTTTTGTGTTTTTTAAAAAATAACTCGAAGTCGTTCAATCTCTCGGCCTTTATATTGGAATCGAGGCTGCCTTTGCGTTCGGCGGAGGCACATACGTCCCATAAAGCGATGCCGTTTTTTGTAAGACACGCGAGCCTCTTTTTATAAGGCATTTCCGGGGGCGCGTTGACGATTTCGCCCATGATCCGCCAAAAGCTGTTTTGTTTTTTGGCATAGTACTGCCGCTGCCTTAAGGATTCCGCGCCCGGCAGGGTGCCAAGGATAAGGACGCGCGCATCGGCACGCGCGACAGGGGGGAAGCCTATGGAAGGGGGCATGCTTATTTCCACAATCAATAGAGATTATGGCACGTGTACAGGATTATTTAAATACTTAGAAATGCCGCTTGGCGAAAATAAGGCCTGAGCAGGATTATATTTTTCGAATGCATAGGCTTTTTGCCGTCTTCAATAACTTGACCAAAAAGTTTTATGGTTTGCGAAACAAAGAAACCAAATGGGATGCCCGCCTTCGCGGGCATGACGAGAAAAAAGGCAAAAGAGAAACCAAAGGGGGTGCCCACCGGAGCCTGCCCTCGCGAAGGCGGGGGCGGGTATGACGATGGTTATTTTGAGTGGTTTTTCTCTTTCTATCGAGCGTCGGCGCACGGCTAGGCCGGGATGACGATAGTTATTGCGGTAAGGCACTGCCTATTCACCAAACCCCGCCTTCGGGCTTCGGCGCGACACTCTTTATTCGCTACGCGAGCAAAGAGTGGTCGGGGAGACAAGATTCGAACTTGCGACCCTCTGCTCCCAAAGCAGATGCGCTACCAGGCTGCGCCACTCCCCGATCAGGCAAAGAGATAGTCAAAAACGCTTGTCTCGGCAATCTTTATATGTTGTTTATCTATTGCTTTTTCCTTTGCCCCTTGTGCTTTTCATGTTTGCCTCTTTCCTTATATCCGTCGTCGATTTCAGCCGCAGATTTGCGGTATCCATCGTTACGGGCGCGATCTTCCTGTCCATCGGGCTTGGCGCCTATGTCGTTCAAAATATCTCGATCAGCACCGACATTAACCAGTTGCTTTCGGAATCTCTGGACTGGCGCGTAAGAGAAAAAGCCTTGGAAGCCGCCTTTCCCCAAAAAAACGATACCATCGTCGTCGTCATTGACGGCAAAACCGGCGCCGCCGCCGAAAATGCGGCGCAGGCTCTGACTTCCGTGATCGCCGCAAATAAGGACGATTTCACTTTTGTTTCGCGTCCCGATGCGCTGCCTTTTTTCCGCACCAACGGACTTCTGTATCTTTCGAAAGACGAGTTGGCCGGCGTTCTTGACCAGATCGCGCAGGCGCAGCCGCTTTTGGGCGTAACCACCAGCGATCCTTCCCTGCGCGGATTCTTCAGCACAATCGGCATGACCCTGCGCGGCGTCGAAGCCAAAGCCATTGACGGGACGCAGCTCGATCGGCCTTTTGCCGAAATAACGCGGGCGGTTCGCGCGGCAATCGAGGGACAAAACTATTCGCTGGACTGGCGCGCCATGGTGCCGGAAGCCGATAGCCCGCTGGCGGCGCGGGAATTGCGGAAATTCGTTATCGCGAAGCCGGTTCTGGATTTTTCGTCGCTTCAGCCCGGCGAGGCGGCTACGACCTTTATCCGGCAGGCCGCAAAAGAGCTTGAGCTTACGCCCCAAAACGGCGTCAGCGTGCGCCTGACGGGATCCATTCCGCTGAACGACGACGAGTTTTCGAGCGTTGCCGAAGGCGCCGAGCTTTCTTTGCTTCTTTCTTCCGCCCTTGTGATGGGCTTGCTGTTTTTAGCCATGCGCTCGGCGCGCATCGTTCTGCCCATCGCCTTTACGCTTCTGACGGGGCTTATCGCTTCGACGGCCTTTGCCACGTTTGCCGTCGGTTCATTGAACCTGATTTCAGTCGCGTTTGCCGTCATGTTTATCGGCATTGCCGTGGATTTCGGCATCCAGTTCGGCGTGCGCTACCGCGACGAGCATGCGCGCGAACCCGATCATGCCGCGGCCTTGCGCCATACGGCGCATGTCATCGCGGCGCCTTTGGCTATGGCGGCGGGTTCCACCGCTTTGGGCTTTTTGGCCTTTATTCCGACCGATTATCGCGGCGTGTCCGAGCTTGGGCTTATTGCCGGGGCGGGGATGATTATCGCGTTTATTCTCAACATCACGCTCCTCCCTGCCCTGATGACCCTGGCCAAGCCGCCGGCCGAAGCCGAAAATATCGGCTTTAAAGCGCTTGCGCCCTTGAATGCTTTTTTGACATCGCGCGGCAAAGTTCTTTTGCCCGCTTTTCTCGTTCTGGCCTTGGCGGGGCTTGCCGTGGCCTCGCAGGTTCGTTTTGATTTCGATCCCTTGAACCTGAAAAACCCGAAAAAGGAATCCGTCGCGACGATGTTCGATGTCATGAACGATCCGGATTCGGACGCTTATGCCGCGCAGATTCTCGCCGCTTCGGAAGATGAGGAAAAAAGCCTTGTTGCGGCGCTCGAAAAACTTCCGGAAACCGATCATGTTTTGACGCTGAACAGCTTCATCCCCGCCGAACAGGATGAAAAGCTGGCCATGATCGCCGACACGACCGCCCTTCTGGAGCCGACTTTTGCCCTTCCTCCGGCGCCCCTTCCGAGCGAGAGCGATACGCTTCATGAATTGACCAAGACGGCCGCGATGCTTCGCGCAACGGAAGCCGTTGTTCCTGCAGCGCGCGGACTGGCCGATGCTTTGGAAACCGTTGTATCGAAAGCCTCGCCGGAGCTTCTTGCCCGCGCCTCCGACAATATCCTTCTGCCCATGCAGGCAAAAATGTCGGAGCTTATAGACTACTTAGCCGCCAAGCCCGTGACTTTGGCCGATATTCCGCAGGAATTGAGGCGCGATTGGATTGCCCCGGACGGACAGCGCCTGATCGAGGTTTTCCCCAAACGCGGCGCCGATAACAACCCCCGCGACCCCGACATGCTGAACCGCTTTATTGACGCCGTTCAAAAAGTGACGCCTTTGGCGTCGGGGACTCCGGTTTCCATACGCGAGTCCGGACGCACTATCGTTTCGGCTTTCGTTCACGCCGGTATTTACGGTTTTGTTTCCATCGCCCTTCTGTCGCTTCTTGTCCTGCGGCGCGTCCGCGATGTCGTCCTGATGCTTCTGCCTTTAGTCCTTGCGGGCATCCTGACTCTTGCAACGACCACCCTGATCGGCCTGCCGCTTAACTTTGCCAACATTATCGCCCTGCCCCTTTTGTTCAGTCTGGGCGTTTCGTATGCGGTTTATTTTGTTTTCTTCGGAAGGCAGAAACGACGGGACTTTTTGCAATCAAGCATGGCTCGCGCCGTTCTTTTCAGCGCCGCGACAGTACTCGTTGCGTTCGTTTCTTTAAGCTTTTCTTCACACATTGGGACGCGCGGCATGGGTGAATTATTAACTATTTCTCTGGTATATTCCCTCTCGTGCACGTTTTTTATTCTTCCCGTATTGTACAGTTTCGGGAAAAAAGATACGTTGCCATAGCCTAGATTCGCCCTTCTTTCAGAGACCTATCATGCGCGTCCGTCCTCTTTTTCTCGCTCTCACTTTTCTGTGTTTGCCAACCTTGCTCGTGGCCTGCGCCGACGTGCCGAAATCGCCGGAAGCCCAAGCAGAAGCGCTGGAAATCAACGATCCTTTGGAGCCGATGAACCGCGCTATTTTTAACGTCAACGATTTTCTCGATCGCCTGCTGATCAAGCCCGCGACCGAAGTATACCGCTTTATCGTTCCCACTTTTTTGCGCGAACGCGTCGCCAACGTTCTGTCGAACCTGGGCGAACCCGTCACCTTCGCCAACAATATGCTTCAGGGTAAGGCAGGCAGCGCGGGCGTTACGGCTCAGCGTTTTGCCGTTAATACCGTTGTAGGCGTCGGCGGCCTTTTTGAGGTTGCGGACGGTTGGGATTTGGCCAAGCAACACGGCGATTTCGGGCAGACGCTGTCCGCCTGGGGCCTTGGAAGCGGGCCGTATTTGGTTTTGCCTTTGTTCGGCCCTTCGAATTTCCGCGACGCCGCCGGTCTGGGCGTGGATATGATCATGTCGCCGTGGCAATACTTCGCCGAGGCGCACGGCAAGACGGTTAGGGATACCTATCTTATCACCAGCTTTGTCGCGGAAGGCCTGACGCGCAGAGAGGCCGTGCTGGATGAATACGATGCTTTGCGTTCGGGCGCTTTGGACTTCTATGCCACGATGCGCAGCATCGTCCGCCAGTACCGGGACAAGCAATTGGGAATTAGCGCTCCCGATACCTCAAGAGGGTTTGACTTCGCCGAATAGAAGCAAGCTTTATTTCCCGAGCAACGAAAACCATTCGGCGCAGACGGCCAGATCGCGCTTTATGTCCCCATGCCGCCCTTGCGAGGCCGGATCGTCGCCCCATTTTCTGATTTGCCAGAGGGCGTCGAGTTCCGCCGCTTCAAATACTTCCGCAACGCCTGCCTGGCGCTCCATAAGCGCGAGGCCAAGGACAAGGGAGCCAAGCGCGCCGCAGGCCGCGCCCAGCCCCGTCAGGAAAAACGGATCGAGCGTCCCGATATAAGAACAGAGGGCTGCGACGGCGTCTTCTTTTTGCTCGAACGGAAGAATGCCGGAGCCTGTTTGCAGGTTGGCGGCAAACCTTTCGCGACACCAGTCAATATATGGATTCCATGCTTTTTCCTGCGCGGCGACAAGATCGGGCGGCGCTTCGGCGCGCTGGCAGATGAGCTCGGTTCCGGCGTAACGCCGGAGGCTTTTGAGAATGTCTTCCCTTTGCAGACGCGTTACGTCTATCGCCGTCAGCGCCATTTGCGTATGAGGCATTTTGCGCAGATCCGTCTTTTCGCCTTGCGTGTCGAATTCCCTGACAATCGCTTCGGCCAAAGCGCGCGACGGAACCTCGAGGGGATAATGAAGGGGCGTTTCGAGCGTTTTGCCTGCACGCCTAACGGCAAAACCGGCGCCTTCGGCCGATACGGAAAAAACGGATTCTTTGAAAGCCATGAGGTTATTCTTTCTGGTTCTGTTCCTGCTTTTGCTCTTGTTCCGGCTCTTGTTCTTCTTCCTCCTCTTCGTTATCGGAGAAAAACAGATTGCGGATAAAACCGGGCGTCAACAAGGATACAGGATTGACGGAAACTTTCGGCTTATTGATGTTTCCGTTGATTTCGTAGGATACCGCCAGAACCCCCTGATCTTTGCCCCCTGTAATCAAATCCCCGATCAGAGGAATGCTGTTGAGTATGCTGTTCACGGTGCTGAACGGAACGAGCGTGCCTTGCAAATTCGCGTTGCTGGTCGCCATGTCCACCTTGCCGTCTATATTGATGCCGACCGACGGCCCGGAAACGTGCGCGCTGGTTATGGAGATTTCGTCTCCCTTCCAGATAAACGCGCCGTCGAAGTGGTTGAATTCCGCCGTATCGGTCAAAAGACCCGTGAAGCCGAACGGCGATGTCGCATTAAGCAGCAAGGCCAGTATCGGAAGTTTGCTGACGGTAAAGTTGTTGATCTTGGCATTGCCTTTGATGGTGGCGGGCTCTTCGGGGGAGCTTTGCCCCACGACGTAAATTTTTCCGTCTTTAATCGTATTCGTAAAGCCAAGGCCTTTCATCGCCTTGCCGAAATTTCCGCATACGAACTTGAAGGTGCGGGTTCCGTCCGCTTTCGGCGACAGTTCGATGTTTAATGGCGCGTCGCCATCGGCTTTTCCCTGAAAGCTGATTTCTTTCCAGCTCGTTTTATCGCGCAACGCGGACAGCTTCACTTTATCTATCAGGCCGTCTTCCGCCGTATAAAGTCGGTCAACCTCGATACTGATTTTTTTGGGTTGGGATGCTTTTCCGTCGGAATCGCCGGAGCTCAGGCCGGAAAGGTCCAGTGCCGCGCCTTTGGCTTCAAACTGCAGGCCTTTGTCGTCGGATTCTTGCACATATTTTATGGCCGCATTCGTTCGACCGACCGTCAACGGCGAAAAATCGAGGGATAAAAGCTGCTCCATATCTTCGGAAAGAACGGCGCTGCCAGAGGCGGCAACGCCTTTTCCTTCAAGCACGATGGGGGAAACGGTTATGGGTTTTCCGGACAGGCTCTCTGCCGAAAATTTTAACACAGCCGCGTTGTTGGCGGGCTTTTTCCAGTTGATCTGGCTTATGACAAGGTCGGCAGACGTCATATCCAGAGCGCCCGCGTATGTCATTTTATTCTTGGTATGCTTGATCACATCCAAAGAGACTTTGATCGGCCCCTTCGTGCCGTTAAAGGCCGCTATGCCAAAGTTGTTCCATTTGTCGTCGCGGACGGTGCCGACCGCCTTGATTTGCCGCAGGGGAATGTTGGCTTTTTGCTCAAACTTTTCTTCCCAGAAGACGCGGAACGGCGATTTGCCCAAAGAAGCTTTTCCCTTAAGATTGAAACCCGACATGTTGAGATCCAGCGCAAGGTCTCCCTGATCTATCGGAACGCCGGGAATCAATTTTGACGAGGCAACGTCCGTCGCGTTCGCCACGGCGTGAAGCTCCATGTCTTTCATTTCAAGCGTTTTGAGAAGGGGAAAGCGGAAAACGACCGTTCCTTCGATTTTGCCGCTCATGTCTTTGGGAGAAACGCCCAACGCTTTGGCATACATAAGGGGCGGATGATCGAGCAGTTGCATGATTTCCTGCAACGGCCCGGAAATTTTGAGGGGAAGATCAATGTATTGGTCAATTTCGGCAAGCCCCGTAATTCGAAGGTCAAAGGGCAAAATACGGATGTTCCCGATGCCTCCGCCCGTAATTTTCACGTCCATTTTCTTGAGATCGAAGGTCGCTTCGGCGCCGACGTTTTCCGCTGCCGGCATGCCGTCAAGGTAGATTACCTTTCCGCCCGAGGCGGCGATCGTGCCTCCCCCTTCGGCAATAAAAGGATTGGCAAGATCGTTGAAGGCCGCCGACCCTTTCAGCGTGACGTCGGCGCGGTCAAACGTTCCGTCGTGCAAATTCGCCGTCAGCCAATAACGGGGATTCGGCAAAACGGGTTTGGGCCAGATTTCGCCGTATCTGTTCATGGGCAGCTTTTCGACTTTCAGTTCTGCCGTGAAATCCAGATCCCGGCCTTGTTCGGATGACGGCGTGCCGTCAATTTTGATGTCGAGCGTCGGCCCGTTAAAATCTATGCGCGTGTCGGATACCGTAAGCTTGCGCGTGACGCGGTTGTATTTAACGTTCAAATCCAGTCCCTTGACGGGGCACGGGCTATCCCAGAAATCGGGGCTGACGAGGCGTCCCTCGTCGCCGTGAATTTGCGCCGCAATCTTAACGAGCTTAAGGCTTTCGTCGAATATAAGCTCGGCCCTTCCCGTTAAGGGCAAGTCAATAACCGACGACGCCGTAAGGCCAAAAGCCGCCGGATTTTCCCCCGCAACGAGCGCCGGCGTTATTTTTTCGAAAGCGGAGGTCAGTTTGTGCTGACGGATGGAGGGGTCATATTCATATGTAATCGCAAGAGAGGAATCGCGCGCCTTGGGAAGTTCGATGGTCATGCGTCCCGACAGCGCCCCGTATCTGAGCGACCGATTGAAATTCTTTAATCCGTTGCGCGTAACGGAAAGTTCGGGAACGGAAAGCAGCCAGTCTTTTTGCAGTTTTTCGTCGTGAATGCCGAAGACGGCGTGCGTCATGGCCAATTTCTGGGTAAAGGCTGCGCCGGAAAGACGTTCGGCGGCGCTTTCTATCGTTTTGTCTATAGGTTCAGACGGCGTTTGAGGCTCTGCGGTTCCGATTGCCCTTCCGTTAAAAGTCAGGATACCGTTCTTGTCGCGATCCAGCTTGATTTGAGGTTGGTCAATCGAGAGTTTGGTGGGGATGATTTGCCCGAACAGAAGGCCGAGCATGCTGACTTTGGCATCGAAGACCGGAATATCGGCAATGGTGTCGTCGTTGGCATTGTTGATTTTAACGTTTTTGGCGTGAAAGACGAAAGAATGGCTGGGGCGATCCCAGGTCATTAGAAGAGAGTCTATCTGAACCTTGCTTCCGGGAAGAAGGCTTTCGATGCCCGTCTTAATATAAGGGGTCAAAAAATCAGGGCTTACCGGCGACGAACTTAGCCTCCACGCAAGCAAAAGCGCGCAGATTATCGTGACTCCGACAAGCGCGGCGAGTATTTCGGTGAAGGTGCGTAAGGAACGCAGCATGGGAGCACAAACAAAGGCCTTTTAAGGACTTTCAAACGGGGCTATCTCTGTATCACAGAGAAACGCGTTACGCCAACAGCCCGCAACCCACGACAATGACAACACTTTTACCCGTAGATGACAATTCCATAGACCGCGCCGCAGCCCTTTTGCGCGACGGCAAGCTTGTCGCCTTTCCGACGGAGACCGTCTATGGGCTGGGCGCGGACGCTACAAACGGTCGCGCCGTCGCGGCAATTTACGAAGCAAAGGGTCGTCCTTCTTTTAATCCCCTGATCATTCATGTCGCGGATGTATCTGCGCTCGATCCGCTGGTCGAATGGAACGATACGGCAAGACTTCTGGCCGCGACGTTCTGGCCGGGCCCTTTAACGCTGATCCTTCCTCGTAAAAACGGCTCTCCCGTGTCGCTTCTGGCAAGCGCGGGGCTTGAAACGCTCGCGGTGCGCATTCCCTCGCACGCGGACGCACAAAAATTACTTCGCGCTACAGGCCTGCCCATCGCCGCGCCAAGCGCCAACGCGTCGGGAAAGCTCAGCCCGACGACGCCCGAACACGTCGCGGAATCGTTGGGCGATAAAGTTGATTTGATTTTAGCGGGAGGAAGAACGCAAATCGGGGTTGAGTCCACGGTTCTTAACCTGATCTCTCCTTCCCCGACAATCCTGCGCCCGGGCGGCATTACGCAGGAGCAGCTTGAGGCTGCGCTCGGTCAGAAAATTTCCTTATATGAAGCGGCCTCGACGAACGCGCCGCCCTCTCCGGGTATGCTTGCGAGCCATTATGCGCCGCATTTGCCCGTTCGCTTAAACGTCACAACGGTTTCGCCAAACGAAGCCTTTTTGGCTTTCGGCGCAGAAGGTTCCGTTAAAGGCGGAAAAAAGCGGCTTAATTTAAGCCCAACGGGCGACCTTAACGAGGCTGCCGCTAACCTGTTCGCCATGCTACGGGATTTGGATAATCCTTCTTGCTCCGGCATTGCCGTTGCCTCCATTCCCAATATCGGGCTGGGGGTCGCTATCAACGACCGGCTGAAGCGCGCCGCCGTACGATAAATTTAAAAAGGGTGTTGGCATTGGAAATATCGTGGTAGCATAAAAGCCCTCCTTCTCGTTTTTTCCATCTCTCGACATGCCCGCACTTAAAAACCCCTTTGCCGGTATTGAATGCCCGATTTTCTGGCCCGTCGGCATGGCTTTGTGCATGGAAAAAGGCGCGGTCGAAACGCCATGGAAATGCCTGATGTTTTTCGAAAACATTCTCAAAAAAAACGCCGCAAACCAGTCTTCGGAATGGGCCACGCCCAACAAAATCGCGAGCGAGCTGCACACTTTCGTCCTGCGCGATTTTTCGACGTCCTATGCCAAAAACGAAATCCCGACGCTGGTGCTTCCTCCTTATGCCGGTCACACTTCCGTCATCGCCGATTTTCGCAAAAAACAAAGCTTGATCGAAACGTTGCTTCAAAACGGCCTTACGCGCGTCTTCTGCGCCGACTGGCGCAATGCGACGGACGACATGAAGGATTACGATATTGATACCTATCTGGCCGAGATTCACGCCGTCGTTTGCTTTCTTGGCGGGAGGGTCAATCTTATCGGCTTGTGCCAGGGGGGCTGGATGGCCGCCCTTTACGCGGCGCGCTATCCCGTCCATGTCGCCGCGCTGGTCTGCGCGGGGTCGCCTATTGACATGCATGCGGGCAACGGCGTCGTTCGTGATCTGGCCAATATTTTGCCGATGTCTTTTTATGAAAATCTCGTCACCGCCGGAAACGGCCTGTTGCGCGGGTATTTTTTGCTTGAGGGATTCAAGAGCATGCATCCCGAAGGGCATATGATGAATAAGTTCATCTCGCTTAACGAATACATTGACGACCCCGAATACTCGCAGAAAAACGAGGCTTTCGAACGCTGGTATAAGTGCGTGATCGATTTGCCGGGCCGCTGGTTTTTGCAGGTCGTCGAACAGCTATTCAAGGAAAACCGTTTTGCCAAGGGCGAGTTCGAGGCTTTGGGGCAAACCGTTGCGCCTCAAACCATTGTGTGCCCCACGTATCTTCTGGCGGGAGCGTCGGACGACATCACGCCGCAAGAACAGATTTTCAATGCCGCAACTTTATTCGGGACTCC